>JBIOUF010000149.1:0-9392 GCA_044866695.1 Nocardioidaceae bacterium | reverse complement strand
CCCGGCCGAGGACGGTGTACTCGGGATCCATGCCGCTGGAGAAGAAGAACGACAGGTTGGGCGCGAAGTCGTCGATGTGCATGCCGCGGGCGAGGTACGCCTCGACGTAGGTGAACCCGTTGGCCAGGGTGAAGGCGAGCTGGCTGAGCGGGTTCGCCCCCGCTTCGGCGATGTGATAGCCGGAGATGGAAACCGAGTAGAAGTTGCGCACCCCGTGCTCGATGAACCACTCCTGGATGTCGGCCATCATCCGCAGGGAGAACTCGGTGGAGAACAGGCAGGTGTTCTGGCCCTGGTCCTCCTTGAGGATGTCGGCCTGCACGGTGCCGCGGACGTTGGCCAGCGCGTACGCCGCAAGCTCGTCCCGCTCCGCCTCGGTGGGTTCGCGGCCCTCCTCCTGGCGGAAGCGGTCGACCTGCTGGTCGATTGCGGTGTTGAGGAAGAACGCCAGCACCGTGGGGGCCGGCCCGTTTATGGTCATCGAGACACTCGTGGTCGGTGAGACCAGGTCGAAGCCGTCGTAGAGCGCCTTCATGTCGTCCAGGGTCGCCACCGAGACGCCGGAGGTGCCGACCTTGCCGTACACGTCGGGACGCGGGTCGGGGTCGCGGCCGTAGAGGGTCACCGAGTCGAACGCCGTGGACAGCCGGGTGGCCGGGTGGCCCTCGGAGAGCAGCTTGAACCGCCGGTTCGTGCGGAACGGGTCGCCCTCGCCGGCGAACATCCGCGCCGGGTCCTCGTCCTCCCGCTTGAAAGCGAAGACGCCTGCGGTGAACGGGAACGAGCCGGGCAGGTTCTCCCGGCGCAGGTAGCGCACGAGCTCGCCGTGGTCGGTGTGCCGGGGCAGCGCCACGCGGGGGATCTTGTTGCCCGACAAGGACTCCTTGGTGAGCGCGGTGCGGATCTCGCGGTCCCGCACGCGGACCACCTGCTCGTCACCGGAGTACGACGCGACCACCGCCGGCCACCCCTCGAGCTGACGGCGGACCGAGTCGGGCACGTCGACCTTCGCCAGCAGCTCCACCACGCCGCTGGTGTCGTGACCCGCCCCCTCCAGGTCGGCGCGCACGTCGGCGAGCCGCTGGGCGGTGCGCGCGGCCTCGGCGAGCCGCTCGGTGTCGGCGTGGTAGGCACGCACGCTGTCGGCGATCTCGGACAGGTACCGGACCCGGCCGGTGGGCACCAGCCTGGAGATGCGCGTGGACGCGCGGACGGTCACCGTGGGGAGCGTGCCTTCCTGGACGGGGAGCCCTCGCTCCGCCAGGAGGTCGCGCAGGTGCTGGTACAGCGCGGTGACCCCGTCGTCGTCGAAGGTGGCCGCCGAGGTGCCGAACACCGGCATCTCCTCCGGTCGGGCTCCGAACGCCTCGCGGTTGCGGACCAGCTGACGGGCCACGTCGCGCTGCGCGTCGGCCGCCCCGCGCCGCTCGAACTTGTTGACCGCCACGACGTCGGCGAAGTCGAGCATGTCGATCTTCTCCAGCTGGGACGCGGCGCCGTACTCGGGAGTCATGACGTACAGCGACGCGTCGACGTACGGCACCACGGCCGCGTCGCCCTGCCCGATGCCCGGCGTCTCCACGATCACCAGGTCGTGGCCGGCCGCCTTCAGCAGGTCGATGACATCGTGCAGGCTCTCCGGCAGCTCGTGCGCGCCGCGGGTGGCCAGCGAGCGGAAGTAGGTGCGCCCGCCGGTCAGGGAGTTCATCCGGATCCGGTCGCCGAGCAGCGCGCCGCCGCCCCTGCGCCGGGTGGGATCGACCGCCACCACTGCGATCCGGAGCTTGTCCTGCTGGTCGACGCGGAACCGCCGCACCAGCTCGTCGGTGAGCGAGGACTTGCCCGACCCGCCCGTGCCGGTGATGCCGAGCACGGGGGTGCGCCGTGCCGCGGCCGCCTCCCGCACGCGGCCGCGCAGGTCGTCGGGCAGCCGGCCCTGCTCGGCGCCGGTGATGGCGCGGGCGACGGCCAGCCGGTCCCCGGCCAGAACGGCGTCGGCGGTCGGCCGCGAGGCCGCCCAGAGGTCGACGTCACAGGCGGCGATGATGGTGTTGACCATCGCGGCGAGGCCGAGCCGCTGGCCGTCCTCCGGAGAGAAGATCCGCACACCTGCCTCTCGCAGCCGGGCGATCTCACGGGGGACGATCACGCCGCCACCCCCGCCGTACACCTTGACGTGGCCTGCGCCCTGCTCCGCCAGCGAGTGGACGAGGTACTCGAAGTACTCCACGTGCCCGCCCTGGTAGGAGGAGACGGCGACGCCCTGCACGTCCTCGTCGAGGGCCGCGTCCACGACCTCCGCCACGGACCGGTTGTGGCCCAGGTGCACCACCTCGGCGCCCTGGCTCTGCAGGATCCGGCGCATGATGTTGATCGACGCGTCGTGCCCGTCGAAGAGGCTGGAGGCGGTCACCAGCCGGACCGGGTGGACGGGCTTGTGCAGGTCGGTCATGGCAGGGAGAACCTCATTTAGTAGGACGTCCAAGTAAATCATTGTAGGACGCCCAAGGAGCTTGCTCCAACTCGTCACTACGGGTGTAGTGTCTGGCTGTGGCCGACCGGCGCACCACCCTGCTCGACGCGGCGATCGAGGTCCTCGGCCGACACGGCGCCCGCGGCCTGACCCACCGCGCGGTCGACGAGGCGGCCGGCTGTCCGCCAGGGTCGACGTCGAACTACTTCCGCACCCGTGACGCGCTCCTGGCGGGCGTCGTCACCAGGTTCGCGACCCGCGAGAACGAGGTGGTCGCGCAGGCCGCTCGCCTCGAAGCCGCCACCGCGGCGGAGCTGGCCCGGGCGCTCGCCGACCTGGCCCATCTCGCCGTCGGGGCGAACCGCACGCTGACGCTGGCCCGCTACGTGGTCCTGGTGGAGGGTGCCCGCAGCCCGTCGCTCCAGGCAGTGCTCCGCGAGGCCGGGCGCCGGGTCGGCGGCGGCCTGCCCGACCGGCTGCGTCGCCTGGGCTCCCGCTCGCCGGAGCTGCACACCTGGGTCGTGCAGAACCTGTGGACCGGCCTGGTGCTGCACCAGCTGGCCCGCCCGGACCCGTCGTTCGACCCGTACCCGCAGCTGGAGGCGCTGCTCACCGCGCTGGTCGCCGCCGGGTCCGCCCCCGCCCCCGAGGAGGTCCGATGAACCCTGAGTACGTGTGGGACGTCGTGGACGCGCAGCGGCGCGTGGTCGCGGACCTGTTGTCAGGGCTCGCAGACGAGCAGTGGCGAGAGCCGTCGCTGTGCGAGGGCTGGACCGTGCGGGACGTCGCCGGACACCTGGCGTCTCAGTACACGACGTCGGTCTCTGCGGTCGTCGCCGCCATGGTCCGCGCCCGCGGGAGCCTGGACCGGGCGACCACCGAGCTGGCCGTCCGGCACGGGCGACGGCCCACCGAGGAGCTGGTCGAGGAGATCCGGGCCCTGGTGGGCGTGCGACGGCGCCCGGCCGTCATCGGCGACGTCGAGGTGCTCACCGACATCCTGGTCCACGGCATGGACGTCGCCGTACCGCTCGGCCTGGACTACCCGGTGCCGGCCGACGCCGCCGCGGTCTCGGCCAGCCGGGTCTGGGCGGCCCCGTGGCACCTGCGCCGGGCCTTCCCGTCGACCAGGAGGTACGCCGGCGCCCGGCTGGCCGCCACCGACGCGGCCTGGTCTCGGGGGGAGGGCGCCGCGGCCGAAGCGCCCATGAGCGTCCTGCTCCTGCTCCTCACCGGTCGCGACGCCGCGGCGCTGCCCCGGCTGCATGGTGAGGGCGCCGACCACGTCCGGCGCAGCCTCACCACCCCCTGAACGGCCCCCTCGACCCACCCGCCCAGCCGCAGCGGCGGCAGGCGCCCAGCCGGGTACGTCGGCCTGCCGCGAGGCGGTGGAGGTGCCATCGTTCTCTCAGCGCAAAAGTGTTCGCAGAGCGCCTAGGAGTCATGGATGCGCAGCGCCTTCCTGTATGCCGGGGTGCGGACCCCGTTCGGTCGGTTCAACGGTGCCCTGTCCGGCATCCGCGCCGACGACCTCGCCGCCGCCGCCCTCACCGGCCTGGTCGAGCGGACCGGGATCGACCCGGCCGGGGTGGACGAGGTGGTGCTCGGCAACGCCAACGGGGCCGGCGAGGACAACCGCAACGTCGGCCGGATGGCCGCGCTGCTGGCCGGGTTCGGGGTCGGGGTCCCGGCGAGCACCGTGAACCGGCTGTGCGGCTCCAGCCTGGACGCCGCGATGGGCGCCTCCCGCCAGGTCGAGACCGGCGACGCCGACCTGGTGGTGGCCGGCGGCGTGGAGTCCATGACCCGCGCGCCTTGGGTGCTGCCGAAGCCGAGCCGGGCGTTCCCCGCCCAGGACGTCACCGCGGTGTCGACGACGCTCGGGTGGCGACTGGTCAACCAGCGCATGCCCGCGGAGTGGACGGTGTCGCTCGGGGAGGGCAACGAGATCCTGGCGGACCGGCACTCCATCTCCCGGGAGCGACAGGACCGGTTCGCCGCCCGCAGCCACCAGCTGGCGCATGCGGCCTGGGAGGACGGCTTCTACGACGACCTGGTGGTGCCGGTGCCGGGCGCCGAGGGGCTGACCCGTGACGAGAGCATCCGTCCGGGCAGCACCGCCGAGGCGCTCGCCGGGCTCGAGCCGGTGTTCCGCAAGAACGGCCGGATCACCGCCGGCAACGCGTCTCCGCTCAACGACGGGGCGTCCGCGCTGCTGCTCGGCTCGGAGGCCGCCGGTGCCGAGCACGGCCTGGATCCCCAGGCCCGGATCGCCGGGCGTGGTGCCTACGCGCTGGAGCCCCAGCTGTTCGGCATCGCCCCGGTCGAGGCGGCAAACGGCGCGCTGAGGCGGGCCGGCATCGGCTGGGCCGACGTCGGCGCGGTGGAGCTCAACGAGGCGTTCGCCGTACAGTCGCTGGCCTGCGTCGACGCGTGGGGGGTCGACCCGGGGATCGTCAACTGCCGCGGCGGGGCCATCGCGATCGGTCACCCGCTGGGTGCGTCCGGCGGGCGCATCCTCGGCACGCTCGCCAAGGTGCTACGGGAGAAGGACGCCCGGTACGGCGTCGCGGCGATCTGCATCGGGGTCGGCCAGGGCCTGGCCGTAGTGCTGGATAATCTCCACGCGACAAGAAAGGTCTGACCAATGCCGACCTTGACTCACCGCGCGGGGCCATCGACCCCGAGGGTAGTGACCCCGGGGGTCTACGCCCACCGGTGCTTCGACCTGCGGGACCACGAGAAGAAGGCGGTGCCGGCATGAGCCCCCACCCACGAGCCGGCGCGCGTCGTCGCGCGGACCGTGCTGCCCGCCCTGCTCGATGCCGCGCGGGCGCTCAGCGCGGACCACGCTACTAGGCTGCGGCTGTGACTGCGCGCCGGCGGCTGCTGCTGCTCAACGGTCCGAACCTCGACATCCTCGGGACCCGCGAGCCCGCCGTCTACGGCAGCGACACCCTGGCCGACGCCGAGAGGCTGGCCTCCGACCGGGCCGCCGAGCTCGGGCTGGAGGTGCGTGCCGTCCAGAGCAACCACGAGGGAGTGCTCATCGACGAGATCCACGCCGCCGGGGGCACCTGTGCGGGCATAGTCGTCAACCCGGCGGGGCTCGGCCACACCTCGGTCGCCCTCCGAGACGCGCTTGCCGCCGCCGGGATCCCGGTGGCCGAGGTGCACCTGTCGAACATCCACGCCCGCGAGGAGTTCCGGCGTTTCTCCTACGTCTCCGCTGTCGCGTCCGTGGTCATCTGCGGCGCCGGCATCCACGGCTACGCCTGGGCCGTGGAGCACCTCGCCCGGCTGACCGCCAACGGTGGCTGAGCGGGCGGGCGCCGGCGCTCGGCGCATCCTGTGACGGTTGTGCTCGAGCTCCGGCCATTACCCGGACAGGCCCGAGCAGGCCCGGTAGCCGCGGCAGCTCTGCATCGCCCGCAGGAGCCGGCGTAGCGCCGGTCTCCGCGCCGCCTCGGCGGGGGAGGCCTCGCCGCGCAGCTGGTAGGGGTCCCTCGCGAGGTCGTAGACCTCCTCCAGGCCGCTGCGCCAGCGGATCAGCACCTTGTCGTCGCTGGTGCGCACGGCGGTGTAGAGGCGCGCCTGGCCGCGGCGCCGTACCTCGCCCTCGAGCAGCAGGGACCGGTCCGCCCCGACCGTCGAGCTGGCCGCCAAGGGCAGCAGGGACGCCCCGTCCTGCACCCGCCGGGCCCTCGCCTGCGCGACCTGCAGGACCGTCGGAGGGATGTCGACCAGGCCGACCAGCTGGTGGCGGCGTACCCCGGGGGGGACACCTGGGCCGGCCATCATCAGCGGCACGCGCACGGACTCCTCGTAGGGCAGCATCTTGCCGACCAGCCGGTGTTCCCCGACGAAGTAGCCGTTGTCGGAGGTGAACACGACCAGCGTGTTGCCGAGCCGGCCGGTGGCACGCAGCGACGCGAGGATCCCCGCGACTGCCACGTCCACGGACCGCAGGGACTCCAACCGCTGGGTGTAGAGCTCCTGCAGCTGCCACCTCTGGCTCGGCGGCAGCGTGCGGAACTCGCCCTGAGGCACGCCTCGGAACCCCTTGTCGTCGAGGTTTCGCTCGTGCAGGCTCGGCTTCGCCGGCAGCCGCACGGAGCGCATGGTGTTTCGGAACCGCGCTTCGACCGCCGGGGTCGTCACCCCTTCCGGGCCGATCCGGCGGATCGGGTCGTCCGACTCGAGAGGGTGCCCGCTGTGCGGGGCGAGGAAGTTCGCCCAGATGAAGAACGGCCGGTCCGACCGGGCGTACCTGCGGACCAGGTCCGACACCTGGGTCTGGACCCAGCGAGCCTGGTAGCCGCGGTGGTGGCGGAGCGCGCCGTTCTGGTTGACCAGGAACATCGAGTAGTCGTAGACGTTCTGCACCGGCGCGCGCCAGTCGGTCCAGCCCCGGGGCACGTGCCGCTTCTGTCCGGGCAGCGGGTAGCCGTTGAGGTACTTGCCGACCTGTGCCGTCCGGTAGCCGGCCCGCCGCAGCCACACCGGAAGGGTCTCCCGGGCGTCCAGCGCGGTGAACCCGCCCCGTGGCGGTCGGTTGGACTGGACCCGCGAGTTGTGGGCGAGCTGGCCGGTCAGCAGCGTGGCGCGCGCCGGGCAGCACAGGGGGAACTGCGAGAACGCGCGGCTGAACACGGCCCCGCGGTCGCCGAAGAACGACCGGGTGCGAGGCAGCGCCCGCATGTCGGCCAGGGTCTGGTCGTCGGTGACGATGAGGACGACGTTCGGCCGGCTCGCCCGAGCGGCCGTGCCGGCGGGCTGGTCGGCCGAAGGTAGGGCGCTGCCGGGGGTCTGCCATCCGGTGAGCAGCACGCAGACGGCCAGTACGACCGCCAGCACTGCCGGCGTACGACGTGGGTGCACCGGCGCACCGTACCGGCCGGTGCCGGTCTTCGCCGGGCTTTTCCCCGCACTTCCACCCGCCGAGACGCGAACCGCGCCGGCGCTCAGCGGTAGTTGGTGAACTGCACCGCGAAGTCGTAGTCCTGCTGCTTGACCAGCGCGATGACCGCCTGGAGGTCGTCGCGCTTCTTGCTGGACACGCGCAGCTCGTCGCCCTGCACCTGGACCCGGACCCCCTTCGGGCCCTCGTCGCGGATCAGCTTGCCGACCTTCTTCGCCTGGTCCTGGGAGATGCCCTCCTTGAGCCCGACCGCGATCTTCGTCTCCCGGCCCGACTGCCGCGGCTCCCCGGCGTCCAGGATCTTCAGCGACTGCTGCCGCTTGACCAGCTTCTCTTTGAACACATCGAGCACCGCCTTGGCTCGCTCCTCGGCGTTGGCGGAGATCTCGATCGCCTTCTCGCCCTGCCACCTGATGCTCGCGCCGGTGCCCTTGAAGTCGTAGCGCTGGGCGACCTCGCGGGCCGCCTGGCTGAGCGCGTTGTCGACCTCCTGCCGGTCGATCTTGCTGACGATGTCGAACGACGAGTCGGCCATCCTGCCTCGTCCTCCCGGATGCTCGGCGACTGTGCGTGCTGCGCTATCCTGACGTCTCGCCGCGTCCGGCTCAACCTGGCAGGCGCGGCAACGGCAGGTTGTCCGAGCGGCCAATGGAAGCGGACTGTAAATCCGTCGGCGTATGCCTACGCAGGTTCGAATCCTGCACCTGCCACCATCGAGAGCGGGCCTCTGACCTGGACCTTGACGTGTCTCGCCCAAGTACGGCAGGGAGGTCGCTCGCCGGCGGGCCGGTCCGGGCGACGACGAGCCGGCCGTCTGCTTCTGGCTCGCGCCTCGGGAAGGATGGGGAGCAGGGTGCCGCGCATCCGAAGCGTCGTCTTCGACGTCGGCGAGGTCCTCGTCGACGAGTCGACCGAGTACCGCACGTGGGCGGACTGGCTGGGGGTTCCTCGACACACCTTCTCCGCCGTGTTCGGCGCGGTGATCGCCCGGGGCGAGGCCTACCGTCAGGTGTTCCAGCATTTCCAGCCCGGCTTCGACCTGGCCACCGAGCGGAGGAAGCGGCTAGCGGCTGGGCTCGGTGAGTCCTTCGACGCGCGGGACCTCTACCCCGACGTCCGACCCTGCCTGGAGGCGCTGCGAGCAGCGGGCTACACCGTCGGGATCGCGGGCAACCAGACCGCCCGCGCGGGGGTGCTGATTCGCGAGCTGGACCTACCTGCCGACTTCATCAGCACGTCGGACGATCTGGGTGCCGAGAAGCCGGACGTGGCCTTCTTCGAGCAGCTCATCTCTCGGCACGACCTCACCGCTGAAGCGACGGCCTATGTCGGTGACAGGTTCGAGAACGACATCCTCCCTGCCCAGGCAGTCGGACTTACCGGCGTACTCCTCGGACGTGGACCGTGGGGCCATGTCAACGAATCCCACCCCGCCGCAGCCCACGCGGCAATACGAATCGACGCTCTCGACCAGCTGCTCGAGGCCATCCGAGACCGATAGCGCCGTCGCGCAAGCTCGTCGATCGTGTGCCACCTCGTTGACCACCTGACCGCGGGGCGGATTCGGCTCTGCGTCCGCCGATGCTGCCTCGGCGCGCATTCGGCTCGCGCTCGTGGCCGCCGTCACTGGAGGTGGCTCAGGACGGGCCTATCGCCGCCCAGGCAACGGCGATCCACGGGCACCCGTCCTGGGAGCTAGGGGCCAGCCGGCTCATCAACGAGCGGTAATGGCGGGCCGGACGCTCAGGTGCGTCGGTGGAGCTGGAACGTGCCGTTGTGGGCGGGTGTCATGGTCGTCCCGTGGCGGTGGGCGAGGGTGTGGTGGCGGGGGCAGATCAGGGCGAGGTCGGCGAGGTTGGTGGTGCCGCCGGTGGCCCAGGACTGTCGCCAGTGGTGGGCTTCGCACCAGCGGGCGGGTCGGTCGCAGCCGGTGATGGCGCAGACGCCGTGTTGCTGGACGCGGAGGGCGAGGATCTGTGCCTTGGACGCCAGCCGGCG
>JBIOUF010000148.1:0-2223 GCA_044866695.1 Nocardioidaceae bacterium | reverse complement strand
TCCTCAGCCGCAACCTCACCGTCGACGCGGAGTGGTCGACCGGCGACATGCGCGGCCTCGCGCTCTCGTTGCGCGGCCTGCGCACCGGCGACGTCGAGTTCCTGACCGTCCCGCTGGCCGGGCTCGGCCGCGAGGGGGCCCAGAGCGTGGTCTACCTGGACCGGCAGCGCGGCGCGGCCCTGTGGCGGGCGGTCCGCCACGACCGGGTCGCCGCGTGGGTCGCCGACAACCCCGGCGCAACCGTGCCGGCCTCGGTCCGCTGACCGCCCGAGCGGCGAGAGAAGGGGGCACGCCCGGTGCCGCGCGACGGCCTGGTCTTCCTGCACACGTCGGATGAGATGTACGGCGCGGACCGCGTCGTGCTGGACCTCTTCGACGCCCTGCCCGGCCCGGACCGGGCCCGCGCCGAGCTCTGGCTCCCGACCGACCTGCCGCACGGCGCCAACCCGCTCTGCGTCGCGCTGGAACGGCGGGGGGGCCGGGTCCGCCACGTCGACCTGCCGGTCCTGCGCCGCGCCTACCGCCGCCCCCGCGCCCTCCTTGCACTGGCCCGCCGGACTGCCCACCTGACCCTTGAGCTGCGTCGCGCGAGGCCGGCCATGGTCTACTGCACCACCAGCGCGGCGTTCCTCGCCGCCCCCGCCGCGCGGTCCGCCGGCGTGCCGCGGGTCGTCGGCCACGTCCAGGAGATCTGGTCTCCGGGCGACACCCGAATCCTCGGCCGCCTGGCTCGCGCGTGCGACACCATGGTCGCCATCTCCGGGCCGGTCCGCGACACCCTGCCGGAGCCACTGCGGGCGCGCACCACCGTGGTCGCCAACGCCACACCGGAGCCCGACCGCGTGGTTGACCTGGACGGCCGCGACGGCCCGTTGACATTCCTGGTCGCCAGCCGGTGGAACGCCTGGAAGGGCCACCGGACCCTGCTCGCGGCCTGGGACCGCCTGGGCGCCGGCCGAGCGTCTGCGGAGCTCGTGGTGCTCGGCGGGCCGCCGCCCAGCGGTGACGCGGTGGACGTGCACGCCCTCAGATCCGAGCTGGGCGACCCGGCGTCGGTCCGCGTGGTCGGGGAGGTGGCGGACCCGCACCCTTATGTCGACGACGCGGACGTGGTGCTGGTCCCCTCCGACCAGCCCGAGCCGTTCGGCCTGGTCGCGGTCGAGGCGTTCGCACGGGGCCGTCCGGTCGTGGGCAGCGCCGCCGGGGGACTGGCCGACATCGTCACCGACGGCGAGGACGGCTGGCTGTTCCCGCCCGGCGACGCCGACGCGCTGGCCCGGGTGCTGGCCGGTCTGGACCGGGACCTGGTGACGGCCGCGGGCCGGGCCGCGCGGGCGACGTACGAGCGCCGCTACACCGCGGACCGGTACGCCGCGCAGTGGCGCGAGGCGGTGGGACTGGCCTGAGAATGCCGCGGCGGCCGCCACCGCATGAGGTCTGAGCACAGGGTGGGCGGATCGTCGAACTTTCTACCAAACGTCGTATAGGGTCGCATCAGGGAACTTCATCCACCGGGGGGCGGATTCTCATGGGGCCAGTGGTCGGCTACGCGCCGGGCGTCTACGACCTGTTCCACGTCGGGCACCTCAACATCCTCAAGCACGCCAAGTCGCACTGTGACCTGCTCATCGCCGGCGTGGTGTCGGACGAGATGTGCCTGCTGACCAAGGGTGCCCGGCCCTTCGTGCCCACGGCCGAGCGGCTCGAGATCGTCCGCCACATCGACCTGGTCGACGCGGTCCACGAGGAGGTCGTGCCGGACAAGCTGGACACCTGGAGGGAGCTGCGGTTCGACCGCATCTTCAAGGGCGACGACTGGCGCGGCACACCCAAGGGCGACAAGCTCGAGCGCGACTTCGCCTCCGTCGGCGTGGAGGTCGTGTACTTCCCCTACACCGTGCACACGTCGAGCTCCAAGCTCCGCCACGCGCTGAGCGTCGTGTCTGCGCAGGCCGCCGAGTCGCTCCTCGCGGTCGCCGGCGAGTGACCGCAGGAGACCAGACAGTGGACGCCTCGACAGCCGGCCCGGCGCGCACCACCGAAGCACCCACCCCCGCAGCAGCGGGGTACGCCGCCAACCTCGCCGCCCTGTCACGCGCCCAGAAGCCGTCCCGCGACACCGCGGCGTACAGCAGGCTGGTGAACCGGCCGCTCGGCCGGCGCGTCGCCGCCCTCGCGCACGTCGCGGGGATGACGCCGAACCAGGCCACGGCCGTCAGCGCC
>JBIOUF010000147.1:0-14247 GCA_044866695.1 Nocardioidaceae bacterium | reverse complement strand
CTTCATGGGGATCACCGCCACGCCGCAGGGCTTCCTGCTGCCGGTGCTGGGGGTGCTGCTGGTCACCAGCGAGTGGGGCCAGCGCACCGCGCTGACGACGTTCACCACCACACCGCACCGGGGCCGGATCCTCACCGCCAAGGTGGTCGCCGCCGTGCTGTTCGGGCTGGCCGCGATCGTGGTGGCGATCGCTCTGGCCGCGGCGTTCACCCTGGTCGTCGGCAGCGACGACGCCTGGTCGGGGATCGGCCTGGACGACTTCGGGAAGTTCGGCCTGCTCCAGACCATGGGGGTCCTTCAGGGACTGGCGTTCGGCATGCTGCTGCTGAACTCCGCCGCGGCGATCGTGACCTACTTCGTGTTGCCGATCGCGTTCTCGATCGTGACCTCCCTGGTGTCCTGGTTCGCCGACGTGCAGCCGTGGGTGGACCTCGGCACCTCGCAGGGACCGCTGTTCAGCGGGGAGCACGTCACCGGCGAGCAGTGGGCGCAGCTGGCCACGGGCGCGGCCATCTGGATCGTGCTGCCCCTGCTGCTCGGCGTGGTGCGCGTGCTCCGCGCGGAGGTGAAGTCGGCCTAGCACCCGGCCACGACCAGTGGGGCCCGCCCGTCGCGCAGACGGGCGGGCCCTGGTCGTGCTGGCAGGATCGGCGCATGCGACGGGCGCTGGTTCCGGCCGGGCGGGTGGTCGGCGTCGACCTGGCCCGGCTGCTCGCGCTGGTGGGGATGATGGCCACCCACATCGTCCCGTCCGTCGACGAGACCGGCCGGGTGACCGCCCTCCAGCAGCTGGCCGGAGGGCGCTCGTCGGCGCTGTTCGCGACGCTGGCCGGGGTGAGCCTGTCGCTGGCCTACGGACGGACCCGGCCCGTGCGCGGCCGCGCCTGGGCGTCGGCGGCCGTCGGGGTCTCGGTCCGCGCCGCGATGGTCGCCGCCCTCGGCCTGCTGCTCGGCGCCCTGGGCAGCGGGATCGCGGTGATCCTCACCTACTACGGGCTGCTGTTCTGCGTCGGCATCCCGTTCCTGCGCTTCCGAGCCGGCAGCCTGGCCGTCGTCGCCGCGGCGTGGCTGCTGGCCGGACCGGTGCTGTCCCATCTGCTGCGGCCCGGCCTGCCGCCGCCGTCGTACCACAGCCCGTCGTTCGCGGCCCTGGGGTCCGGTGAGACCGCGTGGGGGCTGCTGACAGAGCTGGCTGTGACCGGCTACTACCCGGTGCTGGTCTGGATGGCGTACCTCCTGGCCGGGATGGCGGTCGGGCGCACGGACCTGACCCGGTGGCGCAACGTCGGGATGGTCGCCTGCGTGGGCGCACTGCTCTGGTCGACCGCGGTGCTGGCGTCCGACGCGCTGCTGGCCCGGCCCGGCGTGCGAGGTGCTCTGGTGGAGACCTTCGAGGGCGCGGGCTGGCGCGGCGACCTGGACGTGACCCTGACCCACGGCCTGTACGGCACCACCCCGTCCGGCAGCGGCTGGTGGCTGGCGGTCCGGGCCCCGCACTCGGGCACCTCGTTCGACCTGGCGGTGACCCTCGGCGGCGCGCTGGTGGTGCTGGCCGGCTGCGTCGCGGTGGGGCTGGTGTCCCCTCGGGCGGTGGCGGTGCTCGGGGGAGCGGGCGCGATGACGCTGACCCTCTACACCGCCCACGTCATGTCCCGCCAGCCCGGGTGGTGGGACGCGGACGACCTGCGGACCTGGTGGGCCCAGGTCGTCCTCGCCGTCCTCGTCGGAGCCGGGTTCCGGCTGGCCGGCGCGCGGGGGCCGCTCGAGGCGGTGGTCGGGAGCTGCAGCCGAGCCGCCGCGGGGCTGGTCCGCGACCTCGACCGGCCCTCGGTAGGGTCGCCGCCATGACCAGACCCGACGGCCGCGCCGCCGACGAGCTCCGACCGGTCCGGCTGACCCGGCACTGGCTGGACCACGCCGCAGGCTCGGTGCTGGTGGAGTTCGGCCGCACCCGCGTGCTCTGCGCGGCCTCGGCGACGTCGGGGGTGCCCCGGTGGCGGCGCGAGTCGGGGCTGGGCTGGGTCACGGCGGAGTACGCCATGCTGCCGGCCTCGACCCACACGCGGTCGGACCGGGAGTCGGTCAGGGGCCGGATCGGCGGCCGGACGCACGAGATCTCCCGGCTGGTCGGCAGGTCGATGCGCGCCGTCGTCGACCACAAGGCCCTCGGCGAGAACACCATCGTGGTCGACTGCGACGTCCTGCAGGCCGACGGCGGCACCCGCACGGCGGCGGTCACCGGCGCGTACGTCGCCCTGGCCGACGCCTGCGCCCACCTGCGGGAGCAGGGCGCCCTGGCCGGCGAGCCGCTGAAGGGGTCCGTGGCCGCGGTCTCGGTCGGGATCGTCGACGGCGAGCCGCGCCTGGACCTCCCCTATGACGAGGACGTCCGCGCCCACACCGACATGAATGTGGTGATGACCGGCGACGGCCGGTTCGTCGAGGTGCAGGGGACCGCCGAGGGCGAGCCGTTCGACCGTCCTGAGCTGGACGCCCTGCTGGAGCTGGCCGCTCGCGGCTGCGCGGAGCTGACCCGGCTGCAACGCGAGGCACTGGCTTCCTAGTGCCCGGCTCGCAGCCTCGGGTCGTCCTGGCCACGCACAACCCGGGCAAGGTGGAGGAGATGCGCCGGATCCTCGCGGCGGTCCTTCCCGACATCGAGGTTCTGGGGCTCGACGACGTCGCGGCGTACGACGAGCCCCCGGAGACCGAGCCGACCTTCGAGGGCAACGCCCGTCTCAAGGCCGACGCCGCCCTCGCCGCCACCGGGATCGCGTCGCTCGCCGACGACAGCGGGCTCTGCGTGGACGCTCTGAACGGCATGCCCGGGGTGCTCTCCGCCCGCTGGGCCGGCGTGGCCAAGGACGCCGGCGGGGACCTCGCCAACAACCGGCTGCTCCTCGCCCAGCTCGCCGACGTCCCGGACGCGCGGCGCACCGCGGCCTTCCGCTGCGCCGTGGCCTTCGCCTACCCGGTCGGCGCGGCGGGCGTCGCGCACGAGACCGCCGAGGCCGTGATGCCGGGCCGGGTGATCCGGGAGATGCGGGGGACCGGCGGGTTCGGCTACGACGTGCTGTTCTGCGCCGACGGCCACGACCGCACCACCGCGGAGCTGCCGCCGGCCGAGAAGGACGCCCTGTCCCACCGCGGCCAGGCCCTGCGGCGGATCGCTCCCCTTGTCGCCGACGTCCTCGGCGGCCTCTGATCTGATCCGATCTGACCACTCGAGACGTCCATGGTGATCGGTCGAGCCGTCAATGTCGGGGCGCCGAGCCGTCAACGTTGGGGCGCCGAGCCGTCAATGTTGGGGCGCCGAGCCGTCAATGTTGGGGCGCCGAGACGTCAATGTTGGTGGGCCGAGCTCGACGCACCAGAGTTGACGGTTCGACCCGCCAGAGTTGACGGTTCGACCCGCCAGAGTTGACGGCTCGACCCGCCAGAGTTGACGGTCGACATGAGCGCCGGTCCGGGTCGGTCGGGGTGCGTAGACTCGTGCGGCACCGCGCCCGTAGCCCAACTGGCAGGAGGCAGCAGGTTTAGGTCCTGCGCAGTGCGAGTTCGAGTCTCGCCGGGCGCACGCATCCTGGACCGTCGTCCGCCCGTGGTCCGCCCGTGGTCCGCCCGTCGGGCGTCAGGAGGCCAGGCCGAGGTCGCGGCGCAGCTTGGCGACGTGTCCCTTCGCCTTGACGTTGTACTGCGCCACGGCGATCCGGCCGTCCTCGTCGACCACGAACGTGGACCGGATCACGCCCTGCACCGTCTTGCCGTACATCTGCTTGTCGCCGTACGCGCCCCAGGCCGTGAGCACCTGCCGGTCGGGGTCGGACAGCAAGGTGATGGTCAGGTGGTCCTTCTCGCGGAACCTGGCGAGCTTCGCCGGGGCATCCGGAGAGATGCCGAGCACCTCGAACCCCGCACCGCGCAGGGAGTCCAGGGAGTCGGAGAAGTCGCAGGCCTGCGTGGTGCAGCCGGGGGTCATCGCCGCCGGGTAGAAGTACACGACCACCTTGCGTCCGCGCAGGCCGGACAGGGTGACCTGCTCGCCGGTGTCGGAGGCGAGGGTGAAGTCGGGGGCGGGGTCGCCGACGGACAGCCGGACCGGGTCGTTCACCGCATGCGCTCCTTGTTGGTGGGCTACTGTTGTTGCCAACGATGTGCAACAAGGCGTAGTCGAGGTGGCGTGGGTCGGTTACGGACCCACCCTAGGACCTGCTCGGAGGGATCCGGATGCACGTGCCAGACGGCTTCCTGGACGCATCGACCTCCCTGGCCACCGGCGCCGTCGCAGCCGCCGGGGTGGCGGCGGCGCTGCGCGGTGCTCGCCGCGAGCTCGACGACCGCACGGCGCCGCTGGCCGGCCTCGTCGCGACGTTCGTGTTCGCCACCCAGATGCTCAACTTCCCGGTCGGCGCCGGCACCAGCGGTCACCTGCTCGGCGGGGCGCTCGCCGCGGTGCTGGTCGGCCCGTGGACCGGTGTGCTCTGCATCAGCGTCGTACTCCTGGTGCAGTGCCTGTTCTTCGCCGACGGCGGGGTGACCGCGCTCGGCACCAACGTCACCCTCATGGGCCTGGTCGGCGTGGGCGTGGGTTGGCTGTGCTTCCGGACCGCCCAGGCCGTGCTGCCCAAGCGGCTGTCCCTGGTGCCGGTCGCCGCCGCCTGCGGTGCCCTGGTGTCGGTGCCGGCCGCGGCGCTGGCGTTCGTGGGCCTGTACGCCGCCGGCGGCACCGCCGACATTCCGCTGGACGCCCTGGCGACCGCCATGCTCGGCTGGCACACCATGATCGGCATCGGCGAGGCGGCGATCACGTTCCTCACCGTCGGCAGCATCGTCGCGGTCCGACCCGACCTGGTGTACGGCGCCCGGCCGGTGCTCGCCGGCCGCGCCCTCGAGGTCCGGCCGGCGACCAGCCGCGAGGCGACGTCATGAGCGCGAGCACGAGGAGGGTGTCGACGCGGAGGCTGGTCATGGCCGGAGTCGTGGTCGCGCTCCTGCTCGCCGGGATCGTGAGCATCTCGGCCTCCGGCAGGCCCGACGGGCTCGACAGGGTCGCCCGCGACTACGGCTTCTCCGGCACCGAGAAGGAGCACGCCCAGGCAGACAGCCCGCTCGCCGGGTATGCGACCGAGGGCGTCGACGACGACCGGCTCAGCACCGGGGTCGCGGGCGTAGCCGGCTCGCTCGTGGTGCTCGCGCTGGCCGGTGGCCTGTTCCTGGCCGTCCGGCGCCGGGGCGGGGACACCGGCACCGACGGCGGCTGAGCTCGTGGGCGCCGGGCACGGGCACA
The DNA here is from genome assembly GCA_044866695.1 of Nocardioidaceae bacterium. Lineage (GTDB taxonomy): Bacteria > Actinomycetota > Actinomycetes > Propionibacteriales > Nocardioidaceae > JBIOUF01. Next base: position 8,960 of record JBIOUF010000147.1, on the reverse strand, counting down.
GGCTGCACTACCACGGGCACTCGCCGGTGCACCGCGCTCCGGCGCACCTGAAGCTGGTGGCGCTGCTCGGGTTCATGCTGCTGGTGGTGGCCACCCCGAAGGACTGGTTCTGGGCCCATGCCGGCTACCTCGCGGTTCTGCTCGCCGTGGTCGCGGTCTCCACCGTGCCGCCGGCGTACCTGGCCCGTCGGATGGTGGTCGAGGTGCCGTTCGTGGTGTTCGCCCTGCTGGTGCCGTTCGTCGCGGCCGGCCCGCGCACGGAGCTGTTCGGGCTCACCGTCAGCGAGCCGGGCCTGCTGTCCGCCTGGGGACTGCTGGCCAAGGGCACCCTCGGCGTCCTGGCCAGCCTGACCCTCGCGGCGACCACCGAGCCGCGCGACGTCCTGGCGGGGCTGGAGCGGCTCCGGCTGCCGCACCAGCTGGTGCAGATCATGGGCTTCATGGTCCGCTACCTCGACGTCGTGACCGACGAGCTGCGGCGGATGAGGGTGGCCCGCGAGTCCCGCGGTTTCACCGCCCGCAACCCGCGGCACTGGCCGGTCGTCGCCCGGTCGGCGGGAGCGCTGTTCATCCGCTCCTACGAGCGCGGGGAACGGGTGCACCTGGCGATGCTGTCCCGCGGGTACACCGGTCGGATGCCCCGGTGAGCGTCCCGGTCCTCGACGTACGCGGCCTCGCCTACGCCTATCCCGACGGACACCAGGCGCTGTACGGCGTCGACCTGCACGTCCATGCCGGCGAACGGGTGGCGCTGCTCGGCCCCAACGGCGCCGGCAAGACCACGCTGGTGCTGCACCTGAACGGGATCCTCTCCCCCGGAGCCGGGTCGGTCACCGTGTCCGGCCTGTCCGTCACCAAGCCACACCTGCTCGAGATCCGCCGTCGCGTGGGGATCGTGTTCCAGGACCCCGACGACCAGCTGTTCATGCCGACGGTGCGCGACGACGTGGCCTTCGGCCCTGCCAACCTGGGGATTCGCGGCGCCGACCTCGACCGGCGGGTGCGGGTCGCGCTGGAGCAGGTCGGCATGGCCGAGTACGCCGACCGGCCTCCGCACCACCTGTCGTACGGGCAGCGCCGCCGGGTCGCGGTGGCCACCGTGCTGGCGATGCAGCCGGAGATCCTGGTGCTGGACGAGCCGTCCTCGAACCTCGACCCCGCGTCGCGGCGAGAGCTCGCCGACGTCCTGCGCGGGCTCGACGTCACCATCCTGATGGTCACCCACGACCTGCCGTACGCCTTCGAGCTGTGCCCTCGGGCGGTCGTGCTGTCCGGCGGCACGGTCGTCGCGGACGGCCCGACGTACGACGTGCTCACCGACGACGCGCTGATGGCGGCGCACCGCCTGGAGCTGCCGTTCGGCTTCGATCCCCGCCACGCACCGCGCCGGACCGCCCGGTAACGTTCGGCTGCGGGTCCGCCCCCACGGACCTTTCCGACGCAGAGGAGCCGAACCGTGGCCGACCAGGACCCCAAGCCCGAGGCGCTGGAGCAGGACATCGAGCAGACCCGCGCGCGGTTGGCGGCGACCATCGACCAGCTCGTCGACCGGACCAGCCCGAAGAAGGTCGTGCGCCGCGAGCTGGCCGCGGTCAAGGCCACGTTCGTCGACGCCGAGGGCAACCCCCGCACCGAGAACATCCTCAAGCTCGCCGGAGGGGTCGCCGGCTTCGTGCTGCTGCTGGTCGTGATCCGCCGGGTGACCAGGGACGATGACTGACCGCACGCCGATCCGCATGCTCCACGACCGGGTGCTCGTGCAGCTGGACAAGGAGGCGGGGGAGCGGCGCTCCAGCGGGGGCATCGTGATCCCCGCGACGGCCGCTCTCGGGGGCCGGCGGCTGGCCTGGTCGCGGGTCGCCGCCCTGGGACCGCACGTGCGCAGCCTCGAGCTCGGCGACCGCGTGCTGTTCGACCCCGAGGACAAGGCCGAGGTGGAGGTGAACGGCGAGAGCTACGTCCTGATGCGCGAACGCGACGTCCACGCCGTCGCCGCCGACCGCGTCGAGAGCAGCGAGACCGGCCTCTACCTGTGACGCCGGGGAGCCTCTACCTGCGACGCCGGGGAGCGGAGCCACCCCCCCACCCCGCCGAGCCGTCAATGTTGGTGTGTCGACCCGTCAATCTTGGTGTGCCGAGCCGTCAATCCTGGTGTGTCGACCCGTCGATGCGTGCTGGCCGGTTGCCTGGAGTCGTCGCCGTCTGCCCAGCCGGGCAGCCGACCGCTCCGGCTCAGCTCGTGCGGGCGAAGGACCTGGCGCTCATGCCCGGCAGCGGGAGACGGTTGATCTCGGCGAGTGCGGCGAGGTCCGCGGCGGAGGGCTGCCAGCCCACGGCGTCGGCGTTCGCGTGGACCTGGTCGGGGCGGCTGACCCCGGAGATGACCGACCCCACGGCGGGCTGCGCCGCGAGTCCGCCGATGGCCACGGCGAGCAGGGAGACCCGCCGCTCGTCGGCGTACCGCCGCAGCGCCTCCACCCGGTCGAAGTCGGCGTCGCGGAGCCGGTGCTCCTGGGCGGGCAGGGCCAGCCGCGACCCGGGCGGCGCCTGCTGCCCGCGGGCGTACTTGCCGGTGAGCAGGCCGTAGGCCAAGGGGAAGTACGGCAGGAGGCCCGTGCCCGTGACCAGGCACGCCGGCACCAGCTCGCGCTCGGCGGAGCGGTTGTAGAGCGAGTACTCGTTCTGGGCCGTGACGAAGCCCCGGAGGCCGTGGTGCCGGGCGGTCCAGTGCGCGTCGACCACCTCCCAGGCGGCGAAGTTGGAGCAGCCGAGGTAGCGCACCTTGCCCTCGTCGACCAGCTCGTTCATCGCCTCGAGCGTCTCGTGGATCGGGGTGACCAGGTCCGGCTGGTGCAGCTGGTAGAGGTCGATCCAGTCGGTGCCGAGCCGGCGCAGGCTGGCCTCGACCGCGCGGCGGACGTAGCGACGGCTCGCCCGGGCGCCGCGGTCCGGCCCGTTGGCGCCCTGCATGTCCATGCCGAACTTGGTCGCGACCACGACGTCGTCGCGGCGACCCCGGAGGGCCTTGCCCAACAGCGCCTCGCTGGCACCGAGGCCGTAGGTGTCGGCGGTGTCGAAGAAGTCGACCCCGGCGTCGAAGGCGGCGTCGACGATGGCGGTCACCTGGGTTGCGTCGACCCGGGCGCCGAACGCGTTGCAGCCGACGCCGACGGCGGAGACGACCAGGCCGCTGTCGCCGAGCTGGACGTAGCGCATCGTCACGACACCCCCTCAGGAGACGTAGAGCCGCAGGATCACCGCGCCGGACTGGTGCTCCTCGACCTCCACGAGGCCGGGGCTGGTCACCACGATGTCCAGCGCCGTGGACCCCGCACGGAAGGGCAGCTCCTGCTCGGGCGAGGAGTGCACGTGCAGCTCGCCCGCCCGGTCGGAGGTCACCGTGACGGCCAGTCGCTCGCCCACGCCGATGTCGATCCGCTTCGCGCTCGGCGAGACCGTGTCGCCCTCGATCGTGATCACCTGGGTCTTGCCGGAGTCGCTGGCCTGAGCCTCCGGCGACGGGCTGGCCGACTCGCTGGCCGACTCGCTGGGCGTGCTGGTCGGCGTCGCCGGGTCGCCGGCGGCGTCCTGGTCGGCGTCGCCGTCGCCTCCGCAGCCGGTGAGGGTCAAGACCACCGCGGCCGTCACGGCGATGAGCAGGGTGCGCAATGGGCTCCTTCGTCGGTTCGACGCTGGTCGCCTCACATCATCCTGCATCGGCGCACGCGCACCGTCGGGCGGGTACGGCGCGACACCCGGCCGAGCTCGACCCGCCAGGGTTGACGGCTCGGCCCGCCAGGGTTGACGGCTCGGCCCGCCAGGATTGACGGCTCGGCCCGCCAGGGTTGACGGCTCGGCCCGCCAGGATTGACGGCTCGGCGCGGTGCGGGTCAGCGGTCGAGATGGCGGGCCCAGACGAAGCAGAAGCCGCCGAAACAGGCCAGCCCCACGGCGACCGCGGCGAGGAGGTACGGGCCGAACGGCTGGCGGGCCAGGCCGCTCAGCGCCTGGTCCAGGCCCCCGCTCTTGTCCGGGTCGTGGGTGACCGCGGCCCAGACGAACAGCACGCCGACGATCCCGAAGGCGGCGCCGCGGCCGGTGAACCCGACGCGGGCCAGTACTGCGACGACGGTGCCGGTCTTCCCGGAGCGACCCGCAGGGCTGAGCTTCTTCTCCCACCGCCCGCTGACCGCGGTGTACACGCTGTACCCCGCGAAGCCGAGGACGCCCAGCCCGACCAGAGCGACCAGCACCTGGCCGGCCGGGAGCGACATGACCTTGGCGGTCCAGCCGTCGGTGCCCGAGCCGCTCGAGCCGCCGCCCGCGGCGATGCGGACCGCGGAGCCGGCGAGGACCCCGTACACCACCGCTCGGCCCAGCGACGTCGCCCGGTGGAACGTCCGCTTCGCGCCCTCGTCCTGGTCACGGTGGCCGACGGCGGCCTCGACCAGCTGCCACAGGACCAGCGCCGCGAAACCGGCGGCGAGCACCCACAGCAGCACCTGCCCGAACGGCTGTTCGGCGATCTGCTGCAGGGCGCCCTGGTTGGAGACCTCCTCCTCCTTGGACCCGAAGGCGACCTGGAGGGCCAGCCAGGCGACCAGCAGGTAGATGGCGCCGAGCGAGACGAGTCCCAGCCGGACCAGCCGGTCGAAGCCCTTGCTCTGCTCGGCTGACCGCGCGGCGCGGCCGGGGCTCGAGGTGTTACTGCTCATGGTCGCGGGTATACCCACGCCATGAAGTTCCTGCTCATCCTCATCGTCGTGGCCGTGCTGGTCTACCTCGCGTTCATGCTGCTGCGCGGCCGCCGCGGCCGGGTCTAGTGCCCAGGAGGCGGCCCCGAGCCCGCCTCATGCACGCGGCTTCTGGTCAGCCCCACAGCATCCCGAGCCGGGGGAGTTCTCCATCGCGGCCAGGGTCCAACGGTCCTTGTGCCGCACCGTCGACGGTCCGGAGGATGGCGGCATGGCATCCAACGGTTCGGGCGCCGCGGCGGGCAGCGGCGCCATCTACGGCCTGGGCATCTTCGGCGCGTGGGTCTACTTCTGGCAGCAGGCCGACGCGTTCTGGGAGTACGTCTGGGCGGTCTTCCAGGGCCTCTTCTGGCCGGCGTTCATGGTCTACCAGGCCTTCGACGCCCTCGCCGCCTGACCTTGCGCCCTCAGCGGCCGAGGTCGCGCAGGATGCGCCGGCCGGCCAGCCGCCCGGGTGAGCCGATCACGCAGCCGCCGGGGTGCGTGCCGGAGCCGCACTGGTAGTACCCGTCGATCGGCGTGGCGTAGCGGCTCCATCCCGGTGCCGGCCGGAAGAAGTACATCTGCTGCGCGAGCAGCTCGCCGGCGAAGATGTTGCCCTCCGAGAGACCGGTCCTGCGTTCGATGTCCAGGGGGGTGACCACCTCGCGGTGCAGCACCAGGTCGCCGAACCCCGGGAAGTGCCGCTCCAGCACCGCCTGCGCGGTGTCGCCGAACCGCTCGCGCTCGGCGTCCCAGTCGCTGCCGCGGAGGTGGTACGGCGCGTACTGCACGAAGCAGGACAGCACGTGCCTGCCCGGCGGGGCCATGTCCGGGTCGATGACGGACTGGACCGCGGCGTCGATGTAGGGGCTCTCGCTGTACCAGCCGTACTTGGCCGCGTCGAACGCCCGCTCGACGTACTCGACCGTGGGGCCGATGTTGAGGAAGCCGCCGTAGTGGTCCACCCTGTCCCGCAGCGCGGGGAATACCGGCAGCCCGTCGAGGGCGAAGTTCACCTTCCCCGAGACCCCCCGGAACCGCATCCGCTGCACGCCGTCGACCAGGTCGCCGGGCAGCTCCCGCGGCTCGACCAGCTCCAGGAACGTGCGGCGGGGGTCCAGCGCCGACACCACCACGGACGCGCGCAGCTCGGTGCCATCCTCGAGCGCGACGCCGACCGCGCGGCCGTCCCGGGTGAGCACCCGGGTCACGGGGGACCCGGTACGGATCTCCGCGCCCTGCGCGGTCGCGGCGCGGGCGAGCACCTGGGTGAAGCCGCCGTTGCCGCCCTTGTGGAAGGCCCATGCGCCCAGGTGGCCGTCGTGCTCGCCCATCTTGTGGAACAGCAACACCAGCCCCGAGCCGGGCGACATCGGGCCGACCATCGAGCCGATCACGCTGGAGGAGGCGTGGAAGCCCTTGACGGTCTCGTTCTCGAAGTAGTCCGCGAGCCAGTCCGCGGCGCTTCCGGTGACCAGCCGTACGACGTCGTGCATGACCTTGCGCTCCACTCCCCCGAGGTGGTCCAGCAGCCAGGCCACGTCCGCGGCGTCGTCGGGGTCCTTGCCGAAGACGTCCGGGGGCGGGTTGTCGAACAGTGGCCGGACCGCCTGGCAGACCCGGTCCAGGTCGTGGTGGTAGCGGTCGTAGGCGTCCGCGTCGCGAGGCGAGTGCCGCCGGATCTCGGCGACGTTCTGGTCGTGGTCGTCGCCGAGCAGCAGGTAGTCGCCGTCCTCGGTGGGATGGAACGACGTCGGCATCATCAGCGGCAGGAACCCGTGCCGCACCAGGTCGAGCTCGTGGACGATCTCCGGCCGCAGCAGGCTGAGGGCGTAGGAGAACGTGGTGAACGAGAAGCCGGGGTGCAGCTCCTCGGTGACGGCCGCTCCACCCACCACGGGCTGTCGCTCCAGCACCAGGGTGCGCAGGCCGGCCCGGGCGAGGTACGCCGCGTTGACCAGCCCGTTGTGGCCGCCGCCGACGACGACCGCGTCGTAGCCGCCGGTGCTGGAAGTCATGGTGTCGCCTTCCGTCGTTCGGGGTCGAACAGCGGCAGCCTCGCCGTGCGGGCGGCCACCGTGGTCGTGCGATGGCTGATTGTCAGCTCGACATGAACCTCCGACCCAGGCCCGGCCACGGCCGGGACGACCCGGGCGATCCCGATGTGGCGCTGCAGAACGGGGGAGTAGCAGAAGCTGGTGACGTAGCCGGCCCGAGCCCCTTCGGCGTCGTACAGCATGGACTCGTAGGGCGGCGGCCGCTCGTCCTTCGGCGGCAGCAGGCCGGCGTCCCGGTAGAGCCGGTCCCAGTGCCGCCAGTCGACCACCAGGCCGACGGTCGCCCAGCGGGACCTGTCCTCGCGGAGCTCGCGCAGGATCGCCCGGCGTCCCAGGAACGGCCGGGTGTCGTCGTCGACGTCGCGCAGCATCCAGCGCATCCCGAGCTCGGCGGGGGTGACCCGGTCGTCGTCGGTGAACGCCAGCCGGCTGTTGTGGAAGTCGACGTCGAGAAGCACCAGCCCGGCCTCGATGCGCAGCGTCATCAGCGCCTCCTCGCCGAACGGCCGGACGCCGTGCGGCGCGCCGGCCTCCAGCACCGCATCCAGGACGGCCACGGCGGCCTCCGCCGGCACCGTGACCTCGTAGCCGAGGTCGCCGGTGTAGCCGGTGCGGGACAGGGTCACCGCGCTGTCGGCGATCTTGACCGGGGCGTGCTCGAACGGGCGCAGCGCCGCCGCCTCTGGCGCCAGGGCGGCGAGCAGGGCGCGCGACCGGGGGCCTTGGACGGCGAGGACGCCGTACTCGTCGCTGACGTCCTCCAGCGCGACGCGGAGCCGTCCGCGCAGCGAGTCCAGGTGCCCGAGGGCCGGGCGGGCGGCGGTCAGCAGCAGGTCGTCGGCGGAGTGCCGGAACACCACGCCGTCCTCCATGACGAACCCGCGGTCGTCGCACCAGAGCGTGTACTGCGCCCTGCCGGGCCGGCACGCGCGGACGTCGCGGGTGAGCACGCCGCCGAGGAACCGCTCGGCGTCCGGGCCGGTGACGCGGTACTTGTACAGCGGCGAGGTGTCGAAGACCCCCACGGCGTTGCGGACCGCGAAGTACTCGTGCTTGGGTGCGTGGCTGTACCGCCGCGCGGACAGGTAGCCCTGCCAGTGAATGTAGAGGCCCTCGGTGTCGAGCTCGGCGAGCCGCTCGTGGAACGGGGTCCTCCTGATCACCGGGTCAGCGTAGTGCCGGCCGCGTCCCGGACGGGCGCCTCAGCGCGCGTACAGCTCGACGAAGCGGCGCATGAGCGCCGGCGGGTGCTGCACGTCGGTGGCGGCGGCCATCGCCTTGAGCTCGTCGGCCCGGACCGGGTCGAAGTACCCGTAGTGCCGGTAGACCTCGATGCGGGTCTGGATGCCCGGGACGTCGAGCTCGGGGTGGAACTGGGTGGCGTAGACGTTCCGGCCGACCCGGAACGCCTGCACCGGACAGGTCTTCGACGACACCAGGTGGACGGCGTGGGGTGGCAGCCGGGTCACCGCCTCCTTGTGCCCGACGAACGCGTCGAACCGCTCGGGCAGCACTCCGGTCAGCGGGTCGGCGCGGCCGGCGTCGGTGAGGGTCATCCGCACCGCGCCGATCGGCTCGGCGTAGGTGCGGTCGACGACCCCGCCCTGGTGTACGCCGACCGTCCCGACGCCGAAGCAGGCGCCCAGCAACGGGAAGTCGCGCGGCACCACCTGGTCGAGCAGCCCCGCGAGCTCGGCCTCGACGCGCACCTGGCCCGGGCTCTTGGTCTCCGGTGGGTCGGTCGTGGTGAACGGGCTGCCGCCCAGGACGATCCCGGACCAGTCGTCCAGGTCCAGCTCGAGGGTCTCCAGCGGCTCCCGCTCCAGCCGGTGCCGCCGGAGCTGGGCCTCTTCGAGCCCGGAGAACCGCAGAAACGCCTCGTACTCCCCGTCCGCGGCGATGTCCTCCGCCCGCGTCGCCAGCAGCAGGAACGGCTTCACGCGGCGACAGTAGTGCCTGACCCGGCCGCCTCCCCGACACCAGCCGCCCCGCGAGACTCCCCTCGCCCCAGGTCCAGCCGGCAACTGTCGCGGGTCGAGCCGTCAATCCTGGTGCGTCGAGCCGTCAACTGTTGCGGGTCGAGCCGTCAGTCCTGGTGCGTCGAGCCGTCAGTCCTGGTGCGTCGAGCCGTCAGTCCTGGTGCGTCGATGGCAGTCCGCTGAAGCCG
>JBIOUF010000146.1:0-12417 GCA_044866695.1 Nocardioidaceae bacterium | reverse complement strand
CGCGGTTCCTGAGGAGGGCGACGAAGGAGCCCGTCTCGAAGGGCGCCCTCCTCAACCACCGGGGACGGGTCGCTCCGCGGTTCCTGAGGAGGGCGACGAAGGAGCCCGTCTCGAAGGGCGCCCTCCTCAACCACCGGGTGCCTCTGGCGGCTGGCACATCCCCGGCTGCCTGCTCCGCGACCACATCCGCGGCGGCGGCCCACCGCGAGGGCCGGCTCGACCCAGCCCCTCCCACTATCCACTGTGGGTGAGGCGTGGCAGCCGCGTGGCTTGGGAGGGTGGGCGCACGGCGGTCCGTGGACGGTCGCCGGCTGGGAGGTGTTTCGGATGGGGTCGTGGGTGTACGAGGTCCACGTGGTCGGAGAGGTCCCCGACGAGTGCCTGATGCGGCTGAGCGACGAGCGGGGGAGCGTCGTGACGACCATCGAACCTGCCGCCACCGTCATCACCGGCACGGTGCCGGACCAGGCGGCCATCGTCGGCCTGCTCGACCAGCTGCACGCGCTCGGTCTGGAGGTACGCGAGCTCCGGCGGATCTTCGAAGGCGACGACAAGCCGCTCGGCCAGGCGTCCGGCTGAGGCCCCGACGGAACCGGGGAACCAATGCAGATCGAGTTCCGGGTGGGCGGACGCGTGGGAGCGCTGGTGGCCAGCGCGGTGAGCGCGTCGCAGGTCAGGTATGTCGCGCCGGTCACGCACCTGACCATTCGGAGCACCGAGCCGATCCCGCTGGCCCTGCTGCTGAGGCGGCTGGAGGAGCTGGGCCTGGAGGTCCAGCAGCTGCGAGGGGGATGGAGGAGCATCGAGGACCAGGACGGGACGGACCGTACCGCGGAGCAGGTGAGACCCGGGCCACCAGGTGCCGACTCGCCGGGGGTGCCCCGGCACGGCCATTCTTGACCCACGAACCGGCGCCTGGTTGGCGACCCGACCACTAGCCTGGCGCTGTGGTTACGGCAAGTCCCGCCAGTGTCGCCGCCCGCGACGCCTCCGCCCGGCGCAACCTCGTCGCGGCCTGCGTGGGCAACGCCGTCGAGTGGTACGACTTCGCGATCTTCGGGGCCCTCGCCACCCTCGTCGGGTCCGCGTTCTTCCCCGGTGACGAGCAGTCGAACCGGCTCGTCGCCGCGTTCGCGGTGTACCTGACCGCCTTCGTCGCGCGGCCTCTCGGCGCGGTCTTCTTCGGACGGTCGGGAGACCGCAGCGGACGCCGGTGGCCGCTGATCGCCTCGCTCGTGCTGATGACGGCGGCGACGGCGGCGATCGGCCTCCTCCCCGGGTACGCCGTCCTCGGCCTGCTCGCCCCGGTCCTGCTCGTCGTTCTGCGTGCCGCGCAGGGGTTCGGCGGCGGCGGCGAGCTCGGGGTCGCGGCGGTCTTCATCGTGGAGCACGCGCCCACCGGCCGGCGTGGCGCCTACGGCGCGTGGCACACGGTCACCCTCGCCCTCGGAATGGCCCTCGGGTTCGGCGTCGGTGGTGCGCTGGCGTGGCTCGTCGACGGCGACCGGGTGCCGGCCGGCTGGTGGCGGGCCGGGTTCCTGCTGGCGTTGCCACTGGGGCTGGTCGGCCTGCATCTGCGGCGCACGATGCACGAGACCGGGTCGTTCTCCGCACTCGGGCCGTCGGCGACGGCCTCGCCGCCGCTGGGCGTCATGTGGCGGCTGCACCGCGTCCCCGTGGTGACGGGGTTCGCCCTCATCGCCGCCGGCGCCCTCGGGTTCAACACGTTCTTCGTGTGGCTGCCCAACTGGGTCGCCGCCACCGAAGACGTCCCGCTGTCGGCAGCGCTGGGCCTGGCGGTCGTCGGCCTGCTGCTCGGCGCCCTGAGCAGCCTGGTCTGCGGTCGCCTGTCGGACCGGGTCGGTCGCCGTCCCGTCGTTCTCGCCGGCACCTGCGCGCTGGCGGCTCTCGCCCTGCCCATCATGATGGTCGTGGACCACCGGCCCCTCGCCGGACTCGCCGTCGCCGAGCTGGTGGTCGGCGTGCTGGTCGGCGGCGTGCTCTCGACGGCCCGGGTCGCGGAGATGTTCCCGACTCCGGTCCGGGCTACGGGCATGGCACTCACGGTCGGACTGGCCTCGGCGCTCGTCGGCGGCACCGCCCCCCTGCTGGAACAGCTGCTCGCGCAGCGAACCGGGCTCATCGGGCCCGGGCTGTACGTCGTGGTCGTCGCGGCCGCCGCCGCACTCGCGGTCAAGGCGTGGCCGGAGACGGCGTTCGACCCACTTCCCTAGCCCTGCCCCGTGTTATCCGTTTCGGGTGAGGCAGGCCGGCTCCCGAGACGCCTAGCGTCGTCGGCTGTCTCGACCTTGACGGGAGAACTCGATGGACAAGCAGTTCGACGTGCACGGCATCGGCCTAGAGCTGTACACCTACCTCTACCCGCTGGTGACGATGGAGGTCACCCGCCGCCAGATGACCAACGCGCCGCTCGGCGCGGTCACCGGCCGGGGCCCGATGAACACGTTCGTCCACGTCCGCGAGTACCCGCCGGTGGAGTTCCGCGACGTCGTCCGGCCGAACTTCGACACGCTGTACTCGGTGGCCTGGCTCGACCTGTCCGAGGAGCCGCTCGTGGTCTCCGCACCCGATACCGACGGCCGCTACTACGTCCTGCCGATGTACGACATGTGGAGCGAGGCGTTCGCGGCGCCCGGCTGGCGCACCACCGGCACCCACGCGGCATCCTGGGCGCTGCTGCCTCCGGGCTGGTCCGGCTCGCTGCCGGAGGGCGTGCGCCCGATCCGCTGCCCGACGTCGACGGTCTGGGTCATCGGTCGCACCCAGACCAACGGGACCCACGACTACGACGCCGTCCACGCCGTGCAGAACGGGCTCGCGGTGACGCCCCTGTCGGTGTGGCCGTCCGCCGCCGCGCCGGTCGAAGCAGTCGTCGACCCCGGCGTGGACGACGAGACCGAGCCTCTGCACCAGGTCAACGCGATGTCGATGGTCGACTTCCTGACCCTCGGCGCCGACCTGCTTCGCGTCCACCCGCCGCATCCGACCGACTTCGGGATCGTGGAGCGGGCCCGGCAGATCGGGTTCCACGCCGGGGAGCCGTTCGCCGCGGCCGCGCTGGACCCCGGCACGCTGGACGCGCTCGAGAGGGTCCCCAAGGAGGCCGTCGCGCACCTGCAGGCGGTCCTGCCCACGATGGCGCGGATGGCGAACGGCTGGTCGATGAACACCGACTCCATGGGCGTCTACGGCAACTTCTATCTCAAGCGCGCGGTCGTCGCGCTCGTGGGCCTGGGCGCGAACCAGGTCGAGGACGCCATCTACCCACTGCAGGAGGTGACCAGCGACGGAACGCCCGCGGACGGGTCACACAGGTACGTGCTGCACTTCGCCGCGGACGCGATGCCGCCAGTCGACGCATTCTGGTCGGTGACGATGTACGACGAGGAGGGGTTCCAGGTCGCCAACCCCATCGACCGGTTCGCGATCGGCGGCAGCAGCGACCTGCGCTACGAGGCGGACGGATCGCTGACGCTCCTGGTCCAGCACGACGACCCAGGTGGTCAGGACACGGCCAACTGGCTGCCGGCGCCGGCCGGGTCGTTCTCGCTGTGCATGCGGCTGTACGCGCCGCTGCCGCAGGCGCTGGACGGCCGCTGGAACCCACCGCCCCTGGTTCGGGCGTGAAGCATCACTCGGAAAGGCGTTCCACCGTCCGGCACTGGTCACCCTCGCACCGGGGCCCTGAGGTCCGTCGACGACGGGAGCGTCATCTGCAGACGTCACGGTGGTGACCCCCGTCGCGCCTGGGACGTGGCGCGGGTGCGGCGTCGTAGGCTTGGCCGGCACACCTGATCTGACCGAGGGGCTCCTTGCATGGCTGACTCGAACAGGTCCACCCCTCGCCCGGACCAGGGAGCGGGTCAGCGTGGCGTGACCGGTGCCCCGGACCCACCAGCCCAGGTCGACCCGGGCGCCGTGATCCGCTCCAAGCCCTACACCGCGGCCCTGGTCCTTGCCGCGGTCGCGGGCATTCCCATCTCCGCGATCGCGTACGGCTTCCTCGCCCTGGTCGCAGAGGTCCAAGAGCTGCTGTTCTCAGATCTGCCGGACCAGATCTTCGGCAACGCTCCGCCGGCCTGGTGGCCGGTGCCGTGGCTGGTCCTGAGCGGGCTGCTGACCGCACTGACGATCCGGTACCTGCCTGGAAACGGAGGTCACTCACCCGCCTTCGGGTTCAAGGCCGGTGGTGGCGCGCCCCTTCCGCGTGAGCTGCCCGGCATCGCGCTTGCCGCGCTGACCACGCTGAGCCTGGGTGCCGTCCTCGGTCCCGAGGCACCGCTGATCGCGATCGGCGGCGGGCTCGGGGCGCTCGCGGTGCGGCTCGCCAAGAAGGACGCCCCACCGATGGCCCTGACGGTCATGGCCTCGGCGGGCAGCTTCGCGGCGATCAGCACGTTGCTCGGCTCCCCGGTGCTCGGTGCGTTCCTGATCATGGAGGCGGCCGGCATCGGTGGTGCGACGCTGAGCCTGGTGGCCCTACCGGGTCTGCTGGCCTCGGGTATCGGCGCGCTGGTTTTCGTCGGGCTCGACGACTGGACCGGTCTCGGCACGTTCTCGCTGGCGCTGCCGTCGGTCCCGCCCGGCGCACCGCCGACGCTGGCGACGATCGCGTGGGCACTCGTCGTGGGACTGGTCGGCGCGGTTCTGTGCTGGCTGATCCGCTCGCTCGCGCTGTGGCTTCGCCCCGTCGTCCACCGGAACCGGGTCCTGGTGACCTCGGTGCTCGGCCTGGTCATCGGTCTCACCGCGATGGGCTATCAGCTCGCCTCGGGCAGGAGCTCCACCGAGGTGCTGTTCTCCGGGCAGGATGCCATGCCCGACCTGGTCGCACACGCAGCAGGCGCCTCGGCGGGCGTGATGGTCCTGCTCGTCATCTGCAAGAGCTTCGCCTACGGGATGTCGTTGAGCGCCTTTCGAGGCGGTCCGGTCTTCCCTTCGATGTTCATCGGCGCGGCAGTGGGCATCGCCGCGAGCGGGCTGCCGGGCATGGAGCTGGGACCGGCCATCGGCATGAGCATCGGTGCCATGTGCTCTGCCATGCTGCGGCTGCCGTTGACCTCGACGCTGCTCGCCGTCCTGCTGATGGGCGTCGACGGCGTGCTGGTGACCCCACAGGTCGTCGTGGCCGTCGCGGTGGCCTTCGTGGTCACCTACATGCTCCCCGCGCCGGGCCCCAAGGCTGCCGAGGCTGAATAGGCGCACGTGAGCCACCGCAGGGCGGTTGGGCATCCCGCGGCGCGGAGGCTCAGTGCCCTGGCCCGGACACGACCTGGCGCCGCTCCGACTCGTGCGCCCCGCCCTTCTTGGCGAGCGTGTCGCACGCCTCGGCGAGGTCGCTGGCCAGCGTGTCCACGTGTTCGCGGCTCATCGTCTGCTTCACCAGTGCGCGCATGATGGTGACGTCCTGGGCGTTGGGCGGCAGCGTGTACGCCGGCACCATCCACCCCCGCTCCGCCGACAGCTGCCAGGCCACGTCGAACTCGTCGTACCCCTGGTCCTCGGCGAGCCGGAACGCCACGAGGGGAAGCTGCTCCTCCTTGTCGCCGATGAGCTCGAACGTGCCGAGCCGTCGCAGCGCCTCGGCGAGCAGGCGGGCGTTCTCCTGCATGGCTCGCATGATGTAGGTGTAGCCGGGCCTCCCGAAGCGGACGAAGTTGTAGTACTGCGCAAGCACCATCGCCGACCCCGTGGAGAAGTTCAGGGTGAACGTCGAGTCCGTCTTGCCGAGGTAGTTCTCCTCGAACACCAGCTCCCGGGCGAGATCGGCCGTCTCCCGGAACACCAGCCAGCCGATGCCCGGGTACACCAGGCCGAACTTGTGGCCCGAGACGTTGATCGAGCGCACCTGCTCGAGGCGGAAGTCCCAGGCGGAGTCCGGGTAGAGGAACGGCCAGACGAACCCCCCGCTGGCCGCGTCGACATGCAGGGGCACGTCGAGCCCGCGCTCACCCTTGATCCGGACCAGCAGGTCGTTGATCCCGACGATGTCGTCCTTGTGTCCGGTGAACGTCGTACCGAGCACCGCCGCCACGCCGATGGTGTTCTCGTCGATGTGCTCGTGCACGTCGTCCGGCCCGATGGTGTACTTCCCCGGCTGCAACGGGACGATCCGCGGCTCGACGTCGAAGTAGCGGCAGAACTTCTCCCACACCACATGCACGTCGCCACCGAAGACGAGGTTCGGGCTCGTGGTGGGCCGGTTCGCGGCCGCCTGGCGCTTGCGCCAGTTCCACTTCAGCGACAGCGCGCCCAGCATGATCGCCTCCGACGACCCCTGCGTGCGCGCGCCGGTCGTCTCGCCCGGGGCGTGGAACAGGTCGGCCAGCATCCGGATGCACCGCTGCTCGATCTCCGCGGTGCGGGGGTACTCCGCGTGGTCGATGAAGTTGCGATGCAGGTTGGCCGCGATGATGCGCTGCGCCTCGGGCTCCATCCACGTGGTGACGAAGGTGGCCAGGTTGCGCACCGGGATCCCCTCCAAGGCGAGGTCCTCCGCCACGAGCCGCATCGCGTCCACCGCCGGCATGCCGACGTCGGGGAACTCGCGCGACGGCACCTCCTGCGTCGTGAACCGGTTGCCGAACAGGGCCGCATCGCTGTCGCTGACCTGGTATGCCGTCATGATCTCTCCTCTTGTTGGACCCGTTGGAGCTGTTGGACCGGTTGTGCGTGGTGTGGGCTAGGGCTCGGCAGGCTGTCCTTCCGGTCGCCGTACGGCGTCCTTCCAGGCCGGCAGCATCAGTGCGGCGCCGACCAGGAAGCACACCGCACCGAGCAGGGTGCCCGCAACGCTCACCCGCGTGTTGGCCAGGTTCCCGGTGGGCAGGACGTGGCTGGCCAGCGCCGAGGCCATGAACAGGACCGACCCGACCATGTTCAGCCACGCGATCCGCCAGGGCAGGCCGCGCGAGCCGTCGAGCGCGAGCACGCCGAAGGTGCTGGCCACGAGGAACAGCGTCGACCCGTACATGTCCGGTCGCCAGACGTGCCGGTTGGTCTCCTCGACCGTCGCGTTGTGTGCCAGCGACGCGAACGTGCTCACGTTGAACAGCAAGGTGCCGGGGAACTGGGTGGCCGCCGCCCACCAGCTGCGGTCGTGCGGGAGCCAGCCCCACCACCTGACCGGAGCGCGCACCTGCTGCGCCACGTCGTCGACACCGGTCATGGCCGGGCTCTGGGCCTGGACCAGCTGCCCGTACGAGGCGGCGGTGAAGAAGATCGAGCCGACGAAGTAGGTCACGCCGTCCGGCCAGCCGCCGACGGCGTTCACGTACGCCGGCACCGACCCGAGGACGAAGCACGCCGACCCGACCACGAACAGGCACGCGACTGTCGTGTTGAGCCGCACCGGTCGTACGCGCACGTCGCTCCTCTCCCGCCCGGCACCATCAAACCGCCTCTCCCGCGCGGTCCGGCTCACCCGCGGCGGGTGAAGGATGCCCGCGCCCAGCACCACCTACAGGCGCGAGCGGGCCACGGCATCGTCACCAAATGCAGTCTGTATGTAGGTTGAGATATCATGCATGCATGAGCTCACTGCTCCAGATCCGTGACGTGCCCGCCGAGTCTCGTCGTGAGCTCAAGGCCCGCGCGGCCGCACAGGGCCGGTCGCTCAACGCATTCCTGCTCGACCTCATCGAGCGGGAGGTCGCTCGACCCACGGTGGCCGAGGTACTCGACCGAGCTGCGCGACGCAGCGAGCGGGCGGCCGCTTCCGCCGTCGACGCGGTCGCCGCCGCCCGCGACGAGCGCGACGTCGACCGCGACCGTCGCCCAGCGTGATCGTCGTCGACTGTGCCGCCGTGGTCGACGCACTCACGATGGTCGACGGCAGCGACAGCCTCCGCGAGGAGCTGACCCGAGGTGACCTGCACGCGCCGTCACTTCTGGACTTCGAGGTCGTCTCCGCGTTGCGCGGGCTCGCTCTCGGCGGCCATCTCAGCCTCGCCAGGACACAGGACGCGTTCACCGACTTCGATGCGCTCCCGGTCGAGCGGTGGCCCAGCGCCTCAGCCTTGCGGCGTCGGTCGTTCAGTCTTCGCGAGAACCTGGGCGCCTACGACGCCGCGTACGTCGCGTTGGCCGAGGCCCTGCAGTGCCCGCTCCTCACCCGAGACGCCCGGCTGGCCCGCTCCAGCGGCCACGACGTCGAGGTCCGGGTCCGCTGAAGGAGCCGCTTGCGGATACCCCTCGCGGCTCGCTTGTCGCTCTCTGGGTCGAGTGGTTCACCCGGCGCAGGTGGAGGTCTGGGCGCTCGGCTGCCTGACGCGTGACCGACGGCGAACGCATCTGGTCAGCAGCCGAGAGGGCCGGGCGCGACCAGGGTCCGCCCCGTGCCGTCCTCGGGCGGCGTCCCGTTGACGACGACGGTGGCTCGGCTCCAGGGCTGGTCGGCGGCGAGGAACGGCTCTTCGGCGCGCATCCACTCCTCCCAGAACTCAGCGGCGGCCTGGGGGGACCGCCCGAGCCGCACGTCCCGCGCGAGCGCCCGGTGGCGGGCAACGTCGCGGTCGGACTGGACCCAGACCACCAGGTCGGCGTTCGTGGCCAGCGTGGCTCGTCCGGCGCCGACTCCTTCCACGACGAGCGCGCGGCCGGCGGCCACCACGACCGCGCCGGGCCTTCCCTTGGAGACCCATCCGGGTGGGCGGAAGCAGACGGGTTCGCCCCGTCGCCACGGGTCGACGACGCCGTGCAGGAGGACGTCGGCCCAGTCGATGGGGTCCAGGTGCCAGGCGATGTCGTCGGAGTGCACGACCTCTCCGTCGACCAGTCGGCTCAGCCGGTCCGCCAGCGTCGACTTCCCACTGCCCGACCGCCCGTCGACCAGGATGAGCGCCGTGTCGGGGTGCGGAAGGAGGGAGCGCAGTCGCTCCCGCAGCTCACCGTCGTCCAGCGCGTCCCATCGACTGGCCGCCGGCTCGTCGGGGTGGAGTCGCATGCCCTGATCCTCCCTGCTCGAGCCGCCCGTCCACGGTTGCTGGTCGAGGTTGGTGGGTACCGCCGTCGCGTGAACGCTCCCACCCAGGATCTGGCGCAGGCGCTCGAGATCGACGCTCGGCTCGCTGAGATCGAGCGCAGCGTGGACCTGCTGCTCAACACGACGCCGGTCAACGCGGCGGAGGCGTGGGCGGACTTCGAGCGGAGTGACTTCGGGAGCGTCCCCACCCTTCGGCTGAGACCGCTGGACTTCGACCCGGACCTGGTGCGGCGCGACCTCTACGACCTCGAGGTCGAGAACGTCGCCGACCCTGCGCTGCACATGCTCCTCCGGACGAAGCGGGACGAGATCGCGCGGCAGGTCACCGCCTTGGAGGATCGCGACACCTCACGGTTCGTGTACGGCTCGCTGCAGCTCTACGGAGGGGTCGCCGAGCCGCTCACCCGTGTTGCGGAGCAGCTTCTCGAGTCCATCCCGCCCCTGGGTGCCAACGCCCACAGCGTCACCGCCGGCGCGTTCGCCGACGCGGCTCGGGCGGAGCTCGAGCGGTACCGTGCCCAGTACCCGGGCTTCCCGGTCCACGTCGAGGTGCGCAACGACGTCTCAGAGCTGATGGTGTCGTTCGGCCGGCTGCTGATCCCCGAGACCGCCGCCATCAGGGCGGACCGCGTCGAGGCCTTGCTACATCACGAGGTCGGCACCCATGTCGTCACCTACCAGAACGGCGCCAGGCAACCACTGACCCTTCTTACCACCGGACTGCCGGGCTACGACGAGACCCAGGAGGGTCTCGCCGTACTCGCGGAGTACCTGACCGGCGGACTGGACCCGCGGCGTCTGCGCGTGCTGGCTGGACGGGTCGTCGCCATCGACAGGATGCTCGGCGGCGCCGGGTTCGTGGAGATCTTCGAGGCGCTACGCGCCGAGTACCGGATTCCCACGCGGACCGCATGGTCCATCGCCATCCGCGTCGTCGTCGGGGGCGGCAACGTCAAGGACGCCATCTACCTGCGTGGGATCACCCGGCTGCTGGATGCCCTCGCCGAGGGGGGCAGCCTCGACGTGCTGTTCGTCGGCAAGTTCGCGTTGGACCACATCCCGTTGATCCAGGACCTGCTGGACCGTGGCGTGCTCCACGCGCCATGGGTCCGGCCCCGCTGGCTGGACGTGCCCGGCGCGCAGGAGCGCCTGGACCGGCTGCGCGCGGGCATGTCGGTCGCCGACCTGTACGAAGGAGATGCGTCCGCATGAGGCTGGCCTTCTTCGTCAACGACGTCGCGACCGAGGTCGACGAGTACGCCACGACGCGGCTGGCCAGAGCAGCGGCCCGACGCGGGCACCAGGTCTGGTACGTCGGCGTCGGAGACGTCGAGCTCGGGGGCACCGATGGACGGCTGGTGGCCCGGGCTCATCCCGCGGCCTTCGAGGAGGACGACACGCTGGCGAGCTTCATGGAGCGCATCAAGGAACACGACGTCGAACGGGTCGTCATGGACGACCTCGATGTCCTGTCCCTGCGGAACGAGTCGATCGACGACCTACAGGAGCGGCCGTGGGCGAGCCCACTGGCAGTGGTCTTCGGCCAGATGCTCCAGGCTCGAGGCGTCACGGTGGTCAACGACCCGACGTCGCTGATGCGCGCGACGAGCAAGCTCTACCTGGAGGAGTTCCCGGAGCGGATCCGGCCGCGGTCGCTGGTGACGCGCGACCCGGACGCGATCGAGCGGTTCGTCCGCGAGGTCGGCCACTGCGTGGTCAAGCCGCTGTACGGCGCCAAGGGCCGCAACGTGTTCATGATCGAGGACGAGGAGGAGACCAACCTCGCCCAGATGACCGAGGCGGTGCTCCAGGACGGCTACGCGATCGTGCAGGAGTTCGTCGACGGCGGCGAGGACGGCGATGCCCGGATCTTCCTCCTCGACGGCAAGCTCCTCGAGCGCGACGGGCAGCCGGGAGCCTTCCGCCGAGTGCCCAGCGGCAACGACCCGAGGGCCAACATCAGCACGGGCGGCCGCTCGGTCCCTCTCGAGATCGGTGACGTGCAGCGCGGCATCATCGACGCCATGAGCGAGAAGCTCGTGGCCGACGGCATGTGGTTCGTCGGCATCGACGTGATCGGCGACAAGGTGGTGGAGATCAACGCCGAGAGCCCGGGCGGGATGCAGAGCGTCGAGAGGCTGTACAAGATCGACGTCTGCCCCACCCTCATCGAGGCACTGGAGCGCCGCGTCGCCTCGAAGCCCGGGCACTAGGCACCACCACCGGGTCCAGGCTCAGGCCAGGTTCTGCACCAGCTCGTAGAGCCGTCCGTCGGGGGCCCGGAAGTGCACGTACCGCTGGAGGCTGCTCGAAGAGACCTCGTCGTCGGTCACCACCCCAGCGGCTCGCAGCTCGGTCACCGCAGCGTCGAGGTCGCTCACCAGGAACCCGACGGTGCGCTCGCCCTCCTCGGAGTCGTCGGGCGAGGTGACGGCGAAGGTCGACCCGTCGGGCAGGGTGAACACCTGCGCATCCAGTCCGTGCGCCGCTGTCGCGGCAAGCCCCAGCACCCCTCCGACGAAGTCCGCCATGGCGTCGCGTTCTGCCGTCCTCGTGCCGACGAACACCAGCCCCTGGATCCTCACGCCGGTCGCTCCGGAGGTCCGAGCCGCTCCACGAGACGGAAGCGGACCGCGACCACCACCGTCTCGTCGTCGAGCGGCACCCCAGCCGCATGCTCCCCGGGCGCATGCTCGCGCCAGAACCGCTCGTGAGCGTGGCGCCAGGAGGCCACGGAGTCGTAGCCTTCCCCTTCCTCGCGTGCGAACCGCAGGTCGATCTGGCCCATCGGGACCAGTCGCACCTCGGTGATCTCGACGACTCCGGCGGGCCGCTCGTGTGAGTCGACCATGACGTAGCGGCCGGCGACCTCGGGCACAGGGTCGTCCTCGCCGTCGTACTGCGCCAGCAGGCTCGAGGTCGAGGTCTTCGACCCGTCGAGGACCGCACCCACCAGGCCATCTCGAAGCGGCCCCGGGTCGCCCAGCTCGAACCGTGGCCGCTGGGGCGACGCGCGAGTTCCCGAGTCAGTCATCGGCCGAGAGTCCTTCCACGTCGTGGAGGTTCGAGGCTATCCCTTGCCCCCCGGTGGTTGAGGAGGGCGAGGGTGCACCCCCGGTGGTTGAGGAGGGCGAGTGTGCACCCCCCGGTGGTTGAGGAGGGCGAGCTTGCGAGCCCGTCTCGAAACCACCGGGTGGTTCAGCCTGGATCCACGGGGTTGATTTCTGACGTCGCCTGATCACCGGATTCTGTGGCCGGCCACCGTGCGGGCAAGCGTTGGCCGCCAGTCTGTCCGGCTCTTCCACTCTCGGGTTCCTTGGTCGTGCCCAGGTCGGGCGGATGGTCAGGCCGCGAGGGGTGGTGGTGGGTCGGTGGTGGCAAGTTCGAACAGGCCGAGCCAGGCGTGTTCCCAG
>JBIOUF010000145.1:0-2159 GCA_044866695.1 Nocardioidaceae bacterium | reverse complement strand
GATGCTCTACGTGCTGGTGCCTCCGGTGATCTTCTTCAACCTGGCGGCCGCCGAGATCGACGTCGAGCATGGGGTCGGGTTGCTGCTCGGGATCCTCGCCGTCTCCTCCGCCGCGCTGGTCGCCTGGTGGGTCTCCAGCCGGGTCCTCGGGCTGGCCCGGCACCGCACCGGCGCTGTCGTCTGCGCGGTGCTCAGCGTCAACACCGGCTACCTGGGCTATCCCTTGACGGTGGCGTTGCTTGGGCGGGAGGACCTCTCGACCGCTGTGCTCTGGGATGTCCTCGTCACCGGCCCCTGCTTGCTGCTCGGCGCCTTCGCCGTCGGCGCTGCCTTTGGCGCCAAGGCGGGCGAAGGGCCGGCCGACCGCGTGCGGGCGTTCTTCACTCGCAACCCACCGCTCTACGCGGCGATCGCCGGGCTGCTCGCGCCGGACGCGTTGGCGCCGCAGCTTCTCGTCGATGCCTCACAGGTCCTGGTCGTCGCGATCCTGCCGATCGGCTTCTTCGCCGTCGGCGCCACCCTTGCGGAGAACGCCGAGCACGGCGAGCTACCGATGCCACCGCCGCTGACCCCGCCGGTCGCCGTCGCCCTCGGTGCCCGGCTGGCCCTCGCCCCGGCCCTGCTGATGCTGCTCGCGGCGCCGCTGATCGACCTGCCCGCCGCCTACCGCCTGATGTCCGCGATGCCGTCGGGGCTCAACTCGATGGTCGTCGCCCACGCCTACGGCCTCGACATGGAGATCACCGCCGAGGCGGTCACCTGGTCAACCGCGATAGTCGTCCTGGTCAGCCTCGCCTCGCTGCTGCTTTAGCCTGAGCTCGATGCTTCAGCACGTCACGCTCGAGGTCGCGCCGGAGGACATTGAGCGCTCGGTCGAGTTCTGGGTCCTGCTCGGCTTTCGACGGGTCGAGCCACCGCCGGCCCTTGCCGACGCCTTCGTCTGGGTCGAGCGCGAAGGGACCCAGATCCATCTCGAACGCAACAGCTCCCCGGTCGTCCCCCCACACGGGCACACCGCCGTGGTCGTCGCCGAGTTCGAGTTGAGCGTCGAACGGCTCGAGGACGCCGGCTTCGAACTCACCGCCGGCAACGAGCATTGGGGGTCGCCACGCGCCAAGGCCACCGCCCCCGGCGGTCACCGGGTCGAGCTGATGGCTTTTCCGCCGCCGCAAGTGGAAGATTGAGCAACCGATGGGATTCGACGCAAAAGTCCTCGCCGATTCGCGATCGCCGGCCGGCCACCGGCTGACCACGCTGGAGGCCACGTTCCCCCGCTTCGTCCTCGCCGAGTTCAACACCCATCGGGTCTTCTCGCGCAACTCGGCCAGCTCACGGGCGATCCCGATAGCCAAGCAGTTGCGGCGGGTGCTCGAGGACCCCTACGTGCCGATCGAGTTCGGCTCGAATCAACCCGGCATGCAAGCAGGCCCGGCACTCAGCGGCGAAAAGGAGGACGTCGCCAGACGCGAGTGGCTGCGCGCCCGCGACGACGCCGTTCGGCGGGTGCTCGGGCTCGTGACCGATCCCGACACTGCAAGCGGCGAGCTGCTCGCAGTGCTGGAGCAGGTCGAGGAGGCCACCCGGACCAGGAACCGGCCCGACGAGTGGCTCAACGTGCATAAGCAGGTGGCAAATCGCTTGCTAGAGCCATTTATGTGGCATACGGTGATCGTCACCGCGACCGAGTGGGAGAACTTCTGGAACCTCCGCTGCCACCCCGACGCGCAGCCGGAGATCAGGCACGTGGCGGAGACGATGCGCGATGCAGCAGCCGCCTCCGAGCCGGAGGAGCTGGCCGAAGGCGAGTGGCACCTGCCGCTCGTGCGCCCCGAGGACCACGAGCAGGCTGGCTCACTCGAGGACCTGATCAAGATCTCGGCGGGCCGCTGCGCAAGGGTCAGCTACCTGACCCACGCCGGCAACCGCGACCTCGACGCCGACATCGAGCTCCACGACCGCCTGCTCGAAAGCGGTCACATGTCCCCCCTGGAGCACCCCGCCCGGCCACTGACCCCCGCTGAGCTGGAGGAGGGGGAGTGGAGCGGCAACTTCCGTGGCTGGCACCCCTACCGCAAGACGATTGCCGGGGAGGCCAATCCGCTGGGAAAAGAGGACGCCCCGGTAGGGGTTCCGCTTAACTTTTTCCGAACACAGTTGCC
>JBIOUF010000144.1:0-4636 GCA_044866695.1 Nocardioidaceae bacterium | reverse complement strand
CGTCTCGAAACCACCGGCATCCGGGCTGGGACCGTGCCACGGTCCCGCTGGTTTCGAGACGCCTTCGCTGGCGCTCCGGCTCCTCAACCAGCGGGTGTTCGAGACGCCTCCGCCGGCGCTCCGGCTCCTCGACCAGCGGGGGCAGGGGCGGGTGGGAGGGGCGAGAGGGCCCGTTCGGGGCATGGCCGCGTGGTCCCATGTGGCGCTACCTTGGCGCCGGACCGTCGTCACCGGGGGGTGCAGCGGCGGGTAGGGGAGTGGGGTGTGCCATGTCAGGTCGTCGGTCGCGCCTGCACGGGGGGGCGGTGCGCGGACGAAGGTGGGCGACGCTGGTAGTGACCGCCCTGATGGTGGTCGCCGGGCTCAGCATCCTGCCCGCAGCGCCGGCGGCGGCCGCGCCGTGCGACCCGCCCATCGTCAACCCGGTCGCCTGTGAGAACACCAAGGCGGGCAACCCGGAGAGCGAGTGGGGCATCACCGGGGCCGGCAGCTCCACGATCCAGGGGTTCGCCACCGACATCAGCGTCGACCAGGGCGGCACGATCGGCTTCAAGGTCGACACCGACGCGTCGTCGTACCGGCTGGACATCTACCGGATGGGCTACTACGGCGGGTCCGGCGCCCGCAAGGTCGCCACGGTCAACCCGTCGACGCTCAACGACCAGCCGGAGTGCATCACCGTGCCCGCGACCGGCCTCGTCGACTGCGGGAACTGGACCCAGAACGCCTCCTGGACGGTGCCCGGCGACGCGGTGTCGGGCATCTACTTCGCCAGGCTGGTCCGCACCGCCGGCGCGGCCGGCGCCAGCCACGTGTTCTTCGTGGTCCGCGACGACGACGGCGCCTCGAAGCTGCTGTTCCAGACCTCCGACACCACGTGGCAGGCCTACAACGCCTACGGCGGCAACAGTCTCTACACCGGCGCCCCGGCCGGCCGGGCCTACAAGGTCAGCTACAACCGGCCCTTCACCACCCGGCAGAACGCACCCGAGGACTGGGTGTTCAACGCCGAGTACCCCATGGTGCGGTTCCTGGAGTCCAACGGGTACGACGTGAGCTACAGCTCCGGCGTGGACACCGCCCGTCGTGGGGCGGAGCTTCTCGAGCACAAGGTGTTCATGTCGGTCGGACACGACGAGTACTGGTCAGGGCCGCAGCGAGACAACGTGGAGGCGGCCCGGGCGGCCGGGGTGCACCTCGCCTTCATGAGCGGCAACGAAGTCTTCTGGAAGACCCGCTGGGAGAACAGCGTCGACGGCTCCGGCACGCCGTACCGCACCCTGGTCAGCTACAAGGAGACCCACGCCAACGCGGTCATAGACCCCCAGGACCCTCCCACGTGGACCGGCACCTGGCGCGACCCGCGGTTCAGCCCCCCCGGTGACGGCGGCCGCCCGGAGAACGCGCTCAGCGGCACCATGTTCGCCGTCAACTGCTGTCAGACCAACATGGTCGTCGGCAGCGCCGACGGGAAGATGCGGTTCTGGCGCAACACCCGGGTGGCCAACCTCGCCGCGAACGCCACCACGACGGTCGGCACGAACGTCATCGGCTACGAGTGGGACGAGGACTCCGACAACGGCCACCGGCCGGCCGGGCTGTTCCGGGTGTCGGAGACCGCCGGCTCCGGCGAGCGGCTGCAGGACTACGGCAGCAGCTACGGGCAGGGCGCCGCGACGCATGCGATGACCATGTACAAGGCGCCCAGCGGTGCGCTGGTCTTCGGCGCCGGCACCATCCAGTGGGCCTGGGCGCTGGACAGCAGCCACGACCGCGGCTCCGGCGCCGCGGACACGGCGGCCCAGCAGGCGACGGTGAACCTGTTCGCCGACATGGGCGTGCAGCCGGCCACCCTGCGCGCCGGCCTGGTCGCCGCCACCGCCTCGGCCGACACCGCTGCCCCCACCTCCACGATCACCGCCCCCACTGCCGGCAGCACCGTGCCGCCGGGCGACCCGCTCACCGTGACCGGCACCGCCGCGGACACCGGGGGAGGCCGCGTCGGCGGCGTGGAGGTCTCCACCGACAACGGGGCCACCTGGCACCGCGCGACCGGCCGGGAGACCTGGTCGTACTCGTTCACCCCGTCCAGCCCAGGGCCGGCCACGCTGCGCAGCCGCGCCACCGACGACACCGGCAACATCGAGAACCCGGGGGCCGGGGTCGCCATCACGGTCGGCAGCGCGCCCGCGACCTGCCCGTGCACGATCTGGCCCGGCACCGCGACGCCGCAGAAGACCGACCCGGACACCACCCCGGTGGAGCTCGGCGTGAAGTTCCGCGCCAGCACCAGCGGCTTCGTCACCGCGATCCGCTACTACAAGCCCACCCAGGCCACCGGCACGCACGTGGGCACGCTGTGGACCGGCACCGGCACGAAGCTCGGCACGGCCACCTTCACGGGCGAGACCGCCAGCGGGTGGCAGCAGGCCAGCTTCTCCTCCCCGATCCCGGTGACCGCCAACACCACCTACGTCGCGTCGTACTTCGCGCCGTCCCGCTACGCGGTCAGTTCGGCGTACTTCGCCGCGGCCGCGACGACCCGCGGCCCGCTCACCGCGCTGCGCACCGGCACCGACGGCGGCAACGGCGTGTACCGGTACGGCTCGGCGGCCGGCAGCTTCCCGACGTCGACCTACGACAGCGAGAACTACTGGGTCGACGTGGTGTTCAGCGACACCGACACCACCAAGCCGGCCGTGACCGGCCGGACGCCGGCGGCGAACGCGACCAACGTCTCGGTGGGGACGACCGTCACCGCGGTCTTCGACGAGCCGGTGCAGGAGTCCACGATCGCCTTGGACCTGCGGCCCACGGGCGGTTCGGCGGTCACGACGGGCCGCTCGTACAACGCGGGCACACGCACCGTCACGTTCGCGCCGAACGGGGCCTTGTCGCCGAGCACGCAGTACACCGCGACGCTCAGCGGCGCCAAGGACGCCGCCGGCAACCAGATGGACCAGGTGTCCTGGACCTTCACGACAGCCGTCGCGGACACCACGAAGCCGACGGTCACCAGCCGTACCCCAGCGGCCGACGCGAGCGGTGTCCCGCTCACCAGCACGGTCACCGCGGTGCTCAGCGAGCCGGTGCTGGCGGGCAGCGCCGTCGCCGAGCTGCGCAGAACCGATGACGGCACGGTGGTGCCGTCCACCACGGCGTACGACGTCGACAGCCGCACGCTCACGCTGACCCCCAACGCGGCCCTGAGCGGGTCGGTGAGCTACACCGCCACCGTGAGCGGCGCGCGGGACCCGTCGGGCAACGTCATGGACGCCGCATCATGGACGTTCACCACCGAGGCGCCCGACACCACCAAGCCCGCCGTGACCAGCCGGAGCCCGGCGGCAGGCGCCACCAGCGTCCCGGTGGGCACCACCGTGACGGCCGGGTTCAGCGAGGCGGTGCAGGCCGGCAGCATCAGCCTGGTGCTGCGCAACCCGGCCGGCACCGCGGTCACGGGTGCGACGGCGTACGCCGCCGGCACCCGGACCGCCACGTTCACACCCGGGGCGAACCTGGCCGCGTCCACCCAGTACACAGCGACGCTGAGCGGGGCGCAGGACGCGTCCGGCAACGTCATGGACCCGGTGACCTGGTCGTTCACCACCACCGCGAGCACCAACAACTGCCCGTGCACGATCTGGCCCAGCACGGCCACGCCCGCGGCGACCGACCCGGACACCACTCCGGTGGAGCTGGGGGTGAAGTTCCGCAGCAACACGGCCGGGTACGTCACCGGAATCCGGTACTACAAGCCGACCCAGGCCGCCGGCACCCACGTCGGCAGCATCTGGACCAGCACGGGCACGCGCCTCGGTTTCGCGACGTTCACGAACGAGACCGCGAGCGGGTGGCAGCAGGCGACCTTCTCCGCCCCGATCCCGGTGTCGGCGAACACGACCTACGTCGCGTCGTACTTCGCGCCGTCGCGGTACGCGGTGAGCTCGAGCTACTTCACGGCCGACACCACTCGCGGTCCGCTGACCGCGCTGTCGAACGCGTCGTCCGGCGGGAACGGCGTCTACCGGTACACCAGCACCGCGGGCGCGTTCCCGAACCTGACCTTCAACAGCGAGAACTACTGGGTCGACGTCGTCTTCGCCGAGACCGCGAACGACACACAGCCGCCGACCGTCGCGGACCGGGTTCCCGCCGCCGACGCGACCGGAGTGGCCACGACCGTGCGCCCGTCGGCGACGTTCTCCGAGAGCGTCGTGCCGGGCTCGGTCTCGATGGTGCTGCGCAACCAGGCCGGGCAGACGGTCGCTTCGACGACCGCGTACGACGCCGGCACCTCGACCGTGACGCTGACCCCGTCGTCGGCCCTGACGAACTCGGCGACGTACACCGTTGCCGTCAGCGGTGCCCAGGACGCCAGCGGCAACACGATGAGTCCAGTGGGCTGGTCGTTCCAGACCGCCGCCCCGCCGCCACCACCGATCGACCAGGGGCCGGGCGGGCCGGTCGCGCTCGTCACCAGCACCGCCAACCCGTCCTCGTCGTACCTGGCCGAGATCGCCCGCGCCGAGGGGCTCAACGAGTTCAGCACCGTCAAGAACACCGACCTCAGCGCCACCTCCCTGGCGGCCTACACCACGGTCGTGCTCGGAGACGTCGCCGTCACCGACGCGCA
>JBIOUF010000143.1:0-27008 GCA_044866695.1 Nocardioidaceae bacterium | reverse complement strand
CGGCCCCCTGGCACCGCTCCGGCCGAGCCCTCGCCCGAGGGCTCGGCCGCCCGCCGCACCCCCCCTCGCCTGCGCGGGCGCCTCGCCATCGCGCTGCGCCTGCTCGGTGCGGGCGGCGCCGGGGCGGCGCTGGTCACCGGGGTGGTCCTCCTCGCCGGCGCCACTACCGGGACCTCCCCGGCCGCGGCCCGCCTGGCCACCCCCGCCGCCCGGATCTCCCAGGCCGGCGGGGAGACGAGCCCGGCCGGGACTGGCACCGGCGAGCTGTCCGCCGCTGCCCTAGCCGCCCTGCGCCAGCGCGCGGTCAGCCGTGACTCGGCCCGGCGGGTCCAGGTCGCCCGCGCCGACCGCCGGCTCGAGCGCGTCGCCGAGGCGAAGGTGGACGCCCGCCAGGCGGCGCTGGCCACCATCGACGCGCAGGCCGACCAGCGTTCGGAGGAGATCGCCCGCAACACGTGGGTGCGCCCGATCGACGGCGGCTACCACCTGACGGCGCGGTTCGGCCAGTGCAGCGGGCTGTGGTCCAGCTGCCACACCGGCCTGGACTTCGCCGCCCCGTCCGGGACGCCGATCCACAGCGTCGCCTCCGGCACGGTCACCGAGACCGGCTACGACGGCGCCTACGGCAACAAGACCGTGGTGACCCTCGAGGACGGCACCGAGCTCTGGTACTGCCACCAGGCCTCTGTCGAGGTGGCCGTCGGCGACACCGTGTCCAGCGGGCAGGTGATCGGTACCGTCGGCTCCACCGGCAACACCACCGGTCCCCACCTCCACCTGGAGGTCCACCCCCACGCCGGCGACCCCGTCGATCCCGACACCGCCCTCGCCGACCACGGCGTCACTCCCTGACCCAACCCGATCGAGCCATCCCCGTCCCGACGACGCCGAGCCGTCCCATCCTCCCCCCGCTCGACCGCCGAGCCGTCCCATCCTCCCCCCGCTCGGCCGCCCAGCCGTCCCATCCTCCGCCCGCTCGGCCGCCCAGCCGTCCCATCCTCCGCCGGGTCGGCCGCGGGCAGGGTCCTGGGGGCGTCATGGCGACCGATGCCCCCGATGGTCAGCCGGCCGCGTGCGGCGCACGTCATGTGAAGCCATGGACGACCTGGACCCCACGGAGTCGGCTCACGACGGGCCGCACCGGGCCGGGAAAGGTCAGAGCTTCTCGACGGGGGCGTAGCGCAGCAGGAGCCGCTTGACGCCCTGGGAGCCGAAGTCGACCGACGCGACGGCCTTGTCGTCGATGCCTGAGACGGTCACGACCGTGCCGAGGCCGAACTTGTCGTGGGTGACCCGGTCGCCGGGGTCGAGGACGGGCACCGGGCGCGTGGTGGCCTTCGCCTCGGCATCGGCGCGAGCGGCCGCGGCACCGAAGCGACGTCGCAGCGCGCTCGCCGCGCGAGCGGGGACCTCGGGGAGGCTCGGCCGGTCCCACCGGGTCTGGTCGTCGGCGGTGCGACGCCAGTCGACCAGGTCGCCGGGCAGCTCGTCGAGGAACCGGGACGGCGCGTTGTACGACGGGGCACCCCACGCCGACCGCACCATCGCCCGCGAGACGTAGAGCCGGCGTTGCGCCCGGGTGAGGCCGACATAGGCCAGCCGCCGCTCCTCCTCGAGCTCCTTGCGGTCGCCGAGCGTGCGCTGATGCGGGAAGACACCCTCCTCCAGGCCGGTGAGGAACACCACCGGGAACTCCAGTCCCTTCGCGGTGTGCAGCGTCATCAGCGTGACGACGCCGCCGCCCTCGTCGTCCGGGTCGGGGATCTGGTCGGAGTCGGCGACCAGGGCGACCCGTTCGAGGAACTCGGGGACTCCCGGCCGGGCCGGGGTCAGGTCCGCCGGGTCGGACGACGGCGGCGGCGTCGGCTCGACGGCGAACTCGCGCGCCACGGCGACCAGCTCGGCGAGGTTGTCCATTCGGGTCTGGTCCTGAGGGTCATCGGAGTCCTCCAAGGCGGCGAGGTATCCGCTGCGGGCGAGGGTCTGCTCGAGCACGACGTCGGCTCGCTCGCCGGCGTCCACCATCGACTGCAGCTCGGAGACCATGTCGACGAACCCCCGGATCGCCGAGACCGACCGGGCGGCGATGCCGGGGGCCTCGTCGGCGCGCCGGAGCGCCTCGAAGAAGCCCACCGCGTCGCGGGTCGCCAGCGCCTGCACGCAGGCCACCGCCCGGTCGCCGATCCCGCGCCTGGGCTCGTTGACCACGCGACGCAGGCTGATCTCGTCGGCGGGGTTGGCCAGCAGGCGCAGGTACGCCAACGCGTCGCGCACCTCCTTGCGCTCATAGAACCGGACGCCGCCGACCACCTTGTACGGCAGCCCCCGGCGCACGAACACCTCCTCGAACACCCGGGACTGCGCGTTGGTCCGGTAGAACACCGCGACCTCACCGGGCTTGGCGGCGTCGGCGTCGGCGAGCCGGTCGACCTCCGTCGCGACGAACCGCGCCTCGTCGTGCCCGTCGTCGGCGACGTACCCCACCAACCGTTCGCCGGGACCGAACTCCGACCACAGGCTCTTTCGCTTGCGGCCTTCGTTGCGCCCGATCACGGCGTTGGCGGCGTCCAGGATCGACTGCGTGGAGCGGTAGTTCTGTTCCAGCAGGATGGTCGTGGCGTCGGGGAAGTCCTCCTCGAACTGCAAGATGTTGCGGATGTTCGCGCCGCGGAAGGCGTAGATCGACTGGTCGGCGTCGCCCACCACCATCAGCTCGGCCGGCTCGGCCCCGGCGGACTCGACGGCACCGGACGGGTCGGGGGCGTCCGGGTCGGAAGCCTCGACGAGGGGCCGGCCGGCGGAGACCCCGCAGAGCTCGCGCACCAGGGCGTACTGGGCGTGGTTGGTGTCCTGGTACTCGTCCACGAGCACGTGCCGGAACCGCCGCCGGTAGCTCTCGCGGACGTCGGGGAAGTCCCAGAGCAGCTGCACGGTGGTCATGATCAGGTCGTCGAAGTCAAGGGCGTCGGCCTCGCCGAGACGTCGCTGGTACTCGGCGTACGCGCGCGCGAACGTCCTCTCGACGTCGTTGCGAGCATCCCCGGCCGCCTCGTCGGCGTCGATGAGCTCGTTCTTCCGCGCCGACACCCAGGAGAGCACGCGCTTGGGTGGGTAGCTCTTCACGTCGAGGGCGAGGTCGCGGCAGACCAGAGTCATCAGCCGCAGCGAGTCCGCGGCGTCGTAGATGGAGAACCCGGAACGGAAGCCCAGGCGGGTGATCTCCTTGCGCAGGATGCGCACGCAGGCGGCGTGGAACGTCGAGACCCACATCACCCGCGCCCGTCCGCCCACGAGACCCTCGACCCTCGCTCGCATCTCCGCCGCGGCCTTGTTGGTAAAGGTGATCGCCAGGATCGACCCGGGGTGGGCGTTGCGCTGCGAGATCAGCCAGGCGATCCGCCGCGCCAGCACCCGGGTCTTGCCGGAGCCGGCGCCGGCGACGACCAGCAGCGGCGTGCCGGCGTGCACGACCGCGGCCCGCTGCGGCTCGTTGAGCCCGTCGAGGAGCCGCTCCGCGCGGGTCTCCCGAGCGCCGGCCTCGCTGCGCCCCTCCCCGGCGGACGCGGTCGACACGGTGGGGATCGGGAACGTCGCGCTCATGTCCCGGCCAGGGTACGTCGTGGGCCGGACAGGTCCCGGGAACCCCGGCCGTCGCGGTGCTGCGCCAGTGGTGGGTGGCCGATAACCGCATCCGCGCGCGGCGTGTCGCTGCGGTTCCGGGCCACAAGCGACGATCCGTGCAGGCATCGGCCACAACCTCGCCGACCCACCCGCGGACCCGGGGGGTCAGCCTCCGCCCAGACGAGCGGGTGCCCACCGCCCGTGACCGGCCACCTCGTGCCGGTCGCGGAACAGCGGGGGCAGGTAGCGCAGCATCAGCGCCGACCAGGTCAGATGCGTGATCGTCGAGGCTTGGAGACCCCCGGAGGCCCGGCGCTGCAGGCCGAAGAGGGTCCCCATGGCGGCGGCGGCGAGCACCAGCGCGGGGTTGCGGGTGGCGACGGTGGCGACGGTGTAGACCGCGGTGGAGGTGACGACGGGGTGCTGCCTGCCGAGTGCGGAGTACACCGCTCCACGGAAGAACACCTCCTCTGCCAGGCCGTTGGCCATCGTCGTGGCCAGCACCCAGGGGAGGCTGCCCTCCTCGGCGTAGTCCAGGACGCTGGCGATGGGGTCGGCGAGAGGGGGGATGCGGCGGGCCGCCAGGGCGGCCCCGTAGAACCCGCCGAACGCCGCCACGCCGGTGGCCAGCGGCACGACGACCGGGCGCTCGACGGAGCGGTCCTGCAGCTGGATCCAGCCCCGGTGCAACGGGCCGGAGGCGAAGCCGCCGACCGTCCACACCCCGGCCACGCCCAGCGTGGTGGCGTAGAACGAACGCGAGCCGGGCCGGGTGGACAGGCCCAGGCCGAGCAGGCCGGCACCGACGGCCGCGGTGGTCCTGACCACCCGCTGCCGTCGGCGCAGCTCCTCCTCGGACTCCTCATGCCCGATCTCCACGACGTGGGTGATCGGCATGGGGAGGCGGGACCTGAGCCGGTCCCTGATCGTGCGGCGCGGCGGACCGGTCACGGGTGGCCGTCCTCGGCAAGCGCGCGCCGGGCCGCCTCGTCGTACCCCATCGGCTCGAACGGGACCAGGGACCGGATGCCGTCGTCGCGGACCACCACCTCGTTGACCATCGAGCCGACCAGCGACCGGCCGGTGGCGGCGTCCACGTCGGTGACCAGGCCGAGCCACAGCGACGACAGCCACGGTGACAGCACCGGGACGGGGATGATCAGCTGCCTGCGGCCCTGGATCGCCGCGAGCCGGCTCATCATCGCCCGGTAGTCGAGGACCTCGGGGCCGCCGATCTCGAACGTCCGCCCGGTGGTCTGCGGCACCGCCAGGACGCCGGCCAGGTACCGCACCACGTCGTCGAGCGCGATCGGCTGGGTCCGGGTGCTGACCCAGCGCGGCGTGACCATGACCGGCAGCCGCTTGACCAGCTGCCGGGTCATCTCCCAGGAGATCCCCCCGGCGCCGACCACGATGCCGGCGCGCAGGGTGGTGACCGGAACGCCGCCCGCGCCGAGCAGCCGCTCCACCTCGCGGCGGCTGCGCAGGTGCTCGGACAGGTCGTCCTCGTCGTTGCCCAGGCCGCCCATGTAGACGATCCGGCGCACGCCGGCCACGGCGGCCGCCTTGCCGAAGCCCGTGGCCGCGTCTGCGTCGAGCCGGCGGAAGTCCGGCCGGCCCAGCGAGTGCACGAGGTAGTACGCCGCGGAGCAGCCCTGCAGCGCGGGGGTCAGCGTGCCGGGGTCGTGGACGTCTCCCGCAACGGCCTGCCCGGCCCCGTCGTACCGCTCCGGGCGCCGGGTCATCGCCCGCACCCGGTAGCCGGCGTCGACCAGGGCGGGGCAGAGCCGGCGACCCACGAAGCCCGACGCTCCGGCCACCAAGACCGTGCTCCCGCTGGGGACGTCGCCCCCGGAGGCGGACTCCTCGGCGGGCGGGGCGGAGCCGGTCACAGCAACCTCCGGTCGGAGGCCCAACGGGACAGCTCGTGCCGCGAGGAGAGCTGCAGCTTCCGCAGCACCGACGACACGTGGGTCTCCACGGTCTTCACCGAGATGAACAGCTCCCGGGCGACCTCCTTGTAGGCGTAGCCGCGGGCGATCAGCCGCATCACCTCCCGCTCGCGCTCGGTGAGCCGGTCCAGGTCCTCGTCGACCTGGGCGACCTCGATGGTGCCGGCGAAGGCGTCGAGGACGAACCCGGCCAGGCGCGGGGAGAACACCGCGTCGCCGCCGGCGACCCGGCCGATCGCGTCGACCAGCTCCGGGCCGGTGATGGACTTGGTGACGTACCCGCGGGCCCCGCCGCGGATCGTGCCGATCACGTCCTCGGCCGCGTCGGACACCGAGAGCGCGAGGAACCGAGTCTCCGGGACCCGGTTTCCCACCCGCCGCATCACCTCGACGCCGCCACCACCGGGCAGGTGTACGTCGAGCAGCACCACCGCCGGGCGGTGCGCGAGCACCTGCTCGACCGCCGAGTCGACGTCCTCCGCCTCCCCGACGACCACGACCTGGCGGGGCGCCGCGGTCAGCTCGGCTCGGACGCCGGTGCGGAACATGGCGTGGTCGTCGACCACGACCACCGGGACTGGCGCGGGCGGCACGGGAGCGGTCGACGAGGCTGGGGTCATGGTCGGCACATCCTTCTCGGGCTCAGGATCGGCGGTCGTCGGGAGCGGGTCCGTCCGGCGGTGGCGCCGGCGACATCACCATGTGCAGCCGCACCTCCGTGCCCTCGCCGGGCGCGGTGCGGATGTCGGCCCGGCCGCCGTGCCGGCGCATGCGGTCCAGGATGCTGCGGCGTACGCCGAGGCGGTCCTCGCCGACCCCGTCGGGGTCGAAGCCGGCGCCCCGGTCGCGCACGAACACCTCCGCCGCGGCGGGCCCGAGCTCGGCGTAGACGTCCACCTTGGCGGCGCCGGAGTGCTTCGCGGCGTTGACCATCGCCTCGCGCGCGGCGAGGGTCAGCGGGGCGGTGCGCTCCCCGGACGGCAGGTCCCCGACGGTGACCACCTCGACGGGCACGCCGTGCGCGTCCTCGACCTCGGCGGCCGCGCTCCGCAGCGCGGCGGCCACCGAGACGTCGGGGGCGGCCGGCTCGCCGTACAGCCACTGCCGGAGGTCCCTCTCCTGGGCGCGCGCCAGCCTGGCCACGGCCGGCCCGTCGCCCGCGCTCTTCTGGATCAGCGCGAGGGTCTGCAGCACCGAGTCGTGCAGATGGGCGGCCACGTCGGCGCGCTCCTGCTGCCGCACCCGGGCCGCCCGCTCCTCGGACAGGTCGCCGGCCAGCCGGAACAGGAACGGCCCCAGGATCAGCGCCAGCCCCACCGCCGCCAGGCCGCCGGCCATCAGCACGTCGCGCGCGGAGGAGAGCTGGCCGGTCTGCAGAGCGAGCACCGTGAGCGCCGCCGCCAGCAGGAGCACTCCCGCGGCCAGGCGCCCGTACGCCGCTGGGCCGCCCGCGCCGACCACCGCCCGCCACGGCCCCACCCGGCCCGCGGTGTCGGACCATCCCTCCCGCTGCGCCTCGTCGGCCTGGCGCCACAGCACCATCACGCCGAGCACGGCCAGCAGCACCGGCCAGAACAGCGTGAAGCCGCCGACCACCTGGTGCGCCAGGATCAGGATGCCGATGCCCAGCGCCGCCATCGCGACGACCGGCCCGGCGTCGCGCAGCCTCCTGGCGGCGGCCGGACGGCGGCCTTGGCGCTGGGCCGCCTCCAGGCCCGGCGCGCTGGCGGGCAGGCCGGTGTCCAGCGGCATGGTCAGCCACAGCCCGGCGTACACCAGCAGCCCGAACCCCTGGACCAGGCTGGTCGCCACGAACAGCGCGCGCAGGACGGTCGCGTCGACGCCGAGGTGGACGGCCAGCCCGCCGGCGACGCCGCCGAGGTAGCGGTCGTCGGCGCTGCGCCGCGCGCGGCGGGTCGGGGGGGCGGCGGGGCCGGGGGCGTCCGCGGCCCGCTGCCCGGACGCGGTGGTGGTCATCGTCGTCCCATCGTCACACGGCGCGCCCGCCGTCCCCATGCGGACAGACCCTGGCCGGCCCCTGAGCCTCGGGGACGCCCGACCTGGACGAACCAGGGTCCTCCCCGATGGTCTGGGCCGGCCGGGGGAAGGACAGTGGAGCCATGAGCGAGACACCCCAGCAGGAGCACGCCCAGCACGAGCACACCCAGCACGAGCACACCCAGGGCGAGGGCGTGCGGACCGAGAACCTGCGCCGCTACCAGTCCCTGCGCCGCAGCGTGTCCGACCGCAAGGTGGCCGGTGTCGCCGGCGGTCTCGGCGAGCACCTGCGCATCGACCCGGTGATCTTCCGGGTGCTGTTCGTCGTGCTGGTGTTCTTCGGCGGCGCGGGACTGCTGCTGTACGGCGTGGCCTGGCTGCTGGTGCCCGAGGAGGGCAGCGAGGAGACCGTGGTGAGCGCCTCCGACAGCACGCGCAACGCGGTCCTGATCGGCGCCGCCGTGCTGGCCGGCCTGCTGGTCCTCGGCGACAGCTGGGGCGGTTGGGGCTTCCCGTGGTGGATCGTGCCGCTGGCCGTCGTGGGTGCGGTTGTGATGCTGTTCCGCGACCGGAACCCAGCCCGCACCTCCCCGCCGGCGGCGGCACCCGGGGCCGGCTTTCCCCCGTCGGGTCTCTCCCCGGCCGGCTACCCCCAGCCCGCCTACTCGCAGCAGGCGACCGCGCCCGCCCCGGCGGTCGACGAGCCCGGGTGGCGCGCGCCGGAGCCGGCGTGGCAGCCGGCCGCACCGCCGCCCGGGGCAGCGGCCCCGCCGCCGGCCAGGCCACCGGCCAGACCCTCGCGCAAGGACCGGGGGCCGCTGCTGTTCGGCATCACGCTGGCCCTGGTCGCCGTCGGGCTCGGCATCCTCGGCCTGGTCGAGGCCACCGGCACCGAGATCGCCGACGCGGCGTACCCGGCCCTGGCGCTGGCCATCGTCGGCGCGATGCTCGTGGTCGGGTCGTTCTTCGGCCGGGCCGGCGGCCTGGTCCTGCTGGGGATCGTCGCCGCCGTGGCGCTGGCCGCCTCGTCGGTCGCCGAGCCACGGTTCTCCGGCGACCGCGAGCAGGAGTTCGCACCCACCACCGCGGCCGCGGTGAAGGACCGGTACCACGTGCCGGCCGGGCAGATCGTGCTCGACCTGACCGAGGTGGACGACCCCGCCGCCCTCGACGGCCGCTCCATCGCGCTGGACGCGAACGCGGGTGAGCTGGTCGTGGTGCTGCCCGACGACGTCGCGGCGACCGTGGACGCGAGCATCGACTTCGGCGGGCAGATCGACCTGCCGCGGCGCACCGAGGACGGCTTCGGCGTCGACCTGCGCGGGGTCATCCCGAGCAGCGACGCGGTCGCGACCGTCGACCTGGAGCTGGACCTGCAGTTCGGACACATCGAAGTGAGGACGTCATGAGAACCCATCCGCTGAACGTCGGCTACCTGGTGGTCGGGCTGGTGTTCCTAGGCCTGTCCACCTCCTGGGCGCTGCACGAGGCCGGCATCGTCTCCGCCGACGGCGTGCAGTGGGTGCTGCCCGGCACTCTGGTGGTCGCCGGGGCGGCCGGCCTGCTGGCCAGCGCGCTGCGGGCCACCCGCGGCGGCGCGGTCCGGACCCCGGAGCCGCTCGCGGGCACCGGCGAGCCCGAGATCGAGGACCCGCCGACCTACCGTTACGAGGAGCCGACCACGGAGACGACGATGGAGCCGTACGCCACGACCTACGTCGAGCAGGAGGTCGACACCTCCGCCGACGCCCCCGGTGCCGACACCGACAGCCCCGACACCCACACCAGCACCAGCACCAGCCCCGACACCAGCCCCGACGACACCATGAAGGACGAGTCCCGATGAGCCAGCTCCCCTCCCCCGCACGCAAGCGCCTGGTCCGCAGCCGCGACAACAAGATGGTCGCCGGCGTCTGCGCCGGCCTGGCCGACTACAGCGGCATCGACGTGACCGTGATCCGGCTGGTCGTCGTGGTCGGCTCGATCCTCGGCTTCGGGTCGCTGCTCGTCGCCTACCTGGTCGCCTGGGTGCTGATCCCGCAGGAGTGACCCGTCCCCTCGGACGCCGCTGGGCGAACGCCCCGACGACGCCGAGCCGTCAACTCTGGCGGGCCGAGCCGTCAACTCTGGCGGGCCGAGCCGTCAACTCTGGCGGGCCGAGGCGATCCCGAGCCGCCGACTTCACGCGCT
This sequence comes from Nocardioidaceae bacterium, assembly GCA_044866695.1. Classification (GTDB taxonomy): domain Bacteria; phylum Actinomycetota; class Actinomycetes; order Propionibacteriales; family Nocardioidaceae; genus JBIOUF01. The sequence goes on along the minus strand of JBIOUF010000143.1, from coordinate 17,247 downwards.
CTGCCCCGGGAACGGCGGTGCTCGCAGTGCTGGCCGTCCCGTGCGCTGCCGACCGACCCCGGCCGGTCGACCCACCAACATTGACGGGTCGACCCACCAACATTGACGGCTCGACGGACCAAGATCCACGGCTCGCCGGACCAGGACCTACCCTTGCCGGGTCCACCACGTCGAGTCCCGGGGAGCACACTGCATGAGCGCCGTCGACCGGCCCACCCCGCAGCAGATGCGGCGGGCCCTGGCCCGGGTGGAGCGCGGGGCGAGCCTGGACGTGGCGGAGGCCGCGGTGCTGCTGGCGGCGAGGGCCGGCGACCTGGAGGCGCTGTGCGGCGCGGCGGCACGGGTCCGCGACGCCGGGCTGGTCGCGGCGGGCCGGCCAGGGGTGGTGACGTACTCGCCGAAGGTGTTCGTCCCGCTCACCCACCTGTGCCGGGACCGGTGCCACTACTGCACGTTCGTCACCGTGCCCGGCCGCCTGGCGACCGAGGGCAGGGCGCCGTACCTGTCGCCCGACCAGGTGCTCGCGCTCACCGCTCGGGGCGCCGAGCTGGGCTGCACCGAGGCCCTGTTCACCCTGGGCGACCGGCCGGAGGCGCGCTGGCCGCAGGCGCGCCGCTGGCTCGAGGAGCACGGCCACTCCTCCACTCTCGACTACCTGCGTGCGATGGCCGTCCTGGTGCTGGAGGAGACCGGGCTGCTGCCGCATCTCAACCCGGGCGTGATGACCTGGGCGGAGCTCAACCGGCTCAGGCCGGTGGCGCCCTCGATGGGCATGATGCTGGAGACCACGGCGACCCGGCTGTTCACCGAGCCGGGTGGCGTCCACTTCGGCTCGCCGGACAAGGAGCCGGCGGTGCGCCTGCGGGTGCTGGAGGACGCCGGCCGGCTCTCCGTCCCGTTCACGACCGGCCTGCTGGTCGGCATCGGGGAGACGCTGACCGAGCGGGCCGAGAGCGTGTTCGCGATCCGCCGCGTGGCGCGTCAGTACGGCGCCGTGCAGGAGGTCATCGTGCAGAACTTCCGCGCCAAGCCCGACACCGCCATGCGCCACGCCGACGACCTCGCGCTCGAGGAGCACCTGGCGACCATCGCGGTCACCCGGCTGGTCCTCGGACCGAGGATGCGGGTGCAGGCGCCACCCAACCTGGTCGACCTCGCGGAGTGCGCCGGCCTGCTCGGTGCCGGTGTGGACGACTGGGGCGGGGTGTCCCCGCTGACTCCCGACCACGTCAACCCCGAGCGGCCCTGGCCGTCCCTCGACAGGCTTCGCGCGGTGACCGCGCAGGCCGGGATGCAGCTGCGCGCCCGGCTCACCGTGCATCCCGAGTACGTGCGCGCCGGGGAGCCCTGGGTCGACCCGCGGCTGCGCCGGCATATCGCGGCGCTGGCCGGCGCCGACGGGCTGGCCCGGCCCGGCGTACGACCGAAGGGTCTGCCGTGGCAGGAGCCGGACGGCGGGTTCGCCCGCACCAGTGGCACCGGGCGCACCGACCTGTACGCCGCCATCGACGTCGAGGGTCGCAGCAGCGAGCGCCGCGGCGACTTCGACGACGTCTACGGCGACTGGGACCTGCTGCGGGACCAGGTGGCACGGGGGTCCGCGGGCCGGCGAGCCGTTCTCGGCGGCGACCTCGCCGCGGCCCTCCGTCAGGCGGAACGAGACCCCAGGCGCCTCACCGACGTACAGGCGCTCGCGCTGTTCACCGCGGACGGCGCGGGCCTGGTCGAGGTGTGTCGGCTCGCCGACCGGATGCGCCGGGACGCGGTCGGCGACGAGGTGACCTACGTGGTGAACCGCAACATCAACTTCACCAACGTCTGCTACACGGGCTGCCGCTTCTGCGCCTTCGCGCAGCGCCGCACCGACCCCGACGCCTACTCGCTGTCGCTCGCCCAGGTCGCGGACCGGGCCGAGGAGGCCTGGCGGCTGGGTGCGACCGAGGTCTGCATGCAGGGCGGGATCGACCCCGAGCTGCCCGGGACCGCGTACTTCGACCTGGCCACCGCGGTCAAGGCCCGGGTGCCCGGCATGCACGTGCACGCGTTCAGCCCGATGGAGGTGGTCAACGGGGCGTCGAGGACCGGGCTCTCCGTGCACGACTGGCTGGTCCGCGCGCGGGAGTCCGGGCTGGACTCGGTGCCCGGGACGGCGGCGGAGATCCTCGACGACGACGTGCGGTGGGTGCTCACCAAGGGCAAGCTGCCGACCAGCAGCTGGGTCGAGGTGGTCACGACGGCGCACCGGCTGGGCATCCCGTCCAGCGCGACGATGATGTACGGGCACGTGGACCGGCCCGACCACTGGGTCACCCACCTGCGCGTGCTGCAGCGGGTGCAGGACGAGACCGGCGGGTTCACCGAGTTCGTGCCGCTGCCGTTCGTGCACCACAGCTCGCCGATCTACCTGGCCGGGATCGCCCGGCCCGGGCCGACGATGCGCGACAACCTCGCGGTGCACGCCACGGCGCGGATCATGTTCCACGGCCGGATCGACCACGTGCAGACCTCGTGGGTCAAGCTCGGCGTCGACGGCACCCGCGCGATGCTCGAGGCCGGGGCGGACGACCTGGGCGGCACGCTGATGGAGGAGACCATCTCGCGGATGGCCGGCTCGCAGCACGGTTCGGCGAAGACGGTGGCCGAGCTGGCCGACATCGCGGCGGGGGTCGGGCGCCCGGTGCGCCAGCGGACGACGACCTACGGCGCGGTGCCGGCTCCCTCGGTGGCCTCGCTGGCCTGCTCCGCCGGCGCCGGGCCGAGTCGCACCGGCAGGCCGTCGACGCCGTAGACGATCGACCTGCGACGGAAGTCCAGGTCGGTGTCGGCGAGGGACAGCCGCGGGTACCGCAGCGCCAGGGCCGGGTAGGCGATGCGCAGCTCCATCCGGGCCAGCTCGGCGCCGATGCACCGATGGAACCCGTAGCCGAACGCCAGGTGCGAGGACCGCACCGCCCGGCCGGGGTGGAACTCCTCCAGGCTCGCGCCGTCGGCCGCCGTCCGTACGTCGCGGTTGACCCCGGCCAGGTGGCACATCACCACGTCGCCCTGGTGGACCCGCCGCCCGCCGATGACCAGGTCGCGCTTGGCGAACCGAGGGAACGCCACCTGCACCACGGCCAGGTAGCGCAGCAGCTCCTCCACGACCGCGTCGACGTCGGCGGTGCGGTCGGCCAGCGCGGCGTAGTGCTCAGGGTGGCTGAGCAGCACGGCCGTGCCCAGCGCCAGCATGCTCGCGCTGGTCTCCAGGCCGCCGGTGAACGCGCCGTCGGCGAGCCCGCCCAGCTCGAAGTCGCTGATGTCGTCGCCGTGCTCGCGGACGATCTGGCCGACCAGCCCCTCGCCGGGCTCGCGACGCTGGGCCCTGGCGAAGTCGAGCAGGAACTCCCGGGAGCCCGAGATGGCGCCGAAGGTGCCGATGCCCCCCTGGCTCACGTCGAACCGGGCCGTGGCCAGCGCGCGGAACCGCTCGCGGTCCTCCACCGGGAGCCCGAGCAGCTCGCAGATCACCTGGAACGGCACCTGGAACGCGAACCCCGGCACCAGGTCGACCACGCCGTCCTGGTCGGCCCCGCCGGCCAGCTCGTCCAGCTGCCGGGCGACGATCTCCTCGATGCGCGGACGCAGCCGCTCGAGCCGGCGCATCGTGAACTCGGGGGTGAGCAGCCGTCGCAGCCGGGTGTGGTCGGGACGGTCGGTGAAGCCGAGACCGCCGATGTCCCCGTCGGTGGCGGAGCCGGAACGCCCGGCGTACGGCCGGATGTCGTTGCTGTAGCTGCTGGTGTCCGACAGCACCTCTCGGGCTTCCTGGTCGCCGGTGACCAGCCAGACGGTGATCCCCAGGAACGACGTGAGCCGGTGCACCGGCTCGTCGGCGCGCACCTCGGCCAGCCGCGTCACCGGGTCGAAGCCCGTGCGTGCCAGCGGCCAGGCCAGGGACTCCGGCACCCGCTCCACGCGCGACAGGTCGACCCCGCCGGCACGGCGCAGCAGCCACTGCCGTGCCTGCGTCTGCAGGAAGGTCGTGAGCCGAGCCATGGGCGCTCCTGACCGAGGAGGTGGTGCGAGAAGAAGGCTGTGTCCGCCGCCCCCGTCGCCGTCGTCTCAGTGTAGGGAAGGGCGCGCTCGTCGGGATCGGGGAGGACCCTGAGACACGCGGGTCAGAGGGGATCCTCCCGGCGGCTGGCCACCCGTGGCCGCCGCGGTCGCCTGCCCGGGTACCGTGCCGGCGCTCGCGGGATGGTGGCCGATGCCCGCAACGCCGCGCGGCGTGTCGGTGCAGCCAGGGGCCACAAGCGGCCTCTTGTGCAGGCATCGGCCACAACCACGCCGACCGGCCCGCCCCACACGCCGCAACGACAGGGGGGTGCTACGGGTGGGCGAGGGGTCGGGTCACTCCCACTCGATGGTGCCCGGGGGCTTGCTGGTGACGTCCAGGGTCACCCGGTTGACCTGGCGCACCTCGTTGGTGATGCGGGTGGAGATGGCCTCGACCACGTCGTAGGGCAGCCGGGCCCAGTCCGCGGTCATCGCGTCCTCGGAGGTGACCGGGCGGAGCACGACCGGATGGCCGTACGTGCGGCCGTCCCCTTGCACACCGACCGAGCGGACGTCCCCGAGCAGCACCACCGGGAACTGCCAGATGTCTCGGTCCAGGCCGGCCCGGGTGAGCTCCTGACGGGCGATGGCGTCGGCCTCGCGGAGGACCTCCAGCCTCTCGGCGGTGACCTCTCCGACGATCCGGACGGCCAGGCCGGGACCCGGGAACGGGTGCCGCCAGACGATCTCGGGGGGCAGGCCCAGCTGCTCGCCGACCAGCCGGACCTCGTCCTTGAACAGGGTGCGCAGCGGCTCGACGAGCTCGAACCGGAGGTCCTCGGGCAGGCCGCCGACGTTGTGGTGGGACTTGATGTTCGCCGTGCCGGTGCCGCCGCCGGACTCCACGACGTCGGGGTAGAGGGTGCCTTGCACAAGGAAGGCGACCCGGTCCCCGGCCGGGACGTCGCCGAGGTCGGCGAGGACCTCCGCCTCGGCGCCCTCGAAGACCCGGATGAACTCCCGGCCGATCACCTTGCGCTTCCGCTCGGGGTCGGTGACGCCGGCCAGGGCGTCGAGGAACCGCTTCTGCGCGTCGACGACGAGCAGCGACACCCCGGTCGCGGCGACGAAGTCCCGCTCGACCTGCTCGGCCTCGCCTTGGCGCAGCAGGCCGTGGTCGACGAACACGCAGGTCAGCCGGTCCCCGATGGCGCGCTGCACCACAGCGGCGGCGACCGCGGAGTCGACGCCGCCGGACAGCCCGCAGATCGCCCGGCCGGCACCGACCTGCCGGCGGACCCGCTCGACCTGCTCCTCGACGATGTTGACCATCGTCCAGGTGGGCCGGCAGCCGGCGATGTCGAGCAGGAAGCGGGTCAGCACCTGTTGTCCGTGCTCGGTGTGCAGGACCTCCGGGTGCCACTGCACGCCGGCCAGCCGCCGGTCGACGTCCTCGAAAGCCGCCACGGGCGAGCCGTCGGTGGTGGCCAGCACCCTGAACCCCGACGGGGCGCCGACGACGGAGTCGCCGTGGCTCATCCAGACCCGGTGCTCGGCGGGCACGTCGGCGAGCAGCGTGCCGGGGTCGACGACCCGGACCGGGGTGCGGCCGAACTCCGAGAGCCCGGTCCGGCGCACCTGCCCGCCCAGCCCCTGGGCCATCGCCTGGAAGCCGTAGCACATGCCGAACACCGGCACGCCGGCGGCGAACAGCTCGGCGGGGACCTGCGGCGCGCCGGCGGCGTACACCGACGACGGTCCGCCGGAGAGGATCACCGCCTTGGGTCTGCGGGCCAGGAGCTCCTCGACCGTGGTCCCGCTCGGCACGATCTCTGAGTAGACCCGTGCCTCCCGGACCCGCCTGGCGATCAGCTGGGCGTACTGGGCGCCGAAGTCGACGACGAGGACCAGGTCGTGCTCGGGGGTCACGATCAGGCAGTCTAGGAGGCTAGGTCACCGCGACAACGGGCAGCCGCAGGGCGCCGGGCGCCTGCGCGGGCACGGCCGGTGACCGCGGCGGCACCGGACCCAGGCGCCGGTACGGCGACCCGAGCGGTGGCCGTGGGTCGGGCTCGCCCCGGTTCGGCCAGAACGACATCGCCCGCTCCGCCTGGGCGGTGATCGTCAGCGACGGGTTCACGCCGAGGTTGGCCGAGACCGCCGAACCGTCCACGACGTGGAGGCCGGGGTGGCCGAACGCGCGCTGGTAGCCGTCCACGACGCCGGTGTCCGGGCCGGCGCCTATCGCGCACCCGCCGATGAAGTGTGCGGTGAGCGGCATCTTGAACGGCTCCCCGACCGACCCCCCGGGGACGCCGCCCAGGAGGTCGGCCATCCGGCGCGTCACGTCGTGCCCGGCCGGGATCCAGGTCGGGTTGGGCGTCCCGTGGCCCTGCCGGGAGGTGAGCTGCCAGCGCCGGGTGACCCGGCGGCGGCGGCCGGAGGTGGTGATCGAGTTGTCCAGGGACTGCATGACCAGCGCGATCACCGTGCGCTCCGACCAGTGCCGAAGGTCGATGGCGCGGGCGAGGTCGCGCCGTTGCCGCCACAGCGCGCGCAACCACGCGCGCAGGCTCGGGCCGTCCGAGTCCCAGTCCACCAGCGCGGTCTGCAGCAGCGCCATGGCGTTGCTGCCCCGGCCGTAGCGGACCGGCTCGACGTGGGTGTCGGGGTCGGGATGGAAGCTGGAGGTGATCGCCACGCCGGTGCTGTAGTCCACCGACCGGTCCGGCGCGACCGCGCCCAGGATCGACTCGGAGTTGGTGCGGGACAGGTGGCCCAGCCGCGCCGACAGGCTCGGCAGGTGGCCCTCGTCGCGCATCCGGTGCAGCAGCCGCTGGGTGCCCAGCGCGCCGGCGGCCAGCACGACGTGCTCCGCGGTCAGCACCCTGGTCACCGCCGGCCGGGACAGCCGAGCCTTGGTGTAGCGGACCGTGACCTCGTACCCGCCCCCCGCTCGCGGCCGGACCCGGGTGACCGTGGTCAGCGGCAGCACCTTCACGCCGAGCCGCTCGGCGAGGTGGAGGTAGTTCTTGACCAGGGTGTTCTTCGCGCCGTGCCGGCAGCCGGTCATGCACTCTCCGCACGCCTGGCAGGTCCGGCGCGACGGACCCGCGCCGCCGAAGAACGGGTCCTCGACCCGGTCCCCGCCCGGTCGCCCGGGGTCGCCGAACAGCACGCCGACCGGAGTGGGCCGGAAGGTGTCCTGGACGCCGAGGTCGGTCGCGACCCGCTCCATGAGGTCGTCTGCCGGGGTGCGCAGCGGGTTGGTCACGACGCCGAGCATCCGCCGGGCCTGGTCGTAGTGCGGGGCGAGCTCGGCCTTCCAGTCGGTGAGGTCGCGCCAGCCCGGGTCGTCGTAGAACGCGTCGGGGGGCTCGTAGAGGGTGTTGGCGTAGACCAGGGAACCGCCCCCGACGCCCGCCCCGGCGAGGACGAGGCAGTCCGAGAGGGCGTGGATGCGCTGGATGCCGTAGCAGCCGAGCGCCGGGGCGAACAGGAACCTGGGCAGGTCCCACGACGTGGCCGCGAAGTCGTCGTCGTCGAAGCGGGCACCGGCCTCCAGTACGCCGACCGAGTAGCCCTTCTCCGCCAGGCGCAGCGCGGTCACCGACCCGCCGAACCCCGAGCCCACCACGAGGACGTCGACATCGAGGGGCGCAGAGGGCTGTTGTGGGCTCACGGGCCGAGACTAGGCTGACCCGGCCCAGCCGGGGTAGAAATGCGAGAGGCGGGGTCGAAGGAACCCGAGCGTCCTTCGACTCCCGCCTCCCACTGGGGGGTGAGGGCGTTTGGGGGGAAACGCCCTGGGGGGATGTGGGTGTGAGGGGGGTTGTCCGAGCGGGGGGTGCTCGGGGCCGGAGGTATCCGGTCGGCCCCACGAACCTCGGGACCTCCGTCCACGACTAGAGTCCCGCGACCCGGGGACTGGGTCAATCGGATTCGCCCCCCGCAGTTTCGCACTTGCACGAACATGCAGTTTCCGGCCCTCCACGCTCACGGCCCAGGGCCAAAATAGGATAAACAGGGCATAATTCCAGCGACACATTTGTGCAACGGGTAGTTGATGATTGGTCGATCTCGGCACAGCGGAAGCTTCCGCGGCTAGTCGACGGCGTCGGCGACGATGTCGCCCACGATGTCCCCGACCTGCAGCCGCGCCTCGTCGGCCTCCTGGTCGGTCCGCGCCAGCTGGCTCAGCCGCTCGGCGCGCACCCGGCGCAGGTAGTGGGCGACCTCCTCCTCGACCCGGTCCTGGTCCCACCCGAGCGGTCCGGCCATCAGCCGAGCGGCCGGGCGGGCGGCCGCGACGCCGCGGTCGAAGGTCTCGATCGAGATCCGGGTCCGCCGGGCCAGGACGTCGTCGAGGTGCCGGGCCCCCTCGTGGGTGACGGCGTAGCGGACCTCGGCGCGCAGGTAGTCCTCGGCGCCCCGGAGCGGCCCGCCGAGGTCGGGGTCGTCGGTCACCAGGTCGAGCAGCTCGTCCACGAGCCCGCCGTACCGGCCCACCAGGTGCTCCACGCGTGCCCGGTGGATGCCTGCGGCCCGGGCGAGCCGCTCCGCCTGGTTCGCCCGGACCGCGTAGCCGTCGGCGCCGGCCAGCGGGACCCGCTCGGTGATCGAGGGCCCCACGTCGCCGCCGAGCGAGTGCGCGGCCGCGTCCACCGCGTCGGCGGCCATGACCCGGTACGTCGTGAGCTTGCCCCCGGCGATGATGACCAGTCCCGGCACCGGGGTCACGACGACGTGCTCGCGCGAGAGCCGGCTGGTCGGCTCGGACTCCCCCGAGGCGAGAGGCCGCAGCCCGGCGTACACCCCTTCGACGTCCTCGTGGCGCAGCGGCTCGCGGAGCACCCCGTTGGCCAGGGCCAGGAGGTACTCGATGTCGGTGCGCGACGCGGCGGGATGAGCCTTGTCGAGGCTCCAGGGGGTGTCGGTGGTGCCCACGATCCAGTGCCGTCCCCAGGGCACCACGAACAGCACGGAGGTCTCGGTGCGCAGGATCAGGCCGGTGCTGGAGCGGATCCGGTCGCGCGGGACCACGAGGTGGATGCCCTTGCTGACCTGCACGTGGAGGGCGCCGCGGCCACCCACCATGTCCTGGATCTCGTCGGTCCACACCCCCGCCGCGTTGACCACCACGCGGGCCCGGACCTCCAGGTCGCGCCCTGCCTCGAGGTCGCGCGCGCGGACGCCGGTCACCCGTTCGCCCTCGCGCAGGAACCCGGTCACCAGGGTCCGGGTGCCGACCAGCGCGCCGTGCGTGGCGGCCGTCCGGGCGACGGTGGTCACCAGCCGGGCGTCGTCGACCTGGGCGTCGTAGTACTGCACAGCCCCGGTCAGCGCGTCGGGACGGAGGTCCGGGGCCAGCCGGAGCGCGTGCCGCCGGGTCAGGTGGCGGTGCCGCGGCAGCCCTCGGCCGGACCGGCCCGCCGCGGCCAGCGCGTCGTAGAGGGCCAGACCCGACGCCACGTAGGGGCGCTCCCAGCGCCGGGTGAGCGGGTAGAGGAACGACACCGGGCGGACCAGGTGCGGCGCCAGCCGGGTGAGCAGCAGCCCGCGTTCCTCCAGCGCCTCCTTGACCAGCGCGAAGTCCAGCATCTCCAGGTAGCGGACCCCGCCGTGGACGAGCTTGGAGGAGCGGCTGGAGGTGCCGGAGGCCAGGTCGCGCTGCTCCAGCAGGCCGGCGGACAGCCCGCGGGTGACCGCGTCGAGCGCCACGCCGGTGCCGACGACCCCGCCGCCGACGACCAGCACGTCGAGCTCCGAGGCGGCCATGGCCGCGAGCGCGTCCTCACGTTCGCGCGGACCGAGAGCCGCCGTCACGGCCGGACCCGCAGCGGCGGCGGGGTCACTGGACGACGACCTCCACCCGCTGGAACTCCTTGACCTCGGTGTAGCCGGTCGTGGCCATGGACCGGCGCAGCGCGCCCACGAGGTTCATGGTGCCGTCGGCGGTGCGGCTCGGACCGAACAGGATCTCCTCCAGCGTGCCGGCGGTGCCGATCGGGATGCGCTGGCCGCGGGGCAGCTTGGCGTGCCAGGCCTCGGACCCCCAGTGGTATCCGCGCCCCGGCGCCTCCGCGGCACGGGCCAGGGGCGAGCCGATCATCACCGCGTCGGCGCCGCACGCGATGGCCTTGGCCAGGTCGCCGGACCGGCCGATGGAGCCGTCGGCGATGACGTGCACGTAGCGACCACCGGACTCGTCGAGGTAGTCCCGCCGGGCGGCGGCGACGTCGGCGACCGCCGAGGCCATCGGCACCGCCACGCCGAGCACGGTGCGGGTGGTGTGCGCCGCGCCGCCGCCGAAGCCGACCAGGACCCCGGCGGCGCCCGTGCGCATCAGGTGCAGCGCCGCCTGGTACGTCGCGCAGCCACCGACGATCACCGGGACGTCGAGCTCGTAGATGAACTCCTTGAGGTTCAGCGGCTCGGTCTGCCCGGAGACGTGCTCGGCGGACACGGTCGTGCCCCGGATCACGAACATGTCCACGCCGGCGTCGACGACGGACTTGGCGTGCTCCTTGGTCCGTTGCGGGGAGAGGCTGCCGGCGACCGTCACGCCCGCGGCACGGATCTCCCCCAGGCGCGCGACGATCAGCTCGGAGCGGACCGGCTGGCGGTACATCTCCTGCAGCCGGTGGGTCGCCGCGTCCGCCTCCAGGCCGGCCACCTCGACCAGGAGGGGGGTGGGGTCGTCGTACCGGGTCCAGAGCCCTTCGAGGTCCAGCACCCCGAGGCCGCCCAGCCGGCCCAGCTGCACGGCGGTCTCCGGCGACATGACCGAGTCCATCGGCGCGGCGACGATCGGCAGGTCGAACCGGTAGGCGTCGATCTGCCAGGCCGTGGAGACCTCAGCGGGGTCGCGGGTCCGCCGGGACGGCACGATCGCGATGTCGTCGAAGGAGTAGGCCCGCCGTCCCCTCTTGCCCCGGCCGATCTCGATCTCCTGCACGGCAGCCACCCTAGCCGCCGGTGCGGTTCACCCCGTGGGTCCGCCTGCTTGTGGCCGATGCCTGCAGAGATCCTTGCTTGTGGCCGACGGCCGCAGGCCCGACGGCGTGTCGCGGGCAGGCATCGGCCACAACGCCGGCCGACTGCCCAGCGGCGTCCGGGCGGTCAGCGGCCGGTGTAGTTGGGCGCCTCGACCATCATCGCGATGTCGTGGGGATGGCTCTCCACGAGGCTGGCGGAGGTGATCCGGACGAACCGGCCCCGCTCCTGCAGCTCGGGCACGGTCCGGGCGCCTACGTAGAACATCGACTGGTGCAGGCCGCCGACGAGCTGGTGCGCGACGGCGGACAGCGGTCCGCGGTAGGCGACCTGGCCCTCGATGCCCTCGGGGACGATCTTGTCGTCGCTGGTCACCTCGGCCTGGAAGTACCGGTCCTTGGAGTAGGACCTCTTGCCCCGCGACGACATCGCGCCCAGCGACCCCATGCCCCGGTAGGACTTGAACTGCTTGCCGTTGACGAACACCAGCTCGCCGGGGCTCTCCTCGCAGCCGGCCAGCAACGAGCCGACCATTACTGCGTCGGCGCCGGCGACCAGGGCCTTGGCGATGTCGCCGGAGTACTGCAGCCCGCCGTCGGCGATCACCGGCACTCCGGCGGGCCGGCAGGCCAGGGCCGCGTCGTACACCGCGGTCACCTGGGGTACGCCGACCCCGGTCACCACCCGGGTGGTGCAGATCGAGCCCGGTCCGACGCCGACCTTGACCGCGTCGGCCCCCGCGTCGACGAACGCTTGCGCGCCTTCGCGGGTGGCGACGTTGCCGCCGATGAGCTGGACGTGCCGGGTGGCGGGGTCGGACCTGAGCCGGCGGACCATGTCCAGCAGCAGCCGCACGTGGCCGTGCGCGGTGTCGGCGACCAGCACGTCGACGCCGGCCTCCACCAAGGTGGTGGCGCGCTCCCACGCGTCGCCGTGGTAGCCGATCGCGGCGCCGACCATCAGCCGCCCCTGCGCGTCCTGGGTGGTGTGCGGGAACTGCTCGCTCTTCACGAAGTCCTTGACCGTGATGAGGCCGGCCAGGCGCCCGTGATGGTCGACGATCGGCAGCCGCTCCCGCTTGTGCTGGCGTAGCAGCCGCGTCGCCTCCTCGCGGCTGATCCCCACGGGACCGGTGACCAGCGGCATGGGCGTCATCACCTCGTCGACCTTCGTGGAGGCCCACTCCGCGACGGGGGTGAACCGCAGGTCGCGGTTGGTGATGATGCCGAGCAGCCGCTGGTCGAGGTCGACGACGGGGAGGCCGGAGACGCGGTACTCCCCGCAGCGCTGGTCGAGCTCCTCCAGTGTCGCGTCGGGCCCGATCGTGACCGGGTTGGGGATGATGCCGGTCTGGGTGCGCTTGACCAGGTCGACCTGGTACGCCTGGTCGGCCACGGACAGGTTGCGGTGCAGCACGCCGAGCCCACCCTGCCGGGCCATCGCGATCGCCATCCGGGACTCGGTGACGGTGTCCATCGCGGCGGACACCAGCGGCACCCGCAGGGTGATCTCCCGGGTCAGCCGGGTGGTGGTGTCGACGTCGTCGGGGGTGAGGTCGGACTCGCCGGGCAGCAGCAGGACGTCGTCGTAGGTCAGGCCGAGCGCGCCGAACTTCTCGGGTACGCCGACGGGGGTGAGGCTCATGCGGACCTCTCGGGTGGGCGGTGACCGCGATTCTACCGGCGCGGTCGGCCTACCACCCGGCGCCGAGCCGGCCACGCGTGCCGCGACGCTCGGGCCACCAACATTGACGGCTCGACCCACCAAGACTGACGGCTCGACCCACCAAGACTGACGGCTCGACGAAGCAGGGGTCCCCCCGGGAGGGGATCTGTCAGGAGGGGGTGGCGAGCCGGGCGAGCGGCCGGACGTCCTTGAGGCTGGCGGTCACGGTGATGTGCTCCCCGGTGTAGCGGACCCGTCCGCACAGGCCGGTGGTCATCACCAGACCGAGGACCGCCGGGTTCTCGGGGCGGGTCCGGACCACCAGCTCCTGCGCGCCGTCGGCACGCGCGGCCCGTGCGGCCATCGACAGCAGCCGGGCTCCGAGCCCTCGGCGACGCCACCCGTCCTCGACGAGCACGCCCACCTCGAACACCCCCGACGACATGGGCTCGAGCGTGGCGAGCCCGACCACGTCCGCGCCGGTGACCGCGACGATGCCACCGGTGGCGAGCCGCCTGGCCGCGGCGAGGCTCCCGCGCGGCTCCGGGCCGCCGAGCCATCGCGAGAGGGTCTCGGCCGAGCACCTGCCGATCATGCGCGCCACCGACTCGGTGTCGGCCACGCGTCCCGGCCGCACGGTGGGGACGCCGGCCGCAGCCGGCGGCGACGCGGAGTCCGCGACCGGCTGCTCCGGCGACCGGCCGAGCAGGCCGGCCGCCACCTCCGCGAACACCGCGGCCCGGGCGTGCTCGGTCGGCGTGAACGGGGTCGCGCGGGACACCGTGACCGCGTCCTCCCCCACGGACACGCTGAGCAGGTCGGCCTCCGTCGGGGGCGTGCCCTGGCGCACCGGCTCCCCGTCCATCAGCGCGGCGACGACGTCGGCCAGCTGGTCCGGGTGGTCGACGACGTGGCGCAGCGCCTGCAGGTAGCGCATCGGCGCGTCGGTCAGGGCCTGGGGGGTGCAGGGCGCGACCACCACGTCGCGGCCGCCGGCACCCTCCACGAGCTGCCGGAGGTCGCGGTCGGTCCACGACTGCGGCACGCGCATGACCAGCTCGTCGGTGACCCCCTGGGCGCCGGGGAAGATCTGCATGCCGAGGATGTTCGCGTCGCGGAGGCCACAGCTGTGGGCCAGCCCGGCGAGGGCCCCCGGCCGGTCCGACAGCGTGGTCCGCACCCTCCACAGCACCTCGACCACCGCCCGTCGTCCGCGTGCGCCCAGTCTGGATCCACGCTCAGGGTGACGCATCGGCGTTTCGGTCAGGGGTCGTCGATGTTGCGGGCGTGCAACACCGAGCTCCGCGAGCGCTCAGCCGCCGGCGCCGGCGCTGCCGGCGACGACGGCCGCCACGACCGCGGTCATCACCGCCATGGTGGCCGCGGCGATGGCGTCTCGCACGCCCTCGGCGGCCCAGTCGCCCTGGCTCACCTCCTTGGCGCGCTCCTTGGCCCGCTTGCGGTCCGGGCGGTCCACCACGAGGCCGAGCAGGTCGCCGGCGTGCAGCAGGCCGACCAGAGGGCCGGTGCGGGCGTCGGCGGGCTGGTCGGTGAGCAGGACGTGACGAACGGCGGCGACGAGCTCGTCCCGCCCGGCCACGTCCAGCACCTCGTAGTGCGTCACCGGGAGCACCCCGAGGACCCGGTCCTCGCGCGGGCGCACCCGGCCGGACGCGGTCAGCGCGTCGTACGCCGCCGGCCTCGCCTTCTTGCCCAGCCGGGTCACCGCGCCCTGCGCCTTCGCCGGCTTGCGGTCGCGCAGCCGGGCCAGCCCGGCCTCGAGCAGCGGGTCGGCGCGGGGCGAGGGGTCGACGACCTCGACCTTGGCGCGCTTGCCCTCCCCCACGATCGCGACGGCGCCGTCGGCCACCAGGTCGAGCAGGACCGCGCCGCCGAACACCGCGTCCGGGGCCGCGGAGCTCGTGCGCGACTTGCCGGTCTTCGGGTCGGTGGTGAGCAGGACCAGGTCGGTGAGCGTGGACATGGGCCGAACCTACCGGCTGGTAGCACCGCCCGCATCCCGCAGGAACGCCGCCATCGCGCTCAGGTCCCGCTCGCCCATCCCGGCGGACACGGCCTCCTCCACGAGGCGGCGGGTCACGTCGCCCTGGTCGGTCCGCGCGGCCACCGTGCCGGCCAGGTGGTGCGCCAGCTCCAGGTCCTTCGCGACCAGGCGCAGGCTGAACGCGACAGCGGCGTCGTCGGGATGCAGGAAGGCGTCGCGCTTGTACGCCACGAACGGCGCCCCCACGGCGCCGGCCTGGATGACGTCGTAGGTCGTCGCCCGGTCCAGCCCGGCTCGCTCGGCCACGACGAGGGCCTCGCCGAGCGCCACGTTGAACGCGTGCAGCAACGCGTTGACCACCAGCTTCGTGGCCACGCCGGACCCGGTGCCGCCGACGTGGAACACCCGGGCGGCGAGGACGTCGAGGAGGGGACGGACCCGGTCGAGGGCGACCGGGTCGCCGCCCGCCATCACCGCCAGCCGGCCGGTCGCCACCACCGAGACGCTGCCGGACACCGGCGAGTCCAGCAGGACGGCGCCGCGGTCGGCCACCTCGCGGGCCAGCCCACGCACGGTCTCGGGGGCGACGGTGCTGGTGTCGCAGACCACCTGGCCGTCGTGCAGCCCGGCCAGCAGCCCCTCCGGCCCGTGGTACGTCGCCAGCACGGCCGCGTCGTCGGCGAGCGACACCAGGCACACGTCGGCCGTGGCGGCCGCCTCGGCGGGGGATCCCGCTACTGTCGCGCCGGTGTCGGCGGCGACCGCCTCGGCGGCCGCGGCCGTGCGGTTGTGCACGACCAGGCGGGTCCCGGCGCCGGCCAGCCGCCGGGCCATGGCCGAGCCCATCCGCCCGCAGCCGACCACGGCGACCGTGCCGGCGAACGGCTCGCTCACTGCAGCAGCCACCCGCCGTCGACGTACAGGTCGATGCCGTTGACCGAGCGGTTGCGGACCAGGAAGTCCACGGCGTCGACGATGTCGGCCGTCGTGACGTTGCGACCGGTCGGGGTGTGCTCGCGGACCCGGTCGGTCGCCTCCTGCTTCCCCGACCAGAACGGGCTGTCCGCGACGATGCCCGGGTGCAGCGCGTTGACCCGGCGCGGGGCGAGCTCGACCGCGAGCGTGCGCACCAGCCCGGTCACCCCGCCGTTGACGGTCGACACGGTGGTGGAGCCCGGGTACGGCCGGTCCTTGGCTCGCCCGCCGAACAACAGCACCGAGCCGTCCCGTGCCAGCCGGTCGGCCAGCGCGCTCACCACCGCGGGGTAGCCGACCAGCTTCATCGTCGCCAGGTACCGCGCCCCGGCGACGTCGTAGTGCGCGACCGAGCTGGCGTCCCGGGCGATGGCCGAGAGCACCAGGTGGTCGACGGCGCCGACGTCCGCCAGCGCGCCGGCGACGCTCTCGGGCTCGGCCAGGTCCAGGGCCAGCCCGCGCGCGTTGCCGGGCAGGTCCGCGGCCACCTCCTCCGCGCGGGCCCGGTCGCGGCCGGTGAGCAGCACCGACCAGCCCTCGGCGGCGTAGCGGCGGCAGATCTCCAGGCCGATCCCCGAGGTTCCGCCCACCAGCAGCAACGTCGTCACGAGGTCATCTCCTTCAGATAGTCCCAGTCCCGGGCGAACCGGTAGGAGTGCCGGGGCGGCGGCTGCGGCGCCTGGGTCTCCAGCCATCGCAGCGGGCCGGCACCGAGGTTGCGGAAGGCGTGCACGCAGCCGGCGCCGGCCCAGGCCAGGTCGCCCGGGCCGAGCTCGTACCGCGACCCGTCGAAGGTCGCCTCGGCCCGCCCTTCGAGGAAGTAGTAGGTCTCCTCGAACGGGTGGTCGTGCGCGCCGGCCACGCCGTCCGGGGCGTACTGGACCATGAACATGGTCGACAGCACGGCCCCGAGGTCGGAGTCCACCATCATCTTCACGGTGATGCCGCTGTAGACCAGCAGGGCGGTGCGCATGCTCGCCGACACGGCGAGCATGTCCTGGCCCTGCCGGGCCGGGTCCATGTGCTCGGGCGCGATGCTGCCGAACGAACGCGTGCGCGGGTCGCGGACGTCGGGGGCCTCCGGCTCGCCGTACGCCGGGTCGGGCACCAGGTAGGTGTCCCCGGCGTGCCCGGCCCGCGGCGTGGGCGCCTGCATCTCGAGCCAGCGCACCGGCGCGGCCGCCTCGTTGCGCCACCGGTGCGGAACGCCGACGGCGACCAGGCCGTACCCGCCGGCGGCGACCCGGTAGGACCCTTCGGGGGTGTCCACGACGCCGGTGCCCTCGACCACGTAACAGCTCTCCTCGAAGGAGTGCACGTGCGTCGGCAGCGACCCGCCGGGGTCCAGCTCGCAGAGCGCGAAGCCGGTGTGGACGGCGCCGTCGACCTCCCCCACCAGCACAGCGCGCCGGTGCCCCGTGGCGCCGGCCGCCCAGCCGCCGGGCGCGCCGAGGGCCACCTCGCCGCCCCTTCGCACCAGGTGGCCCGCGCTCACTGTGCCCGGCTCACTGTGCCCGGCTCACTGTGCCCGGCTCACTGTGCCCGGCTCACTGTGCCCGGCTCACTGGGCC
>JBIOUF010000142.1:0-15561 GCA_044866695.1 Nocardioidaceae bacterium | reverse complement strand
ACCCGCTCGATCGTGCCCCAGGCGCGTTCGTACTGGGCGCGCTTCTTGGACAGGATCAGCCGGCCCTCCTTGTCCTCCTTCTGGAGGACCAGGGCCTCGACCTGGTCGCCGACCGAGACCACCTCGGCCGGGTCGACGTCGTGCTTGATCGACAGCTCGCGGCTGGGGATGACCCCTTCGGTCTTGTAGCCGATGTCGAGCAGGACCTCGTCCCGGTCGACCTTCACGATGGTGCCGTCGACGATGTCGCCGTCGTTGAAGTACTTGATCGTCTTGTCGATCGCGGCGAGGAAGTCCTCTTCCGAGCCGATGTCGTTCACCGCCACCTGCGGGAGGCCGTGGCTCTCGGTGGGGCTGGGAAGAGTCGGAGTCGATGTCATCTGGTCGGGGTGTTCCTCGGGTGGATGGGGTCGTGCGGACGCGCGGGAAGCCCGGTTTCACTACTCCAAGGGTTCTTGGTCGCCGTACCGTGACGGTGCCGGCTCATAGCGAGCGACGCGTCCGCTCCGTCTGGGACCGCGCGGACTTCAAGCGCGTCGTACAGGATACCCGCGGCCGTCGGCGGCCGTCCAACCGCGTCGGGCCCGCGACGGGGGCGCGGCTGGTTACAGTCGCCCGGTGACCGCGCCCGCCGACGACGCCCCCGAGCCCCCGGCCCTCATCGCGGCCGACGACCCCAGGGTGCGGCCGGCCCGCCGGCCGGTCGGGGAGGCCCAGAGCCGGGCGGCGAACCGGCGGGACTGGGACACCTACGCCGACGAGTACCAGGCCACCCACGGGGAGTTCCTGGGCGACGCGGGCTTCGTCTGGGGCCCGGAGGGGCTGACCGAGGAGCAGGCCGGCACCCTGGGCGACCCGCGCGGACGCCGGGCCCTGGAGATCGGCAGCGGAGCCGGCCAGTGCTCGCGGTGGCTGCGCCTGTGCGGCGCGTCGGGCTTCGGGCTGGACGTCAGCCAGCGGCAGCTGCAGCACTCCCGGCGCCTCGACGACACGACCGGCGTGGCCGTGCCGTCGGTGTGCGCGACGGCCACCGCCCTGCCGTTCGCCGACGACGCCTTCGACATCTGCTTCTCGTCCTTCGGGGCGCTGCAGTTCGTGGCCGACATCGAGGTCGCGGTCGCCGAGGCGGCCCGGGTGCTGCGCCCCGGCGGCCGGTTCGCCTTCTCGGTCACCCACCCGGTGCGGTGGAGCATGCCCGACGACCCCGGCCCCGAAGGGCTCCGGGTCACCAGCTCCTACTGGGACCGCACGCCGTACGTCGAGGAGGACGAGCTCGGCCGGGCCCGGTACGTCGAGCACCACCGCACCCTGGGCGACTGGGTCCGGCTGCTGCACGGGGCCGGCTTCGTGCTGCGCGACCTGGTCGAGCCGGAGTGGCCGGACGGTCACGACCGGGTCTGGGGCGGCTGGGGACCGGTCCGCGGCGCGCTGGTTCCGGGCACCGCGATCTACGTGGCCGACTACCGGCCGGACGTGGCCGGCTCGAGCTGCTGATCCGCCGGCGGCTGCTCGTCGGGACGCCGCCGGTCACGCAGCACCATCCAGACCCCGGCCGCGGCCAGCAGAAGTCCGAGCACGAGGCCGCCGACCGGGACCCACACGCGCACCGCCTTCAGCAGGGTGGCCTTGGGGGCGTACTCGTCGACGAGCATGGACTGGGTGTCGTCGTTGTAGGCGATCAGCACGTCGGTCAGGGTGGCCACCTCGTCGCCCTGGTACTCCGCGACGACGTGCTGGTCCTCCTGGCCCTTGATGACCACGCCTGTCTCGGGCTCGACCCAGAGCGTCCGGGTGTTGGCGTAGATCCGGTCCAGGGTGACCTCGCCGTCGCCGGGTAGCCCGAAGAACGACGCCGGTGCCTCGATGTCGCCGACGTCGGTGGGCTCGATCACCTGCTCGAACCGGTAGACCTTCAGGCCCTTGATCTCCTCGGTGTCCTGGTACTCCAGGTCGGCTGCGTCCTTCAGCGCGCCGTCCCAGAACTGGTAGGTGCGCTTCTCGGTCCCGAAGGGCAGCTTGAAGTACTGCCCGGTGATCGCGGTCTTCCGGTCGCGGACCTCCACGCCGGTGTCGCTGTCCGCCGTGGAGGACAGGAAGTGCCCGCAGCAGTCGACGGCCTCGCCGGTGTTGCGGTCGAAGACGACCCGGTCGTGCGTGGCCGCGCGCGGGGGGTTCTCCTCGTCGACCACTGCGCCCTCGTCGTTGGTGACCACCAGGGTCTCCCACACCGCGAGGTCCTTGCCCTCGTCGTCGCTGGCCTTCGTGGCCGCCGCGACGTCGCCGAGCACCCGACGCGTCGACCGCAGGTCGACGGTGACCTCGCGTCGCTCGCCGATGTCGAAGATCGTGGCGCCGGGCCCGTCGGACACCGTCGTGATCTTGTAGTCGAGCGGGACCACGGCCAGCCGGTCGTAGGCGTAGAACCTCGACAGCGCCGCCAGCACCACCAGGAAGGCACCCAGGCCTACGAGTGCGATCCCCGTCTTGCGTCCCACCACGTCTCCCCTGCGTTTCGCCCTGCTCGCCATGCCACGGTCGGCACACCTCGACCGGGGCACGCTACCAGCCGGTAGGCGGGCTCATGACGGTTTCGTGACAGATCGGGGCAACCGCCCCGCCCTGTGTCATGCTCGCCCGGTGACCCAGCCGTCACTCGCCGATCCCGTTGCCATGACGGCCCCTGCTGCGGTCCGCCGGCCGCATCCGGCGCTGCTCGCGGCGGCCGCGCTGGTCGTGATCCAGCTCGGGTTCCGGGCCTGGGCGCTGTCGGGCGGCTGGTTCTACGTCGACGACTTCCGGCTGCTCTACGACGGCGACACGTCCCGGCTCTCGCTCGGCTACCTGTTCGAGCCCTACGACAGCCAGCTCATGCCGTGGGGCCGTCTGGTCGCCTGGTCGGTGGCCCAGGTCGGACCGTTGAGCTGGTCGACAGTGGTGCTCACCTCGGTCGCCCTCCAGGCGGCAGCGGGTGCTGCCTGCGTGTGGATGCTGGTCACCCTGTTCGGCGTCCGCTGGGGGATCCTGCCTCCGCTGTGCGTCTACCTGTTCTCCGTGATCACACTGCCCGCGTACCTGTGGTGGGCCGCCAGCCTCAACCAGCTGCTCCTGCAGCCCGTCGCCTTCGCCGCGGTCGCGCTGTGGGTCCGCCACCTGAGAAGGCCCGGGCCGCTCAGCCTGGCGCTGGTCCTCGTCGTGGTCCTGGTGGGTCTCCTCGCCTACGTCAAGGCCCTGCTTCTCCTGCCGCTGCTCGCCGCGCTGCAGCTGCTCTACTTCACCGACGGCTCCCGGCGCGACCGGGTACGACAGCTCACCCGTCGGCCCGCCCTGGTCGGCGTCGGGTCGCTGGTCGCCCTCGGACTCGCCTATCTCGCCTACTACCTGTCCTCGGTGCCGCAGCTGTTCACCGACAGCTCGTGGACCCTCGCGGCGAACCTGCTGAAGACCATGGTCGGGGTGTCCTTCGTCACCGCGGCGGTCGGCGGACCGTGGCACTGGCGCAGCCCGAACCCGCCGACATCGCTCGCGGACCCCGCCGGCTGGGCGGTCCTGCTGGCCTGGCTGACCTGCCTCGCGGTCGTGGCGGCCTCGCTCGTCCGTCGCCGACGCGCGGGCCGGGCGTGGCTGCTGTTGGGCACCTACCTCCTCGCCGTCTGGCTGCTGGCCGCTACCAGCCGCGCGCCCGTCGTGGGGCCGGAGATCATCGGACTGGAGTACCGCTATCTCACCGACACCGCGGCGGTCCTCTGCCTCGTCCTCGGGTTGGCGTTCCTCGAGCTGCTCGGAGCCCCGGGTTCGAGCGTCGCGCGCCCCGACCCGTTGCGCGCTGGGTGGCCGTCGGACCGCCGGTCCCGCTCGGGCATCGTCGTGGCTCTGACTGCGGGGGTCGCGGTCGGCGGCACGCTCAGCGCTCGGCAGCACGCGCTCACCTGGCAGAGCGAGAACGCCGCCTCGGACTACCTCCACCGAGCCATGGCCGACCTCCAGGTGATGGACCGCCGGGTGCCGCTGGCGGACCAGGTCGTACCTGCGACGGTGATGCCAGGATGGCTGTACCCCTACAACACCACGCGCCGCATGCTGGGCCTGGCCCCGCAGCCGACGGCCTTCCCCGACACGAGCGCGGAGCTGTTCACGGTGGCCGAGGACGGCGGCGTGTTCGGTGCCCTCATCGACCCGGACGTCGCCAGCCAGCCCGGTCCGGAGCCGGGGTGTGGCTGGCGCGTCGACACCGCGGGGGCCGTCGTACCCATGGCCGGGCCGGTCGTGGACCTGTCGCCGTGGGTCCGGGTTGCCTACCTCGCGACCGCCCCCAGCGCGGTCACGGTCCGTCTCGGTGACACCTCCTACGAGACCACCATCCGGCCGGGAGCGCAGAGCCTCTACGTCCGGAACCCGACCACCTTCGCCGAGGTCGGGTTCAGCGGCCTCGACGCCGGGGTGACCATGTGCGTGGACCGCGTCGAGGCGGGCGTTCCCGTCCCAGGGCTCACCCGATGACCGCGGGTCCGGTTGCCGACGAGCCGGTCGTCAGCGAGAAGGCGGGCTTCCCCGCGCTGGACACCATGCGTGCCGTGGGGGCGCTGTTCGTCCTGACCACCCACGTGGCGTTCTGGTCCGGTGCCTACACCCAGAGCCGGTGGGGAACGGCGCTCTCCCGACTCGACGTCGGGGTCGCGCTGTTCTTCGTGCTCTCCGGCTTCCTCCTGGCCAGGCCGTTCCTGGACCGCCGGGAGACCGGCCGACCGGCGCCCCGCGTGGGCAGGTTCTGGTGGAAGCGGGTGCTGCGCATCTTCCCGGTCTACCTCGTCGCGGCGACGGCAGCGCTGGTGCTCCTGCCCGGGAACGACGACCTCACGGCGCCGGACTGGCTCGAGACACTCACCCTCACCAACCTCTACCTCTCACCGGCGTTCCCGGTCGGCCTCACCCAGATGTGGAGCCTGGCCACAGAGCTGGCCTTCTACGTCGTGCTCCCCGGGGTGATGTGGCTGGCGCTCGGCCGCGGACGCTCGAGCGGAATGCCGACGCGACGGCTGGCCGTCGTGCTGGCGCTCATGGTGGGGTTGTCGGTCGTCTGGATCCTCGACCTGGCGTCGAGGGTCCCGCTCGACTCCCCCGTCCTCCAGTGGCTGCCGTCGTACCTCTCGTGGTTCGCGGTCGGGATCGGACTGGCGGCGGTCCACGTCCTGGGCACCAGGAGGCCGGGCTCCGGGCTCGGCAGGCTGGCGGCGGAGCTGGGAGCGGCGCCGGGCGCCTGCTGGACCGCCGCCGCGGCGCTCTTCGCGATCGCGGCCACGCCGCTGGCGGGGCCCGCCGTGCTGGCGCCGGCGACCCTGGCGGAGGCGGTGGCCAAGAACCTGCTCTACGCGGCGATCGGCGGCCTGGTCCTGCTACCGGCGATCTACGCCGACCTCGCGCGTCCGTTCGGGCGGGTGATGTCCCACCCGCTCCTTCGGCACGTCGGCCACATCTCCTACGGGATCTTCTGCGTGCACCTGGTCCTGCTGGAGCTGATCGCGGACTGGGGCGACT
Source organism: Nocardioidaceae bacterium (assembly GCA_044866695.1). Taxonomy (GTDB): domain Bacteria; phylum Actinomycetota; class Actinomycetes; order Propionibacteriales; family Nocardioidaceae; genus JBIOUF01. The sequence goes on along the minus strand of JBIOUF010000142.1, from coordinate 10,029 downwards.
TCGACCTGTTCCGCGGCAACGGCCTGGTGCTGTTCGCGTTGACCCTGGCCAGCAGCCTGCTGGCCTCCGAGGCGCTCTACCGCGGGGTGGAGCTGCCCGCGGCGCGGCTGCGGGACTGGTCCTGGTCCTGGCCTTGGTCGAGCCGGGGCAGCAGGGACGCCGCCAGGGCGGCGAGGGACACCACGACCAGCAGCTGAGGCCAGCGCTGGTCGCCCGCCCAGCCCTCGGCGGAGCCCCACGGCCGGAACCAGTACGCCGACGCCGCCAGGGCCGTCCCGCCGCCGGCCCACCACGCCGCGGAGGGCAGCGCTGCGAGCCGGCGCGACCCCGAGGGACGCCCAGCCGTCCGCCCAGCCACGGCCCGGGGCGCGGCCAGCACGACGGCCGCCGCCGCGACACCCCACCAGCCGGCCACGACGGGCAGTGCCAGCGCCGCCGCCACCGGCGCCCAGCGCGCCAGCCGCGGGTGCTCGGCCAGGGGCGGCGCCGCCCGTCCACGGCGGTCGCGCGGCCGGCCCAGCAGCACCAGCAGCGCGAGCGCGGCCAGCAGCACGCCACCGACGCCGAGCCCGGCCCGGTAGACCGGGTCGGGCCGGAAGCGGGACGTCAGCGCGGTCCGGTCGCCGTCCTGCCGGTCCAGCGCCCAGCCCTGCTGCCAGCCGTCGACGCGGGCCGACGGCACGGAGGCGCCGTCGAGCACGGCGGACCACCCGGGGTTGGCGTTCTCCCGCACGGCGGCCAGTCCGGCTCCGGCCTCGGGCAGGTCGACCTCGGTGCGGACCGGGCCGGTCCGCCGCACCGGCGCGGCCACGCCGCCGCCCGAGCCGGTGAGGTAGGGGCGTTCCAGGACCAGCCGCGCGCCGCTGAACCCGTGCTGGGCGCCGAGCCGGACGCGGTTCTCGCCGGCGAGCAGCGAGACCCGCTCGGCGTCGCACGGCTCGGCCCGCACGACCTCCCCGGCGAACAGCTCCAGTGGCGAGGCCACCGGCTCGGTGCGCACCCGCTGTTCCCCCACCGTCAGGTCCGGGCCGGTGCCACAGCCCCAGGACCGCACCGCGGCGTCGAGGGGGGCCGGCAGCCCAGGGGCGCCGCCGAGCCGCAGCTCGCTCACCCCGATGCCCAGCGCCTGGACCGACCCGTCGAAGGAGAGGCTCCGCGCGCTGCGCACCGCTGCCAGCTCCAGGCGCAGCTGCGCGGTGCGCACCGGGACGATCCGGGCCCGGCCGTTGCGCAGGGAGACCCGCTGCCGGCCGCCGGGATAGACCACCGTCACCTCGGTGGGCGGGGTCGCCGCAGCGTCGCGGTCCAGCCGCACGAGCACCGACCGGACCGTCTGGGGGCGCACCCAGCGGACCTCCAGAGCCGGGTCGGCGTCGTCGGGGTCGGCTACCCAGGTGGTGCCCGGGTCGCCGTCCACGGCCGCCAGCGCGGAGCCCTCCGGCTCGGTCACCGCGGTGCTGCTCGCGTCGACGCGGAGCAGGCGGCCGCGCTGCAGCCGCTCGACGGTGCCCGGCCCGGACCTCGGCCGGACCCAGATCCGGGGCAGGTACGTCTGCGCGCCGCTCAGCCGCACGACCCGGTCGAGACCGTGCGGCTCCTCGCCACCTCGGCCCCGCCCCGGCGCGCACCGGCTGTCCCCGTCGACGCGCACGCACGCGGACCGGAAGCCCGCCGTGGCCGACAGCGCCACCACGTCGGGAGCCCCCCACGAGGAGGGCAGCTCCGGAGTCACCAGTGGCCGGTCCACGCGGACGCCCGGCACGCGCAGTGCTGCCACCGCGAGCCGTTCACCGGTCACCCCGGACGCCGCCTCCAGCTGTACGAAGGAGGTGGGGCCGGCCCGCAGCAGCACCAGCACGCGCTCGCCCGGGGCGACGTCGACCGGGTCGCCGACCCCCTGCGCCGTACGGACCCGGACCTCCTGGCGGCCCTCCCCCAGGGCATGCCCGGCGCGCACCACCACCCGGTCCAGGTCCCGCTCCTCGTCGAGGTCGAGCCGCAGCCAGGCGGTCCCACCGCCCGCGCCGGACACCCACTCCGTCGCCGGGTCGCGGTCGAACGCGGCGTACGGCGCCTGGTCGGGGCGCACCGCGCCGAGCGCGTCGGCATCGGACATGGAGCTCGACGCGGTCAGCCGGCGGGCGCCGAGCAGCCGGGCCCTGGTCTGCCAGCGGTCCCACCCTTGGTCGAGGTAGTCGTGGGCGGGGACGTCGCGACGGGTCTCCGCCGGGGAGGTGAGCACCTCGCTGCGCCCCTCGTGCACCCTGCCGAACGAGCGCTCGCGGAGCCGCAGCCCGTCGGTGAGCACCACCGGCTCCCCCGGCCGGGGTGCGTCGACGTCGGCCGCCAGCCGGGTCGGCTGGTCGCCGAGCACGCCGGACTCGGCCAGGTCCAGGAGGTCCTCGGGACCACCGGCCACGACGGCCGAGCCCGGGGCGGCCCGGGCCGGCTCCGAACGCTCCACCTGGTACACCTCCACGGCCGCGCGCCGGTCCTGCCAGGCTTGGCTGACCACCACGCGCGGGCCGGAGCCGTCGTCGAGCCGGGCCGGGCCGCCCACCACCGGTCCGAAGGTCGCCGCCAGCCGCAGCCCCGGCGTCGTGGCGACGGCCTGGTGCACGCGGACCGGGTCGGGCACGTCACCGGAGCGCGCCAGGTCGTTGCGGACCACCAGCCAGCCGACCCCGGCGCGGCGGAGATAGGCGGCCAGACCCGGCGAGCCTTCCCCGCTGACCATGCGGTCCTCCACCGCGTCGAGCATGCGGATGTTGCCCGGCGGGGCGAGCGGCACCGCGTTGCGGACCGCCCAGGGCGAGCCGGCCAGCGCCTGGAGCGGCTCGTCCCGGGGGTCGCCCCAGACGTAGGTGCCGAACGACGAGCCGGGCAGCAGCAGCGCACGCGTGCCGTCGTCGTGCTCGTCGAGCCAGCCGGCCGTCTCGCGCCAGTAGCCCGGAAGGTCGTCGAAGGAGCCGGCCGGCGCAAGCCGTCCGGCCAGCGCCGGGCCGGCGGCCCCGGCCACGGCCACGACCGCGAGCAGCAGGACCCCGGCCGGCGCCCGCAGCACGCGGCCGCTGCTGCGGCGTCCGCGGCCGGGCAGCTCATGGGAGGCGCCTGCGCCGGCCACCGCGACCAGGTGCGCCAGCCCCAGCACCATGGGCAGCCGGACCACCGGGTCCAGCTTGTGGATGTTGCGCAGCGGCGCGAGCGCGCCGTCGAGCAGGTCGTTGACCGGTGCGGCGAGCCAGCCCTGCACCGGGCCGAGATGCCCGGCGGTGACCAGCATCGCGCCGAGCAGCACGGCCAGCACCAGGAACCTGCGCTCGGGCAGGTCGCGCCTCGCCAGCCCGACCACGCCGAGGACCAGGACCACGGCGCCGTTGAGCAGCAGCACGGGCCGGCTGATCAGGTCGTTGCCGGCCCGCCAGCCCCCGTCGACGTACGGCACCCAGTCGGAGGTGCCGCGGAGCGCGTCGAACAGCGTGGTCGGGAAGGTGGTCACCGAGGCGGTCTCGATGAAGTCCAGGAACGGCGGGCTGTACCTCCCGAGCAGCAGCAGCGGCACCAGCCACCACAACGTCGCCACCAGCGTGAACAAGGGCCACCACAGCAGCATCGACCGCCGCCGACGGCCCGGCGCCCGGGTGACCAGCCAGAGCATCCCGAGCGGTAGCACCGCGGCGGTCGCGGCGGCGTTGACACCGCCGACCAGCCCCACGCCGAGTGCGGCCAGCGCGGCCGCGCGTACCGGGGACCCGCGCCGGCTGCCGACGACGACCGCCAGCAGGACCCACGGGGCGACCGCGCTCGGCCAGCCCTCGACCGAGATCGGTCCCAGGGTGGTGAGCAGCCGCGGCGACAGCGCGTAGGCGAACCCGGCCAGGAGCCGTGAGCCATCCGTGCCGATGCCGAGCTCACGCGCGAGCGTCACCAGGCCGGTGCAGGCCACCACCAGGACGACCGACCACCAGAGCCGTTGGACGACCCACTCGGGCATGGCCAGCGAGTGGGCGACACCGAAGAACGGGCCCATCGGGAACAGGTAGCCGTAGGCCTGGTTCTGCACCTGCCCGAAGGCGCCTTGGGGGTCCCACAGGTGCAGCGCTCGGGCCAGGAAGGACCACGGGGACACGACCAGGTCCAGCTTCGTGTCGGCCACGACCCGGCCAGGCTCCTGGACGAACGCCAGCGCGGTGAGGACGAGCGCGGCCGCCGCCAGCCGGAACCGGCGGACTGCGGCGCCCCGGTCGGCCGAAGCCCCGTCCGGTGAGAGGGCCTGCGCGCCGGCCGGAGCCGGCGGCCTGGTCGACGTAGCGCTCATGGCGTCATCGCTTGCGCAGCACGAGGGCGAGGTTCCAGGTACTCAGCTCGCGCACCCCCGGAACGTGCACCGTCCACTGTGCCCACCGCGGGTGGTAGCGGGGCACGGCGGCCACCACGTCGACCGCCGCGGCCTCCTGCTGCCGCGCCGCCCACCGCAGCCCGTCGGCGACGGTCACCCGGAACAGGCTCTCGCCGAAGCGGTTCTTCGGCTCGCGCCCGTGGCGGGCCAGGTAGCGGCGCCGTGCGTACGCGCCGCCCAGCCAGTGCCAGGGCGAGGTCTCGTGGCCGCCCCAGGGGCCGTACCACGCCGTGTAGGACAAGAAGACGGTGCCGCCGGGACGGGTCACCCGGACCATCTCCCGGGCCATCCGCCATGGGTCGCCGACGTGCTCGAGCACGTTGGAGGAGTAGCAGACGTCCACGCAGGAGTCGCGGAAGGGCAGGGCCAGGCCGCTCCCGAGCACCGTCCCCGGCCGGGGGGCGCCCAGGCCGGAGAGCTCTCCGGCGTCGGCGTCGACCGACAGGTACCTCGCACCCGCTGCCTCGAACGCCTCGGCGAAGTAGCCGGGCCCGCCCCCCACGTCGAGGAGCAGCGCTCCCTCGACCGGGACGTAGTAGGCCAGCTGGGCGGCCGAGTCGGCGGCCAGGGCGCCGTAGAACCGGTCCGGGTCGGGCTGCTCATGACCGAACTCCCGGAGCAGCCGCACCGCGCGACGCAGGCTCGGCGACCATGCGCGCGCAGGGGAGTCCACGGCCGGCACAAGCCAGGACGCTAGCAAACTCGACATTTCGTCGCGGCAGAACCGAACCGGCGGGTAACCTCGACCGGTGCATCCGACCCGTCCCGTCTCGCTCCGCGGCCGCCACGTCGTGCTGTTCAACTGGCGCGACACGGCCAACCCGGAGGGCGGCGGCTCGGAACGCTACGTGGAGACGATGGCCCGCGGCCTGGTCGCGCACGGCGCGCGGGCGACGGTGTTCTGCGCCGCGCACTCCGCCGGGCCCGCCGACGAGGTGGTCCACGGGGTGCGGTTCGTACGCCGCGGCTCCAAGCTCGGCGTCTACGTCCAGGGCCTGCGGCACCTGCTGACCCGTCGGCTGGGCCGTGTCGACGCGGTCGTCGACGTCCAGAACGGCCTGCCGTTCTTCACCCGCCTCGGCACCCGCCGTCCGGTGCTGCTGCTCGTGCACCACGTGCACCGCGAGCAGTGGCCGGTGGTCTACCCCGGGCTGGCCGGACGGGTCGGCTGGTTCATCGAGAGCCGGCTGTCGCCGCTGCTCTACCGAGGCTGCCAGTACGTCACCGTCTCTCGGGCTACGCGGGAGGAGCTCGTCGGGCTGGGGGTGCGCCGCGAGCACGTCGCCGTCGTCCACAACGGCACGCAACGTCCGGCGGCCACCACGGTCCAGCGGGCCGCCCGGCCGACGCTGTGCGTCGTGGGACGGCTGGTGCCGCACAAGCAGGTGGAGCATGCCATCGACGCCGCCGTCGGACTGCGCGCGGACCACCCCGACCTGGAGCTGCGCGTCATCGGCAGCGGCTGGTGGGACGAGCAGCTGCGCAAGTACGCCGCCGAGCGCGGCGTGGCCGACGTCGTGCGCTTCTACGGCCACGTCCACGAGGAGGACAAGCACCGGCTGGTCGCCGAGTCGTGGGTGCAGCTGCTGCCCTCGTTGAAGGAGGGCTGGGGGCTGGTCGTGGGAGAGGCCGGGATGCACGGCGTCCCCACGGTGGCCTACCGCAGCGCCGGCGGCACCCGGGAGTCCATCGCCGACGGTCGCTCCGGCATCCTGGTGGACACCCCCGCGGAGCTCGTCGACGCCGCACGCCGGCTGCTGGCCGACCCCGCCGCCCTGCGCCGCCTCGGCGCCGGTGCGCGCGTGCAGGCCGAGACCTTCACCTGGGAGCACGCCCAGGGAGCGTTCGCCGCTCTGGTCCACCGCGCCCTCCTCGGCCGCCGCAGCAGCGTCGAGGACCCCGAGGACGACGCCAGCTGACCGGCGAGCAGCGCGAGCCGGTGCGCGTCGAGCGGCGAGCAGCGCGAGCCGGTGCCCGACCATCTAACCCGCGCAGCGCCTGCAGTCCCTCTGCCTGGTCCGACGACCCACCAAGACGTGACGGCTCAACCCGCCAACATTGCCGGCTCGACCCACCAACATAGACGGCTCGACCCACCAGGATTGACGGCTCGACCCACCAGGAGGGCAGGGGTCGGGCTGGTGGGATACGACGAAACGCCCGGCGGGCTCCTGGAGCGGCCGGGCGGACGAGGGGTCGGAGGGGTCAGGGGGGTCGGAGGGGGCTACTCGTTCGAGCCGTAGTCCACGATCTGCGACGAGACGCTGCCCTGGTCACCGGAGTCGGGAGTGCCCGACTGCAGCTGCACCACCCCGACCACCGAGGCCGTGGCCAACGCGCCACCCGCAACGAGCGCGACGAGCGCACCCACGAATCCACCCACCGTTCGATCCCTCCCCTGATCCGAGCTGCCAGGCTAACAGTCTTTACTCCCGCTCAGCTCGGTTCGCGCGGACCCGAGCGGTGTCACGTCGGTCACGCGCCGTCCGCGCGGTGCCCACCGCGGCGTATCCCACGGCGCCCGCCGCGACCACCCATGCCGCCGCCATCGCCAGCAGCTCCGGCCACCCGGCGCGGCGCTGGTCCACCGGTCCCTCGAGGGCGACCAGGACCTGACCGCCGCCCGAGGCGACCAGACGTCCGGGCACCCGTGGCGCGAGCGCCGGGTCGCCGGCACCGGGAGCGGTCGTGTCGGTCACCACGTACCCCAGGCCGAGGGCGGCCAGCCTGCGGGCCAGCGCGACCCCCCGCTCCTCGCGCAGCAGCGTGGCCACCTGGCGGGCCCGGGGGTCCTCGCCGGCGACCACGCGTCCGGAGACCCGCAGCTCGTCGTTGGCCAGGTAGTTCAGCGGCAGGTAGCGGCCGGTGGGGTCGAGCACCGTGCGGCCGCCGTTCCAGCCCGGTGCCCGGAAGGCGGTGAACGGCAGCACGAGCAGGTCCCCGGGACCCGGCTCCGTGGCGGCGGCGCGAGCCACGGTGGCCCATCCGGCCGGGTAGTCCGCGGGCTCCAGCCGACCGGCGACGCCCCAGGCAAGACCGGGCAGCAGAGCGACCGGCGCCAGGGCGAGGACGGCCGCGACGACCACGCGCGGCCAGCCCAGCAGCGCCCGGGCCAAGGCGGCACCGCCGTATCCCGCCAGCGGAGCGAGGACCACTGCCCACAGGCCGAGGTACCTGGTGCCGTCGCGGAGCAGGCCGGCTCCTGGCATTGTGCCGACCAGCCATCCGAGACCGCCGGGCGAGACCACCCCGGCGAGGGCGAGGGCGAGCCCCAGTACCGCGCAGGCCACCGATGCCCGCACGACGCCAGGATCCGTGGCGCGAAGCCACGGCCGGACGCCGACCGCAGCCAGGCCGAGCAGCACCAGCAGCCCGGCCCAGGCCAGGACATTCCCGTGGCCGGCCGGCACGACGTCGGCGTTCCAGGCCCCGCCGAGCCCGAGGACCGCCAGCCCCGCCGGCAGCGAGCCTTCCGGCCCCGCCGCGAAGGCCTCCGCGCCGGACCGGGCGGAGGTCGCCGCGGTCGCGTGCAGCAGTCCGGCGACCAGCCAGGGCGCGTTGACCGCGGCGACCAGGCCCGCCAGGCGGGCGGCGCTCCGCGCCCCGGTGGCCCCGAACAGCACGGCGGCGGCACCCGTGAGGAGCCCTCCCGCCGCGCTGGTGGCGCCCAGCGCCAGCCAGAGCACCAGCGCAGCGGGGACCGGCCCGGTGCGGGACCGGACGGCCGCGGCCACCACCCAGGGCAGGGCGGCGTAGGCGAGCAGCAACGGCCAGTGCCCCAGCACGAGCCGCTCTGCGACGAACGGGTTCCACAGGTAGACCGAGGCGGCCACCAGCCGGGCCACCAGGGAGCCGGCCGGCACGAGCAGCTGGACGCCCGTGCCGGCCAGGCCCAGGGCGCCGAGCAGTACCAGCTTCTGCAGCACCATCCCGGGGACGACTTCGTCCGCGACCGCCACCAGGGCGTCGGAAGGCACCGCCCGGGGCAGTCCGGAGGCGAGACCGAGGAAGTCCGAGCGCAGCGCCAGGTCCGGCACGAACACCATGTCGTAGCTGAGCAGGTAGCCCGGACGGAGCGCCGGCAGCAGGACGACCAGGGTGAGCAGCCACGGCCAGGCGACGACAGCCAGCCGGGCAGACCTCGTCACGGACGTCCTTCCCGGCCGTCACCCTAGAGTTCGAGCCAGAGCTTCGCAGGACACCTTCCAGTCGGAACCTACCGCCTTGCCGCCGTGCACCCGTCGACAGGAGAGACTGAGGTCGATGACCCTCGCCAGGAACGACCGCGCCAGGTCATGGCTGGTCGGCGGCGGTCTGATCGCCGTCGCGATGGGCGTCATGAACGTCTCGACGTACGCGTTCACGGTGGTCGCCGCACGCCTGCTCGGACCGGTCCACTACGGGGCGCTCGCCGCCGTGATGGGGCTCCTGCTCGTGCTCAGCGTGCTGTCTTTGGGCCTGCAGGCGACCGGGGCCCGCCGCGTGGCGGCCTCCCCGCAGGACCGCGCCGTCATCGAGCGCGACCTGCTGCGCACGACGTACTGGTGCGCCGGCGGGCTCGCCGCGCTGACCCTCGCCGCGGCTCCCCTGGTGGCCAGTGCGCTCGACCTCGGCTCATGGGTGCCGGCCGCGCTCCTCGCCGCCGCCGTGCTGCCGATCACCGTGATGGGCGGGCAGGCCGGGATCCTCCAGGGCGAACGCCGGTGGCTGCCGCTGGCCCTGGTGTACCTGGCGGTCGGCGTCGGACGGCTGGTGCTGGGCACCGGGGCGCTGCTGGCGGAGCCCACCTCCACCGCCGGCCTGGTCGGCGTCGCGCTGGGTGCCGTGCTGCCGGTGGTGGTGGGATGGCGGGCGCTCCGGGCGCCGGCACCGGCGGAGAGCCGCGCGACGGTCGGCTCGGCCCGCGCTCGGATCGACCGGGCCGACGTCGATGCAGCGGAGCATCCGCACTCGGTCCTGCGCGAGACCGCGCACAACTCCCAGGCCCTGCTGGCCTTCTTCGCCCTGTCCAACGCCGACGTCGTCGTGGCCCGCGTGGTGCTGGACGCTCACCAGAGCGGCCTGTACGCCGCAGGCCTGATCCTCACCAAGGCGGTGCTGTTCCTGCCGCAGTTCGTCATCGTCATCGCGTTCCCGTCGATGGCCGCCGCCGACTCGCGGCACCGGCACTTCGGCAAGGCCCTCGGGCTGGTGCTCGCGATGGGCGCCGCGGTCACGGTCGGCACCCTCGTGCTCTCCGGGACGGCGGTGGTGTTCGTCGGGGGTGCCGAGTACGCCGGCGTCGAGGACCTGCTGTGGGGGTTCGCCGCCGTCGGCACCCTGCTGGCGATGATCCAGATGATGGTCTACGAGGTCGTCGCCCGGCAGCGCCCCCGGGCGGTGCTCCTGGTGTGGGCGGCGCTGGTCTGCGTCGTCGGCGCCGGCACGCTGGCCACCACCCCGGCTGCTCTGCTCGCCGTGGTCGCCACCGTCGACCTGTGCCTGCTGGGCGCCCTGGTCCTCTGGTCCGCCCGCGCCTCCACTGGCAGACCCTCCCGCACCGGCGCGCGTCCCCCCGCTGGTTGAGCCGGAGCGCCAGCGCAAGCGTCTCGACCCGGGCCCCCCGCTGGTTGAGTTGAGGAGCGAGCTTG
>JBIOUF010000141.1:0-3236 GCA_044866695.1 Nocardioidaceae bacterium | reverse complement strand
TGAGGAGCCGGAGCGCTAGCGGAGGCGTCTCGAAACCACCGGCACCCGGGCTGAGGACCCCCCGGTGGTTGAGGAGCCGGAGCGCTAGCGGAGGCGTCTCGAAACCACCGGCACCCTGGCTGAGGAGTAACTTGCGAGCCCCGGTGGTTGAGGAGGGCGAGCGGCCCGCGGGTTGACATCTCCCTGTCGCGGACGGATGCTATCTGTCTCAGATAGCGCACTGAGTTGCGCGATTCGCAACACAACCACGGATGGCAGGTGAGCCGTCATGGCGACCGTCCCCACGTCCGCCCGCTGCGTCGTGATCGGCGCCGGCATCGTCGGAAACAGCCTGGTCTACCACCTGGCCCGGCTCGGCTGGCGCGACATCGTGCAGATCGACAAGGGCCCGCTGCCCAACCCCGGCGGGTCGACCGGGCACGCCTCGAACTTCATCTTCCTGGTCGACCACTCCCGCGAGATCACCGACCTGACGCTGGACTCGGTCGAGCAGTACCAGGAGATGGGGGTCTTCACCCGGTCCGGCGGGTTCGAGATCGGCCGGACCGAGGAGCGGATGGAGGAGCTGCGCCGGCGGATGTCCAGCGCGAGGGCCTGGGGCATCGAGGCGTCGCTGGTCGACCCGGACTTCGTGAAGGAGAAGGTCCCGTTCATCGAGACCGACCAGTTCGTCGGCGCCTTCTGGACCCCGGGAGTCGGTGTCGTGGACTCCCTGCGGGCCGGGACGATCATGCGCGAGCGGGCCATGGAGCTGGGCGCGCTGACCGTGGTGCCCACCGTCGAGGTCACCGGCATGGACGTCGAGGACGGCCGGATCCGCCGGGTCCGCACCACCGGCGGCGACATCGAGGCCGAGACCGTGGTCATCGCGGCCGGGGTCTGGAGCCCGAAGCTGGCCGAGATGGCCGGGGTCAGCATCCCGCTCACCCCGGCCGTGCACCAGATGATCAGCGTCGGGCCGTGCCCCCAGCTGGTCGACCTGCCCGGCGAGATCTCCATCCCGATCGTGCGCGACATGGACACGTTCTGCTACGAGCGGCAGCACGGCGCGGACATGGAGGTCGGATCGTACGCCCACCGGGCGATCCTCTACGAGCCCGACGAGATCCCCTCCCTCGACGAGGCCAAGCTCTCGCCCACGGAGATGCCGTTCACGTCGGACGACTTCGACCCGCAGCTCGAGCAGGCCTACGAGCTGATGCCGGAGCTGCTGGGCGCCGAGGGCGCGGAGATCCGGTACGCGATCAACGGCCTGCTGTCGCTGACCTGCGACGGCAGCCCGATCCTCGGCGAGAGCCTGGTCAAGGGCCTGTGGTCGGCGGCGGCGGTCTGGATCAAGGAGGGCCCCGGCGTCGGCCGCGCGGTCGCGGAGTGGATGACCGACGGGCACTCCGAGATCGACGTGAGTCACAGCGACATCGCGCGGTTCTACCCCCACCAGATGCGCCGCGAGCACACCAAGCTGCGCACCACCGAGGCCTTCATCAAGACCTACGGGATCGTCCACCCGGCCGAGCAGTACGAGTCCGACCGCGACCAGCGCCTCTCCCCGATGCACGAGTCGCAGCGCAAGCTCGGCGCGGTCTTCTTCGAGGCGGTCGGCTGGGAGCGGCCGCAGTGGTATGAGTCCAACGCCGGCCTCCTGGAGGCGTACGGCGACGCGGTGATGCCGCGGGAGCACGAGTGGGACTCCCGATGGTGGAGCCCGGTGATCAACGCCGAGCACCTGCGCATGCGTGAGGCCGCCGGGGTGGTCGACCTCTCCGCCTTCGCCATCTTCGACATCCGCGGCCCCGGGGCGCTGGACTCGGTCCAGCGGACCTGTGTGGCGCAGTGCGACGTCGCCGCCGGGAAGGTGATCTACACGCCCGTGCTCGACGCCAAGGGCGGCTTCCGCTCCGACCTCACCGTGATGCGCCTGGGCGAGGACTGGTTCCGGGTCGTCACCGGCGGCGCCCACGGCATGGTCGACCGCAAGTGGTTCGCCGACCATCTCGCCGACGACGGGGAGACCACGCTGACCGACCGCACCGACGAGGTCTCCACGATCGGCCTCTGGGGCCCGCGCGCCCGCGACGTGCTGTCCTCGCTCACCTCCGACGACGTGTCCCACGAGGGGTTCGGGTTCCTCACCTGTCGCGAGATCGACGTCCAGGGCGTCCCGGTGCTCGCCTCGCGGATCTCCTACGTCGGCGAGCTGGGCTGGGAGCTGTACGTGTCGATGGACCGGGCCGCGGAGCTCTGGGACCTGCTGCTCGACGCAGCCGCGCCGCACGGCGGCGTACCGGTTGGCATCGGCGTCTACGCCACCACGGGCCGGCTGGAGAAGGGCTACCGGGCCTTCGGCTACGAGCTGGACGGCGAGCGCACGATCGTCGAGGCAGGGATGCAGCGGCCGAAGGTGAAGGCCGCCGACTTCGTCGGCAGGGAGGCCTACCTCGCCCAGCGCGAGCAGCAGCCGGCCACGGTGCTGTGCACGCTCACCGTCGACGACCACACCTCGGCGAGCGGCGTCAAGCGCTACATGCTCGGCGGGGAGCCGATCCTGACCCGCGACGGCGGCACGCTCACCGACGGCCACGGGCACCACCCGTACGTCACGTCGGCCGGGTCGGCGCCCTCGCTGGGCCGGCACGTGCTACTGGCCTACCTGCCGCCCGAGGAGGCCAGGATCGGCAACCGGCTCGCGGTCTCCTACATGGAGGAGCTCTACCCGGTCACCGTCGGCTCGGTCGACGCCACGCCCCTGTTCGACCCCAGCAACGAGCGGATGCGCTGATGGCCGACGTCCTGGTCTGCGTCAAGCGGGTCCCCAACACCGCGGGACAGGTGCTGCTCACCGACGACCAGATGTCGGTCGACGCCCGGCACGTGGGCTACGGCGTGAGCCCCCACGAGCTGTGCGCGCTCGAGCTCGGCATCGGTGTTGCGAAGGACACCGGCGGCTCGGTGACCGTGGTCAGCCTCGGCTCCTCCGACGCGGTGGAGCAGCTGCGCGACGCCATCGCCGTCGGCGCCAACCAGGCCGTGCTGGTGGAGGCCGACCCCGCCGGCTTCGGCCCGGCCGACGTCGCCGGGGCGCTCGCCGAGGTGGCCCGAGACTTCGACCTGGTGCTGCTCGGCAACGACGCCGCGGACACCGGCGACTTCCAGGTCGGCGTCCGGCTCGCCTACCTCCTGGACCGCCCGGTGGTCACCGGCATCTCCACCCTGTCGGCCGCCGACGGTGGCCTCAC
>JBIOUF010000140.1:0-2061 GCA_044866695.1 Nocardioidaceae bacterium | reverse complement strand
GGGGGCTAGGGCTGCTACCCACCAGTAATACCCGTCGGTAGCCGAATTCGGAAGGGTACGGCCGCCCTGTGTCGTCGCTCACACCACGGGCGGTACGGCGGGCGCCGCAGGCCGGCCAGGTGAGGTGGCGGTGACGGCGCGCAGGTGCCAGCCTCGTGCCCATGAGGATCGCACTTGCCAGTGACCACGCCGGGTTCGCGCTGAAGCAGGAGGTCGACGCCTGGCTCGCCGGGCAGGGCCACCAGACCGTCGACTTCGGCACCGACAGCGAGGCCGCCTGCGACCTCGTCGACTTCGCCTACCCCGCGGCCCTCGCGGTGGGTCGCGGCGAGGTGGACCGTGCCGTCATGGTGGACGGCGTCGGCTACGGCAGCGCCATGATCGCCAACCGGATCCGCGGGGTCGACGCCGTCGTGTGCCAGGACCCGTTCTGCGCCGGCCTGGCGAGGACGCACTCGGACAGCAACGTGCTGTGCATCGGCGGGAAGATCATCGGCTCGGCGCTGGCCATGGCGGTGGTGGAGACGTGGATGAGGACCGACTTCGCCGCCGGCGAGCCGAAGTACGCCCGCCGCGTGGCCAAGGGCCGGGAGATCGCCGAACGCCACCTCGTTCCCCTCGACAGGCTGTGACCCTGCCTCACCACCAGCCCTGGCGGTGCGCCCAGCGCAGCAGCAGCAGGCTGATCGCGATCATCACCAGGACGACGAACCCGAGCTCGACGTAGTGCGTGCTCGTGCTCACGATCACGTTCATGCCGTAGACCGACGCGATCGCGGTGACCGGGAGGGTGACCGCGGCGATCACGGCGAGGCGCTCCATGGCCACGGTCATCTTGGTGTGCACCTTGGTCTGGTAGAGCTCGATGACGCCGAACAGGAAGTGCGACTCACCGTCGGCCAGGGACTGCACGCGGGCGAACTGGTCGGCGAGGTCGCGGGCGAGGTGGGCGTCCTCGTCGTCGGCCATCCGGCGGATCGACGCCATGCGCAGCCAGATGTCGCTGCACTGCGCGGCCATCGTGCGCGTGGTGAGCAGCTCGTGCCGGATCAGGAACATCGTCTCCAGCAGCACCTCCGGATCGCGCAGCTGGGACTCCATCACCTGCTGCTCCAGGCCGGGCAGCTTCTGCGCCACCTCCTGGATCACCGCGCTCTGCCGTCGCGCGACCGCGGAGGTGATCGCGTACGACAGCTCGGCCGGGGTGCTGGGCCGGAACCGGCCGCCCTCGATCCGCGCCAGCACGCCGCCCGTCTCCTCCAGGGCGAGGGCCGGGTCGACGTCGGGGCTGATCGGGCCGTGCACGGTGACCAGGTACCGCGACGCGACCACCTGGTCGAGCTCGAGCAGGTGCACGTGCCCCGCGACGCCCAGCGACGGCGACTGCGTGGTGACGAAGACATGGTCGTCGTACCCGTGCACCCTCGGGATGAAGTTGCGCTGCCGGCACGCCTCGATCACCCGTTCGTGGCAGCCCAGCCCGCGCAGCACCGCGTCGCAGTCGGCGTCCCACTGCGGTACGTCGATCCAGAAGAACCCGTCGTCGTGGGCGAACAGCCCGACCACGTCGTCGGGCTCGCGCAGGTGAGCGCCCTCGGCGTCCACGAACCGGACCTCCACGCTGGTCAGGGTGACAGGGGCGGTGCCGCTCGGCAACGACCCACATGCCCACGGTGGCGCCCACGGTGTTGAGCCGCCGAACGCAGTGAGGCGTGTCGAAACCACCGCGAGGGCGCCCTGAGCGCCCACGGTGGTTGAGCCGCCGAACGCAGTGAGGCGTGTCGAAACCACCCGGCACCGCGGCAGAGTCCCAGCCCGAGGTCACCTGGCCTCGACACGGGTCTCGCGGCAGGCCGCTCGCCCGGCTCAACCAGCGTGCGCCCGACTCCCCCTACAGCGCCATCACAGCGCGCGGAGGATGTCCTCGACGCGGTCCTTGGCGTCGCCGAAGAGCATGGCGGTGTTGTCGCGGTAGAACAGCGGGTTGGGGACGCCGGCGTAGCCGGTGGCCATGGAGCGCTTGAAGACGATGACGTTGTCGGCGTCCCAGACGGTGAGCAC
>JBIOUF010000139.1:0-6467 GCA_044866695.1 Nocardioidaceae bacterium | reverse complement strand
CGCTAGCGGAGGCGTCTCGAAACCAGCGGGACCTGGGCTGGGACTCGGCCTGAGCGCCGGTGGTTTCGAGACGGGCTCGCGAGCTCGCCCTCCTCAACCACCGGTGGGCTCGCGAGCTCGCCCTCCTCAACCACCGGTGGGCTCGCGAGCTCGCCCTCCTCAACCACCGGTGGGCTCGCAAGCTCGCTCCTCAACCGCCGGTGGGTACGCACCTCGACCACGGGCGGATGCCTGGGCCGCACCACGGGGCCGGGACCCGGTCGCTCCCGATAGCCTGCCCTGACCATGACGCACTCCGCACCGCTCGTCGACCAGCTGGTCGAGAACATCGCGGCGCTGTTCCCGGTCCATCAGGGCTTCCTCGACCAGGCCATGCACGCGGCCAGGCCGGAGGAGCTGACCCGGCTGGACGGCTACCTGCAGTTCTGCACGAGCAAGGGTCTGACCCTGGACTACCTCACCGACAGCTACCTGACCATCCTCGGCGACACCCTCGACGAGCAGGTGTACTTCCGCGAGCACGGCAGCTACCGGCATTCGACCTTCGCCGAGGTGGCCGAGTCGGTCTACCACGACCGCGACTACATGAACCGGTACATGTACGGCCTGGCCATCACCAACTTCCTGTGGCCCAACCACCTCGCGATGGCAAGGTTCCTCCGAGAGACCCTGCCGCGCGACCGGACCGGACGCTACCTGGAGGTGGGGCCCGGCCATGGCTTCCTCCTGCTGTCCGCCATCGAGGTCGGCCGCTTCACGGAGTTCCTCGCGGTCGACCTGTCCGCCGCGAGCGTCGACCAGACCCGGACGATCGTGGACCACTTCCACCCGGGCGCGCCGGCACGGGTCGAGCAGCGGGACTTCCTGGAGGCCGCCGATCTCGCGCCCGGGTCGTTCGACGCGATCGTCATGGGTGAGGTGCTCGAGCACGTGGAGCAGCCTGAGGTCTTCCTCCGCCGGATCGCCGAGCTTGCGACGGACGACGCGTATGTCTTCGTCACCACGTGCGTCAACGCCCCGGCCGTCGACCACATCTACCTCTGGCGCACCACCGACGCGCTCGAGGAGATGATCACGGCCAGCGGGCTGTCGATCGTCGAACCGCTGCGCCTGCCCTACGAGGGCAAGACCCTCGAGGAGTCCCGCGAGGAGAAGCTGCCGATCAACGTCGCGTACGTGCTCGCCAAGGCCGGCGGCGCGTGACAGTCTCGACCCGCTACGGCACCTTCCCGCCCATGAGCTCCACGACCAGACCGCCACGACGATGCACGAACGCGACCGTGGCGTCGAAGGTCACCGCATGGGTGGGCGGGACCAGCAACAGCGCCCCGTTGTCGAGCTCCCGCGCAAGCGACGCGTCGAGGTCCTTCACCCAGAAGCACAGGTGGTCCAGACCTCCGCCGCGGCTCAGCCGCGCGCTGATCGGTGACTCGGCGCCCTGAAGCGGCGCGACGAGCTCGACGTCGGCGCCCTCGGGGAGGCGGACCAGCGCACAGCTGACCCCCAACCGAGGGTCGTCGGTCGCCGCGACGACGACCTCGCCCCCCGCCTCGACGAAACGCCGGATTCCGCCGGCCATGTCCGGCACGACGAATCCGATGTGGTGCAGCCCCGGCCCGGCCGCGGCGTCTCCTCCGACCGCAGGCACGGTCAGTACCCGCCGTACACGAACCGGATGGCGTTGCTCGAAGCCCAGGCCACCAGCACGAGGAGAGCGGCGAGACCGAGGCCAAGGACCAGCTCGACCGCGAGCTGGGCGGGAAGCGCGGCCCGCCGGGGCGGGCCGCCGGGTGTGGACGGCTGGTCGTTCCTGGCAGTCATGAACCCTCGCATTCCGGCTGTCGTCCCCAGGTCACCAGCAGCGCGCAGAGGTCTGCGGTGAGGACGCGCGCCTCGGGTCTCGGGTCGAGCACGTGGATGGTGTCCTCGTAGGCCGTCGTGGGAACCCGGTCCTGAAGGCCCTGCGGGTCGAAGACCACATGGGCTCCGGTCTGGTCGCCGGTCGCCGCGGCGAGCCGGTCGCGCAGCACGTCGAGGTACTCCTTCGCCGCGGGCAGCCGGTATGCGTCCGGGGCGATCGGGGGCATGTAGAAGTAGGTGTCGATGCCCGAGCGTCTGGCGATGCCCACCATCTGGCTCAGGACCGTCTGGTTGAACGACGACGTCGAGTCGATCTCGCGCTTGAGCAGCCTCAGCTGGGTTGCGGTGAGGTCCACGCCTCCCTCGGAGGCGATGTCCCTGGCGAAGAAGAAGTCCACCGGGCGGCGCTCTGCCAACCTGGCCAACGGGGTCGGCGAGGCCGGCTCGGCGTTCTCGACCTGGTCGAGGAACGACAGGTCCGACGTCCGCTCGGTGAGATCGACCCCCCAGTCGAAGCGCTCGTTCACGGCGTCGCTGAGCACGGAGAGCAGCTTCCAGCCGGCGTCCCCCGGGCTGACCAGCGATGCCGCGACGGGCCAGGCCGTGGGCGACCCTCGGAGGTGGAGCGCAAGCACGCCGTCGAGGTAGCCCCACTGCTGGACGGCGAGGTCGTTGAGCACCCAGAACGGGTTGAGGCTGACCACGACCAGGTCCGGCTTCGTCGCCACGGCGGCTGTCATCGCGGTCAGCTCGTCGACGAGACGGATCGCGTTGAGGAAGTAGATGTCGGTCGACACCAACTTGTCGTCCACGCTCCCGATCTGGTCGGTGACCACCGCGGGGATGAACGCGCGGTGCTTCGCCCCGACTCCGAGCACCTCCGAGCCACCGACCCAGGCGATCCGGAACGCCTTCGGGCGCGGGGTCGGGCCGAAGCCGCGCGTGTCGCCGAGAGGCAGGGTCACGTTGCGTGCGGCCGGGGTGGCGAGACCTCGGTTGTAGGGCGCGTCGCGGGTGTCGGCCGGGCGGCTCGGGACGACGACCGGCGCGAGCGCGAGCGCGACCGCTGAGATCGCGGCGATGCGCGCGAGCGACCATCGGGTCGGCTGGTACCCGATCGCCTCGCCCAGCCAGGCGATGAGACGGTCGGCGAGCATCAGAGCAGCCTTTCGTAGAAGTCCGGCAGGGTCGAGAGGTCCAGGGTCAGCAGGGGCAGGCTGAGCAGGAAGAACCCGAAGAACGCGACGTTGGCTCCCGCGCGCCGCACCCAGTGTCTCGTGGGCCGGCGCGGATGCCGCGTCACCCACCACCGGTGAGCGATGAGCCCGGCTGAGTGGTAGGCCCCGAAGATCACCAGCGGGATGCTGATGTCGTGCCACAGGGCGATCACCATCATCGTCGCGGCGATGGCGACATACTGCGTCCGCGCGCGCATCCCTCCCATCGGCACGAAGACGTTGCGCTGGGCGAACCTGGTCAGGCTCATGTGCCAGCTGTTCCAGAAGTCCTGGGGGTTGGTCCGCAGGTACGGGTTGTTGAAGTTCGGCGCCAGGCGGTAGCCGAAGACCCGGGCGGCACCGATGGCCATGTCGGAGAACCCCGAGAAGTTGAAGTAGAAGTACCACGCGTACATGGCCAGCTCGAGCCAGTACTCCAACGGAGAACCGTCGCGGCTGCCGAGGCCGAACACGTCCTGGCTCCCTCGCAGCAGATAGGCCGCCCCGAAGACCTTCACCGCGCCCAGTGCCACCGTCAGCACCCCGCTCAGCGTGTCCTGCGGGTCCCACCGGGTCCGGCGTCGGAGCCCGTCCTCGATCTCGGTGTACTCGATGATGGGACCGATGACCAGGACGGTGGGGAAGAAGGCGTAGGCGAGCTGCTGCAACGGCCTGAGCGGCGCCAGGATCTCCAGGCGCACCTTGACCAGCTGGTCCACCGCGCGGAATGTGGCGAAGCTCAGCCCGATGGGCAGGATCAGGTCACGGACCCGGTCGATCGCGCCGGTCCACGGGCTGATCCAGTCGACCAGGCTGTTCATGTCCGCGTTGAAGCTGGTCACCGACCACTCCGGGAACAGCTTCCACACCAACATGGGCGCCAGGACCGCCAGCACGAGGCCGGCGGTCCAGACCCAGCTGGCCCGCAGGTCGCGCCACAGGGTGGCGGCGTGCTGCAGGACGAAGACCATGAGCCAGAACGGCACGTAGAAGGCCAGCAGGCGCGGCGCGATGAGGAAGGTCAGGTAGATCCCGGTCAGTCCGAGCACGAGCTGGCGCAGCCAGGTCCACGGAGAGAGGAAGTAGACCGGGACGACCAGCACCATGAGGACCAGGAGGTCCGAGAAGTACAGGAACGGGTCGCTGTCAAGCATCGCGACGTACTGTCACGTGTTCCGCCGTGAGACTGAGCGGAAGCGTGGCGTCGTACCTACCTTCGCCGGTCTGCTGGAACCCGCGGTCAGGGTAGAAGGACGCCACCTGACCGTTCTTCTGGGTGGGGCGGTAGTAGCCGCGCAGCGTCGTGACTCCCGCGACGCAGGCATCGTCGGCGATGCAGCGCAGGATCGCGTCCTCGACCCTGCGCATCAGCACCCGGCAGCTCATCAGGAAGGTGTCGACCTCCCACACGTCGTCTGCGCAGACGACAACGGCGACGGCGACCAGTCCGTAGCTGCCGAACCGGTCGGACACCTCGGCCGCGTAGACGCGATGGCCGTCTGAGGAGACCAGCTTCGCCACCTCGGCCTCGTCGCGCCGCACAGTCGTCAGGTTGAACTGGTTGGTCTTGTTGATCAGCTGGGCCACCCGGCCGACCTGCGACTCGGCAGGGTGGAAGACCTGGACGGTCACGGCCAGCGAGTGCAGGAACTCCTCGTGGGACGGGGCGGCTGCTGCTGCTGCCTTGCGATCGGCCTCGACCTGGACCATCGCCGTGCGCTCACGATCCTCCTTCGACACCGTGGCGAACCTGAAGCCGGTCAGCGACGCGGTCAGGCTGGCGATCTCGGAGGGCTCGTCGCTCACCTTCACCAGCTGGACCCCCGGCAAGCGCTGACGGACCTCCTCCAGCTCGACGTCGCTGTCGTCGATGAACACGAAGGAGTCCAGCCCGAGATTCAGCTCCTCGGCGATGCTCCGCAGGTTGTCGGCCTTGCTGTTCCAGTCGACCCGTCGCGCGGCCAGATGCTCGTCGGTGAGCACCATGTCGCCGGAACGACGCTCGAAGAGCTCCTCGACGTCGTGCCCGTTGTTCTTGCTGAGCAGCGCGACGAGAGCCCCGTTCGAGGCCTGGTAGACCAGGCCTCGCTGCAGGTCCCGAAAGCAGCTGCCGGGGAAGCTGTCCCCGATCAGCACACCGTCCGGGCCCTCCTCTCCGAGGATCCCGCCCCACAGGGTGTTGTCGGCGTCGACGGCGAGCACCCTGGGCGGCGGCTTGCCCATGGCGCATACTGCCTCGCCCAGCAGAGCGCCGAGAACCCGGGCGAAGCCGCTCGTGAAGGGCTGGTGGTACATCAGGTCGTTGCGCGTGTCGTAGGCCCGCTCCGCACCGTGGACCCGGACCAGCGCCGCGATGTCCACCAGGGTGACCGGCGCCTGGCCGATGCCGTCCAGGAAGGCCTCGACGAGCTGCCCGTGCAGGATCGTGAGCCGGGCGCTCGTCCGGGTGTCCAGGGGGTCGAGCCAGGCGAGGTCGGGCACGGGAGGAACGCCGACCAGCGCCGGCAGGGCGTTCGTCGTGACGGCCTGGGCGATGAGCGCGCCGAGCCGGCGGACGTCGTCGACGAGGCCGGAGTGGTCGCCGCCGCGCACGATCCAGTCCGTCAGGGCCAGGCCGAAGACGTCCTCGACCCGCCACAGCACCACGAGCCGGTCGGGCATCTCCTCGAAGCCTTCGGAGGGGGCCATGAGCGTCTGATGCACCTGGTTGTAGTCCGCGACCATGACATGGGTGTCCTGCGGAACCGTTTTGAGCAGCTCGCGGACCAGGAGATGGGGGGTGAAGCTGGCGGTGATCCCGATCGAGGTGCGTTCGGTGGAGTCAACCATCGAGACCGGTCAGGTGTCCTCGATGCCCTTGCTGCGGAGCACTGTGCGAGCCAGCCCGATGGAGCGCATCCTCATGATCTCCGACGTCTTCAGCCGTACGGCGAACCGGTCCTCGATCAGCGTCACGAGCTCCATGGCGGCCAGCGAGTCCCAGGACGAGGTGTTGGCCGGACTGACCTCGTCGTGCAGGTCGTCGACGGGGATCCCGAGTCCCTGTGAGAAGACCTCGAGAAGTCGATCAGACATGCCATTGCTCCTGATGCCGGCAAACCGGCCGACAACATATCACCGCGAGGCGCACCGCTGGTCGAGGAGCCGGAGCGCCCCACGGTGGTTGAGGAGCGAGCCGCTTGGCGAGCGTCTCGACTTGGGCTGAGGAGCGAGCTTGCGAGCGTCACGAAGCCAACCACCGGCGCCTGGGCTGGGACTGCGCTCGTGCTCACCGGGTTTCGAGACGCCTCCGCTAGCGCTCCGGCTCCTCAACCAGCGGTGGCGGCGCTAGCGCTCCGGCTCCTCAACCAGCGGTGGCGGCGTGGGCGCAGTTCTCAACCAACGGCGGAT
>JBIOUF010000138.1:0-18105 GCA_044866695.1 Nocardioidaceae bacterium | reverse complement strand
GCCCAGTTCGCCAACGAGCTGCGTCAGCTGCTGCCGCACAACGCGGTGGAGTACTTCGTCTCCTACTACGACTACTACCAGCCCGAGGCCTACATCCCGCAGTCCGACACCTACATCGAGAAGGACTCCTCGATCAACGAGGAGGTGGAGCGGCTGCGGCACTCGGCGACCAACTCGCTGCTCACCCGGCGCGACGTCGTGGTCGTGGCCTCGGTGTCCTGCATCTACGGCCTGGGCACGCCGCAGGAGTACGTCGACCGGATGGTGCGGCTGCGGGTCGGCGCCCGGACCGACCGCGACCGGCTGCTGCGCCGGCTGGTGGAGATCCAGTACACCCGCAACGACCAGTCGTTCACCCGCGGGACGTTCCGGGTCCGCGGCGACACCCTGGAGATCTTCCCGGTCTACGAGGAGCACGCGGTCCGCGTGGAGATGTTCGGCGACGAGATCGAGCGGCTGATGACGCTGCACGCGGTCACCGGGGAGGTGCTCACCGAGGACGAGGAGCTCTACGTCTTCCCGGCCAGCCACTACGTCGCCGGGCCGGAGCGGATGGAGCGGGCCATCGCCGGCATCGAGGCCGAGCTGGCGGACCGGCTGGCCACCTTCGAGCGGCAGGGGAAGCTGCTGGAGGCGCAGCGGCTGCGGATGCGCACGACGTACGACATCGAGATGATGCGGCAGATCGGCAGCTGCTCGGGCATCGAGAACTACTCCATGCACATCGACGGCCGCTCGCCCGGGTCGGCCCCCAACTGCCTGCTGGACTACTTCCCCGAGGACTTCCTGCTGGTGGTCGACGAGTCGCACGTGACCGTGCCGCAGATCGGCGGCATGTACGAGGGCGACATGTCCCGCAAGCGGAACCTGGTCGACCACGGCTTCCGGCTGCCCAGCGCGATGGACAACCGGCCGCTGCGGTGGGAGGAGTTCCTCGACCGGATCGGCCAGACCGTCTACCTGTCGGCGACCCCCGGGCCGTACGAGCTGGGCAAGGTCGGTGGACCGGGCAACGTCGTCGAGCAGATCATCCGGCCGACCGGGCTGGTCGACCCGGAGGTCGTCGTCAAGGGCACCCGCGGCCAGATCGACGACCTGATCCACGAGATCCGGACCCGCACCGAGCGCGACGAGCGGGTGCTGGTGACCACGCTGACCAAGAAGATGTCGGAGGACCTCACCGACTACCTGCTGGAGTCCGGCGTGCGCACCCGCTACCTGCACAGCGAGGTCGACACGTTGCGCCGCATCGACCTGCTCCGCGAGCTCCGGCTGGGGGAGTACGACGTCCTGGTCGGGATCAACCTGCTGCGCGAGGGCCTGGACCTGCCCGAGGTGTCGCTGGTGGCCATCCTCGACGCCGACAAGGAGGGCTTCCTGCGCTCCGACAAGTCGCTGGTGCAGACCATCGGCCGGGCGGCGCGCAACGTGTCCGGCCAGGTGATCATGTACGCCGACACGGTCACGCCGTCGATGGAGACGGCCATCGAGGAGACCAACCGGCGGCGGGCCAGGCAGGTGGCCTACAACGCCGAGCGCGGCATCGACCCCACGCCGCTGCGCAAGAAGATCGCCGACATCACCGAGCTGCTGGCCCGGGAGGGCGAGACCACCAGGGAGCTGCTGAAGACCTGGCAGCACCTCGACCCCAGGTCCAAGAAGGCGCCCGTGCCCGGGCTGTCGCGGATGCGGGAGGAGCGGGCGGACCTCTCCGGGCTGCCCTCGGCCGACCTCGCCGACCTGGTCCAGCAGCTGACCGACCAGATGCACCAGGCCGCGGCCGAGCTGCAGTTCGAGGTGGCGGCGCGGCTGCGCGACGAGATCTCCGAGCTCAGGCGGGAGCTGCGGCAGATGGTGGAGGCAGGGGCACGGTGAGGCCCGAGCAGCTCCGCGCGTACGCGTTGGCCAAGCCCGGCGCGTGGCCGGACTCCCCGTGGGAGGGCGACCACGTGGCGAAGGTGGCGGACAAGATCTTCGCCTTCCTGGGGGAGGGGTCGCTCGGGGTGAAGTGCGGCGGCAGCCGGGAGGAGGCCGACGAGTGGCTGCACCGGTTCCCCGACGACGCGTCCGTGATGGCCTACATCGGCCGCCACGGATGGAACACCCTGCGCACCGACGGCGCGATCCCCGGCGAGGAGCTCCTCGAGGCGGTCGACCGGTCCTACTCGTTGGTGGTGACCAGGCTGCCCAGACGGCGGCGACCACCCGGGTGGGACTGCTGAGACAGTCTGGATCCAGCCGAGCCACGCGCCGGCTCGCGCGACCGGCCCCCCCTCTGCGACACTGGTCCGACAGTGGAGGGGAGTACTCCCGTCGCGGCGGTGTCGTCATCACGGCGTCCGGGGTCCTGCCCCGGGTCCCGGTGCCGCCGGCCCGGCTCGCAGCGTGGCGGGACCGGGCGGAGGAGACCTCCGGACGTGTCTGTGCCGTACGCACCCAGGGTAGGAGTCCGGGGAGCTGCGGCCGTGAAGGCTTCCGGAGGTAGTTGATGGACGTCCCGTCCTGGGTGTGGTGGACCACCCTCCTCGTCACCACGGCGATCCTGCTGTTCGACGTGGTGGTGATCGGCCGCCGCCCGCACGAGCCCTCCCGCAAGGAGGTGTCCATCGCCCTGACCGTGTACGTCGGTCTGGCGATCCTGTTCGGCATCGGCGTGTGGGTCCTGGCCGGTCACCAGTACGGCACGGAGTTCTTCGCCGGCTGGCTGACCGAGTACTCGCTGTCGGTGGACAACCTGTTCATCTTCATCATCATCCTGACCAAGTTCAGGGTGCCGAAGAAGTACCAGCAGTCCGCGCTGATGATCGGGATCGTGCTCGCGCTGGTGTTCCGCGGCATCTTCATCGCCGTGGGCGCCGCGGCGATCCAGAACTTCAGCTGGGTGTTCTACCTGTTCGGCGCGTTCCTCATCTACACCGGCGTGAAGCTGGCCAGGGAGGGACCCGAGGACGAGGACCGCTACGAGGAGCCGAGGATCGTCTCCTGGGTGCGCAGCACGTTCCCGCACAGCGACGAGTGGCACGGCGCCAAGCTGCTGGTGAAGGAGAACGGCAAGCGGCTGCTCACCCCCATGTTCATCGTGGTGCTTGCGCTCGGGATGACCGACCTGCTGTTCGCGCTGGACTCGATCCCGGCGATCTACGGGCTCACCAAGGAGCCCTACCTGGTGCTGACCGCGAACATCTTCGCGCTCATGGGCCTGCGGCAGCTCTACTTCCTCATCGGCGGCCTGCTGGAGCGGCTGGTGTACCTGTCCTACGGGCTGGCCTTCCTGCTCGGCTACATCGGCGTGAAGCTGGTGCTGCACGCCATGCACACCAACGAGCTGCCGTTCATCAACGACGGCGAGCCCATCGAGTGGGCCCCGGAGATCCCGACGCTGGCGTCGCTGGGGGTCATCGTGGTCACCTTGACGGTCACCACCGTCGCCAGCCTGATCGCCTCCCGCAACCAGTCCCTCGCCCAGCGCGACGCCGAGACCGGCCCCCGCGGCCACTGACCGCGCACGGTCAGCCGCAGGCCCCGGTCAGGCCCAGACGCCCAGCACCCAGCAGCGTGGCCCGGCGCCGGCCGTCCAGCGGGGCCTCCTCGACCAGCCCGCCGCCGTCCCGCTCCGGGGCGTGCAGCATCAGCGGGTTGCCGTCGGGGGCGGTGCGGTCCGACACGAAGCCGACGTGGGTGACCCGGTCGTCTCGGCTGAAGAACCACAGGTCCCCGGGCCGGACCGCGCCCGGGTCGACGGTCGTCAGGCCCTCGTACGACGCCTGGTCGCGGGCGTCGCGTGGGACCAGCCGGCCCAGGCCGCGCAGGGTCAGGTGCACCAGGCCGGAGCAGTCCAGGCCCCAGGCGGAGAGCCCGCCCCACAGGTAGCGCAGCCCCAGGAAGGTGCGCGCCGTCTGCAGGACGCGGCCGACCTCCAGCGGCTCCACGGGCCTCCCCGGTCGCGTGGTGGCACCCTCGGGCACGCGTCCCCGGCGGCCGCCGGGTAGCAGCACGGCCACGTCGCCCGGGGCCTGCCCGTCACGGCGCAGCACCGTCCCGAACGAGACCGGCGTCGTCGTACCCGGGTCCGTGCTCAGCCGCGCCGTGGGGGCGAGCACCGACACCGCCGCGCCGGCGGGCCGCACCGGCTCCGCGAGGTGGCTGCGCCGCATCCAGCCCGGGTACCCGTCCGGGTCCCGGCCGGACCGCTGCCAGGGCAGCCGGACCTCCACCCAGCCGGGGCGCTCCGCACGTAGCCGCACCGGCTCGCCGAGCAGTCCCTGGGTGAGGGTGCGGCCGACCAGCCCGAGGCGACCGGCCGCGTCCAGACCCGACGTCCAGGCCACCAGGTCGGGGCGGTCCGCGACGGCCGGGGCGTCCTGGTCGCGTGGCGCGTCCGGAGAGGACCACACCGTCGCCACCGGCACGGCCACCTCCAGGTCGGCCGCGTCGTCCCACCAGCCGGCGGCGCTCACCGGGCCGGTCCGGCGAACCCGAGGCCGGGCCGGTCGTCGAGGACGACCGCCCCGGCGTCGTACCGGACCCCGCCGTCGACGGGACTGCGCTCCAGCCACCAGGCCGCGTCCAGGTCGTCGACCGCCGTCGTGCCGGCCGCCGCCGCGACCGCCGCGGCGGCGCCCACGCCCACGTGGCTCTCCATCATGCTGCCCACCATGGTGCCCAGCCCGTACGACGCCGCGCGACGCAGCATGTCCAGCGCGGCCGTGACTCCTCCGCACTTGGCCAGCTTCACGTTGACCAGGTCGGCGGCGCCCTCGTCGGCCACCCGGGCCAGGTCGTGGCGGTCGAACACCGACTCGTCGGCCATCACCGGTGTCGCCACCCTGGCCCGGACCCAGGCCAGCCCGGCGACGTCCCACGCGGGCACGGGCTGCTCGACCAGCTCCAGCGCGGCTCCCGCGTCCTCCCACGCCGTCACCACGCGCACCGCGCTCTCGGGGTCGAAGGCCTGGTTGGCGTCGACCCGGATCACCGCCTCCGGGCCGGCCGCCTCGCGCACCCGGCGGACCCGGTCGGTCTCGTCCGGTCCACCGGCCACCTTGACCTTGAGCGCCGTGAAACCGTCGCGGAGCCGGTCCCGGGCCACCTCCGCCGGAGCGCCCGCGGCCAGGGTCACGTCCGTGGGCACCCGGGTGGCCGTCGCGCCCAGCCGGGCGGCCAGCGGGACCCCCGCCCGGCGCGCCACGAGGTCGTGGAGCGCCGTGTCCAGGGCGGCCTTCGCGCCCGGGTTGCCGGCCACCGCCCCGGCCAGGTCGGCGCACAGCGCCGGCAGGTCGTCGGTGTCGCGACCCACGACCAGCTCCGCGAGCGGCCCGCGCAGACAGGCCTCGGCGCTGGCCTGGGACTCCCCGGTCACCTGCCACACCTGCGGCGCCTCGCCCCAACCGGTCACGCCGTCGACGTCGGTGACCCGCGCCAGCACGCTGTCGACCGTCTCGGTGCGACGCAACGCGGTGACGAACGGCGTGTGCAGGGGCAGGCTGACGCGCAAGGTCCGGACCGTCTGGATGCGGCTCACCGCCCGGCCCCCGTCCAGGCCCGCCAGGCCGCGGCGCTGAGCGCGGCGCCGAGGTCCAGCGCTCGTCGCTCCGGCAGGGCGGTCGTGGTGCAGACCGCGAGGACATAGGGCCGCGAGCCGGGCGGACGGACCAGCGCCACGTCGTGGCACACCCCGTCCACCCAGCCCGACTTGCTCGCCGACGGCGTGCCGGCCGGCAGTCCCGCCGGGAGCATGTCGCGGTGCACCTGCCGTGCCAGCACCGCCTCGACCGCGCGGCAGGTCTCCGGTCTCGCCAGCCGGCCGTCCCCGATCCCGGCCATGACCCGCGCCAGGTCTGCCGCCGTGACCAGGTTGCGGATCCCGGCCGCGCGGGCGGCGAGGTCGCCGATGCCGCAGGGCAGCCGGGTCGCCGGCGAGCAGCCCGCGGAGCGCAGCACCTCCTCGACCGCACCCTGGGGGAGGTGCTCGCGCAGGACGTTCGTGGCGAGGTTCCCGGACCTGGCCGCGGCGTGCTCGGCGAGCCGGCGCAGCGTGGCGGTCGAGCCGAGTAGCGCCCACGTGTCGTCGTCCTGGTCGTCCTCCTGGGTCACGGTGAGCGCCCCGCTGACAACCGACGCGAACCGGTCGACCACCGGCACCTCGGCGTCGAGGTCGAGCTCCCCCCGCTCGTGGCAGCGGTACGCCGCCACCAGGAGCGGCAGCTTCATCGTGCTGGCGGCGTAGTGGACCGCGTCGCCCGCCAGGTCGACCAGCGGCCCTCCGTCCAGCCCGGTCAGCACCACCGACACCACGCCGCGCCCGTCCGTGGCCTCGCGGGCCAGCTCCGCGCACTCCCCGGCCAGACCCTGCCAGGTCTCCACGCTGCCCGCCGCTCCGCCCGCTCCGCCCACCGCCCCGCCCATCGCGGCACCACGCTACGCCGAGCCGGCCCCTCTTCCGCCGGGTGGGCCGCCGAGCCGGCACATCCTCCGCCGGGTGGGGCGCCGAGCCGGCCGCTCTTCCGCCGGGTGGGCCGCCGAGCCGGCACATCCTCCGCCGGGTGGGGCGCCGAGCCGGCACATCCTCCGCCGGGTGGGCCGCCGAGCCGGCGTAGGTTGCGACGGCTCGGGGTCAGGGGCGGAGCAGCAGGCGGACCGCGAGCTCCATGGACCGGCTGACCTCTTCGGCTCGGGCGCGGCCGGTGACCCACTGCACCAGGCAGGCCAGCCAGACGTCGCCGATGACCTTGGCGACAGCGAGGTCGCGCTCGGTGGTGGAGCCGGGCCCGTCGGGCGGGCCCTGGCCAGGGTCCTGCGCCGTGTCCTGGCCAGGGTCCTGCGCCGTGTCCTGGCCGTCCTGGCCAGGGTCCTGCGCCGTGCCCGGCGCCGGGTCCTGCGGCGGGACCTGCGCCGGGTCCTGCGGCGGGACCTGCGCCGGGCTCTGCATGGCGCCGGTGAGCAGTCGCGCGACCTGGCGCTCGACGACGCGGACGGCGGGCGCGGCGGAGGCGTCGGCGAACACGTAGGCCCGGGTCATCGCCTCGGTGAGCAGCGGGTCGCGCTGGAGCAGCCGGGTGTACCGGCCCAGGACGTCCATCACCCGGTCGTAGGGCGTGGCGCCGGGCAGCACCCGCCGGTCCTGGGCCAGCGCGGCCCGCTCGAGCTCGCTGCCGAGGGCGGACACCAGCAAGTGCACCTTGGACGGGAAGTACCGGTAGAGCGTGCCGAGAGCCACGTCGGCGCGCTCGGCAACGGCGCGCATCTGGACCGCGTCGAACCCGCCCGAGGACGCCAGCTCCACGGCGGCGTCGAGCATGCGCTGACGCCGGCCGAGCTGCGCGTCGATGCCGGCCTGGGCGCCTGCGTCGGTGTCGCCGTCCCGCTCCGACGGGTGGTTCATCGTGGCCCGTAGGCTAGCCGCGTCGTCGCCCCGGCGCGACACCGCCGGGTCGAAGGAGGCGCTCGCGTGCGCATCGCACTGCTGTCCTACCGCAGCAAGCCGCACTGCGGTGGCCAGGGGGTCTACGTGCGCCGGCTCAGCCAGGCGCTGGTCGGCCTGGGTCACTCGGTCGAGGTGTTCTCCGGGCAGCCCTACCCCGAGCTCGACCCCGGCGTCGGCCTCACCGAGGTCCCCAGCCTGGACCTCTACCGCGACGCCGACCCGTTCCGTACGCCGAGGCTGCGCGAGATCCGCGACCTGGTGGACGTCGAAGAGGTCCTCCTGATGCGCTCGGGGATGTTCGCCGAGCCGCGGACCTTCGCCCGCCGCTGTGCGCGGCTGCTGCGGGGCCGCCGGGGGGACTACGACGTGGTCCACGACAACCAGTCCCTCGGCTACGGGATGCTCGACCTGCTGGGCGAGGGCTTCCCCCTGGTGACCACGATCCACCACCCGATCACGCTGGACCGGCGGCTGGAGCTGCGGGGGGCCTCGCTGCGCAGGCAGGTCGGGCTGCGCCGGTGGTACTCCTTCCTGCGCATGCAGCGACGCGTCGCTCGCCGGCTGCCACACGTGCTCACCGTCTCGCAGAGCGCGGCGAACGACATCGTCACCGAGTTCGGCGTGGACCCCGAGCTTCTCGACGTGGTGCCGCTCGGGGTGGACGACGGGTTCCGCCCGCCGCACCTGCCGCGGGTGCCCGGACGGATCCTGGCGATGGCCAGCGCGGACACCCCGCTCAAGGGCGTCGCCGGCCTGCTCGAGGCCTACGCCAAGCTGCGCACCGAGCGAGACGTCGAGCTGGTCCTGGTCAGCCGTCCGGCCCCGGGCGGCGCCACGGAACGGCAGCTGGACCGGCTCGGGCTGCGCGGCGCCGTACGGTTCGTGCACGGGCTCGGCGACGCCGAGCTGGTGCGCTTGATGGGTTCGGCGGAGGTCGCCTGCGTGCCGTCGCTCTACGAGGGCTTCTCGCTGCCCACGGTCGAGCTGATGGCGTGTGCGACGCCTCTCGTCGTCAGCCGCGCCGGGGCGCTGCCGGAGGTGGTGGGCCCGGACGGCGACTGCGCCGAGCTGGTCCCCCCCGGGGACGTGCAGGCGCTCGCCGCCGCGCTGGCCGGCCTGCTCGACGACCCGGACCGGCGCGCGCGGATGGGCGCCGCGGGACGGCGCCGGGTCCGGGAGCGACACTCCTGGGACGCGGTCGCGCGGGCGACCACGGAGGTCTACGAGCGGGCGGTCCGAGCCGCCGCGGCGACCGGATGCTGACCGTCGACTTCGACCGGCTGGGGCTCCAGGCGGGGGAGCGGGTGCTCGACCTGGGCTGCGGAGGCGGTCGGCACGCCTTCGAGATGTACCGGCGCGGGGCGGACGTCGTCGCGTTCGACCAGGACGCCGACGAGCTGGACGGCGTCTCGGAGCTGTTCGCCGCGATGCGGGCGGCCGGCGAGGTGCCCGCGGGCGCCGAGGCGGACGTGAAGCAGGGGGACGCGCTGGGGCTGCCGTTCGCCGACGGCGAGTTCGACCGGGTCGTGGCCGCCGAGGTGCTCGAGCACATCCACGACGACGACACGGCCGTGCGCGAGCTGGCCCGGGTCCTGCGGCCGGGCGGGACGGTCGCGGTGACGGTGCCGCGGTGGCTCCCGGAGCGGGTCTGCTGGGCGCTGTCGCGCAGGTACCACGAGGTCGAGGGCGGCCACGTCCGCATCTACACCAGGTCCGGCCTGACCGAGACTCTGCACCGGGCCGGGCTGGTGGTCACCGGCCGCAACCATGTCCACGGGCTGCACGCGCCGTACTGGTGGCTCAGGTGCGCCGTCGGCGTCGACGACGACGACCACCCCCTGGTGCGCGGCTACCACCGCCTGCTGGTCTGGGACATCGTCCGGCGGCCCGCGCTGACCCGGGGGCTCGAGCGGATGCTGGACCCGCTGGTGGGCAAGAGCCTGGTGCTGTACGCGCGCAAGCCCGCTGCGCCGGTGGGCGGGCGGGCGGGCCTGCCCAGGCGGCCATCGACGGGCCGCCTCCCGGACGCCCGGCGTCACCGCCGCGGGCTGCCGCCACCGGCCGCGTCCGGCGGCGCGGTGGGCCGGTGACCCGGGCCCGGATGCCGTCGGTCCCCGGCGCGCTCACCTCGGACCAGGTCGCCCGCACGGCCGCGGGGATCGCGGCGGCGCAGCGCCCGGACGGCAGCATCCCGTGGGCGCCGACCGACCCTCGCGTCGACGTCTGGAACCACGTGGAGGCGGCGATGGCGCTGCTCGCCGGCGGCCAGGTCACCGCGGCGCACCGGGCCTACGCGTGGGTTCTGAGCACCCAGCGCGAGGACGGCTCCTGGCCGGCCCGGCTGGACGACGGCCGCGTCGCCGACGCCGGCACCGACACCAACACCTGCGCGTACCTCGCGGTGGGGGCGTGGCACCACTGGCTGGTCCGCGGCGACCGCGGGTTCGTGGACCGGTGCTGGCCCGCCGTACGCCGTGCCCTGGACCTGGTCACCTCGCTGCAGCTGCCCTTCGGCGGCATCGCCTGGGCGGTCGACCCGGCCGGGCGCAGCACGCAGGAGGCCCTGGTCGCCGGGAGCGCGAGCATCCACCACGCGCTGCGGGCCGGGCTGGCGCTGGCCGACCTCGTCGACCGCCCGCAGCCGGAGTGGGAGATCGCCGCCGGCCGGCTCGGCCATGCGCTGCGCGAGCACCGGGGCGAGTTCGCCGACAAGTCCGGGTTCTCGATGGACTGGTACTACCCGGTCCTCGGGGGCGCGGTGCGCGGCGGGGCGGCGGAGCGGCTG
This sequence comes from Nocardioidaceae bacterium, assembly GCA_044866695.1. Taxonomy (GTDB): domain Bacteria; phylum Actinomycetota; class Actinomycetes; order Propionibacteriales; family Nocardioidaceae; genus JBIOUF01. The sequence continues at coordinate 7,897 of JBIOUF010000138.1, read as the reverse complement.
CTCGCGGCCCGCTGGGACGACTTCGTGGTGCCCGGCCTGGGCGTCCGATGCGTCGACACCAACCCCTGGGTCACCGGCGCGGAGACCTGCGAGCTGGCGCTCGCCCTCGAGGCGCTCGGCGACCGCCCCCGTGCCCAGGCGCTGCTGGCGGCGATCCAGCACACCCGGCACCGCTCGGGGCTGTACTGGACCGGATGGGTCTACCCCGACCGGGCGTTCTGGCCGGTCGAGCAGACCACCTACACCGCCGCGGCCGTCGTCCTCGCCGCCGACGCGCTCTCCGGGGCGACCGGCGGGGCCGGCCTCTTCCGGGCTGCCGAGCTGCCGGCGGTCGGCGAGCTGGCGCTGGAGTGTGGGTGCCGGATGGTGGGCCCGGCGACGGGGTCACGGCGGGACGCCGGCCGTCCCCCGCGTCCTGCGTAGTGCCCGCATCGACCCCCGGTGGCCGACCTCCTCGAACCCGTCGTCGAGGGCGCGCAGGTACACCTCGTACGGCGGGCGGCCGCCGTCGGCCGGGTCCGGGAACACGTCGTGGATCACCAGCAGCCCGCCGCGTCCCACCCACCGCGCCCAGGCCTCGTAGTCGGCGTGCGCCGGCCCCTCGCCGTGCCCCCCGTCGACGAACAGCAGCGACAGCGGCGAGCGCCAGAGACCGGCCACCGTGGTGGACTCGCCCACGACGGACACGACGACGTCCTCCAGCCCGGCGCGCTCGAGCGTCCGGCGCAGGAACGGCAGCGTGTCCATCCGGCCCGACCCGGGGTCGACCAGCCGCGGGTCGTGGTGCTCCCACCCGGCCTGGTTCTCCTCCGACCCGCGATGATGGTCGACGGTGACGACCACTCCGCCGGTGAGCCGCGCCGCCGCGCCCAGGTACACCGCGCTCTTGCCGCAGTAGCTGCCGACCTCGAGCGCGGGCCCGGCGCCGGTCGAGCCGAGGGCGCCGAGGGCGAGGTCGAACAGGAACCGGCCCTCGTCCGCCGGCATGAAGCCGGTCGCCGCCTCCGCAGCGGCGCGGAGGTCCGCGGGCATCCGCGCGCCGACCGCCGCGACGTCACGCCGGGGAGCCGGGACCACGGGCGCACGCTATCCCAGGCCCGCGGGCCGGTCGCTTCAGGTTCAGTAAGGTGGGCGGCAGTCCCCGACGGCAGGTGGTGGGGGTGCTCTTCCGCGTTCTCGGTCCTCTCGACGTGCTGGACGTCGCGGCGCCGGTGCGGCTCGGGGGATCCGAGCAGCGCCGGTTGCTCGCCGCGCTCCTGGCCCACGTCGGCCAGCCCGTGCCGGTGTCCGCGCTGGTCGACCTGATCTGGGGCGAGGTACCCCCGCCCGCGGCCGAGCGGCTGCTCTCGGGCCAGGTGTCCAAGCTGCGCCGCCTGCTGCGGGACGCGGCCGGCTCCGCCGTGCTGCGCGTGGTCGGCGCCGGATACGCGCTCGAGGTGGCCCGCGACGACCTCGACGCCACCCGCTTCGAGGACCTGGTGGACCGCGGCCGCGCTCTCCAGGCCGGCGGGGAGCATCGGCCGGCGCTGCGGCTGCTGCAGGAGGCCCTGGGCCTGTGGCGCGGCCGGGCGTTCGAGGGGGTCGAGCTGGACCCGTCCGGGCAGGCCATCGCGGAGCGGCTGGGGCAGGAGCGGCTCACCGCCTGGGAGGCGCGCGCGGACGCGGAGCTGGCGCTGGGCTGGCACGACGAGGTCGTCGAGGAGCTCACCCCCCTGGTCGAGGCGCACCCGGACCGCGAGCGCCTCGCCGAGCAGCTGGTGCTGGCGTCGTACCGCAGCGGTGGCCGCGCGGTCGCGTCGGCGATGTGGGAGCTGGTCCGGGAACGCATGGTCGCCGCGTCGGGGACCGGCCCCGGCGTCCGGCTGCGGACGCTTCGCCAGCAGGTCCGGCGCGACGACCCGGCGCTGCGGGCGCCGGTCCCGGCGCGCCGCGGCGGGGCCGGCCTGCCCGCGCCGGCGACCAGCTTCGTCGGGCGCGAAGGCGAGCTCGGGCTGCTGCTCGGCCTGCTGCGCCGCGGCCGCCTGGTCACGCTGACCGGTCCCGGTGGCGTCGGGAAGACCCGGCTGGCCGTCCACCTGGCCAGGCTGCTGCGCTCCTCCACCGACGGCCGGGTGGAGGCGGTCGACGTGTCCGGCTGCTCCGGAGCCGGGGACGTCCTCTCCTCGCTGGTCGCCACGCTGGGCGTGAAGGAGGGCATCGACGAGGACCCGGTGTCGGCCATCGCGACCACCCTGGGCGACGCGCAGTCGGTGCTGGTGCTGGACGGCTGCGAGCACATCGTGACGGCCTGCGCGGGCGTGGTCCGGCGGCTCCTGGACGCGTCCACCCGGCTGAGCGTGGTGGTCACCAGCCGGGTCTCGCTGGAGCTGGCCGACGAGCGGGTGTACGTGGTCCGGCCGCTCGAGCTCCCAGACTCCGACGCCGCGACCACCGGCGTGCGCACGGCGGCCGCGGTGCGCCTGTTCTGGGACCGGGCCGGCCTGGCGCGACCCGGGCTGGAACCCGACGACGAGAGCCGGCGCGCGGTGGAGGAGATCTGTCGCCGGGTGGACGGGCTTCCCCTCGCGGTGGAGCTGGCCGCCTCGCTGGTGCGCACCATGAGCCCGGAGGAGATCGTGGCACACCAGCGCCGGCGTCGGTCGCTGCCGGACGCCGGCCTCCCCGCGCCCGTGGCCCGGCGGGCCACGCCCGCGGACCTGGTCGAGTGGAGCTCGACGCTGCTCGCCCCGGAGGCGGGACGGCTCCTGCTCGGGCTCTCGGTGTTCGCCGGCGGGTTCTCCGCGGAGGCCGTCGACGCCGTGTCCGTCGACGCGGGGTCCGTCGACGCGGGGTCCGGCGCCGCGGCGTCCGGCGCCGCGGGGTCCGGGGTGGTCGGCTGGTCCGCCGGCCCGCTGGCCCAGCTGGTCCGGGCGTCGCTGGTGAACGTCGAGCACCACGAGGGCGTGCCGCGGTACCGCCTGCTGGAGACCGTCCGGGCGTTCGCGGCGGACCGGCTGGAGGCGGCCGGCGAGACCGGCGCGTGGCGCGACCGGCACGCCGCGTACTTCCTGGAGCTGGCCGAGACCGCCGCGTCGCGCCTCAAGGGCGCGGCGCAGTCCGCCTGGCTCCAGGAGCTGCGTCGCGAGGAGGACAACCTCCGGGCGGCCCTGGCGCACCTGGCCGCCCGGCCGGACGGAGCCGAGCGGGAGTGCCGCCTGGCCGTGGCGCTGTGGCGGCCCTGCTACCTGACCGGCCAGTACACCCAGGGCCGGACCTGGCTGCGGCACGCCCTGCGGCACACCGGCGTCGACCCGGCCCTGCGCGCGGCCGTCCTCTCCGGCTGTGGCGCCCTCGCCCTCTACCAGTGCGACTACCGGCCGGCCCGGCGGTACTGCGAGCGGGCGGCACGGCTGTACGCCGAGGTCGGCGACGCGGTCGGGCGGGCCGAGGCGCTCACGCTGCTGGGCAGCATCGCCCGCGAGCAGGCCGACTACACCCGGGCCCTGGCCCTGCACGCCGAGGCGGCCGAGGCGTTCCGTGCCGCCGGGCACACCTGGGGGGTGGCCCACTCGCTGGAGCTGGCGGCACTGTCCCGCTGGCTCGGTGGCGACCTGGACCACGCCGCGCGCGCCGCCGGTGACGCGCTCCGGCTGGCCGGCCAGGTCGGCGACGAGGAGCGCGCCGCGTGGGCCCGGGTCGACCTGGGCGCGGTCGCCCTCTACCGCGGCGACCTCGCGACCGCCGGACGGCAGCTCGACACGGCACTGGAAGCCTTCGACCGGCTCGGCTTCGCCGAGGGCCGGGGCTGGTGCCACAACCTGCTCGGGGTGCGCTCCACGATGCTGGGCGAGCCGGCGACCGCCCTGGTCTCGTTGGGCCTGTCGCTGCGCACCCACCGCGGGGTGGGGGACCGCTGGCGCATCTGCAGCGTCCTCGAGGCGGTGGTCGGCGCGGCCTGCTACCTCGGCCTGGCCGCGCGGGCGGCCCCCCTCGTCGGCATGGTCGACCGGCTCCGGGAGGAGCTGGGCACCCCGGTGCCCCCGGTCGAGGCGCCGGCCCGGACCGACGCGCTGGCCCGGCTGTCCACGGCGCTCGGCGACGCTCGGCTGGCGCGGGCCCGCCGCCGCGGCGAGACCTGGACCCTGGACCGGGCCTGCAACGAGGCGCTGGCGCTGTCGGTCCGCAGCCGCGTCGGCTCGACGCCCTGACGGGTCCGGCTACCAGCCGCGCGCCTCCCACTCGCCCAGATGGGGCCGCTCGGCACCGAGCGTGGAGTCGTCGCCATGGCCGGGGTAGAACCAGGTCTCGTCCGGCAGCCGGTCGAACAGCTTGGTCCGCACGTCGCGGACCAGCGACGCGAACCGGGCGGGGTCGCCCTCGGTGTTGCCCACACCGCCGGGAAACAGGCTGTCGCCGGTGAACAGGTGCGGCGTGCCGTCCGGGTCGTCGTACAGCAAGACGATGTGGCCGGGGGTGTGGCCGACGACGTGGATCACCTCCAGCGCGCACTCGCCGACGCTCACCCGGTCGCCGTCGGAGACCGGCCGGTCGGTGGGCACCGGGATCCCGTCGACGTCCGCGGCGCCCGCGACGGTCGTGGCGCCGGTGGCGGCGACCACCTCCGCGAGCCCCTGCCAGTGGTCCCAGTGCTGGTGCGTGGTCACCACGGTGTCCAACCCGTCCTGGCCGACCAGGGTGAGCAGCCGCCCCGGCTCCGCCGCGGCGTCGACCAGCAGCTGGCGGTCGGTGCGGCGACAGCGCAGCAGGTAGGTGTTGTTGTCCATGTCGCCGACCGACATCTTCGTGATGATGAGCTCGGCGAGCTCGCGCACGTCTGCCGGCCCGCCGGGCCGCACCCGTCCCGTGTATGCCATGTCAGACCCATCCTCCGAGGTCGGGGAGCCGTCCGTCGGAGCATACGAGGCCCTCCCCGCTCCCGCGGCCGAGGAGCCACCACAGCAGGTCGGCGGCCGGGCCGTGCACGGTCGGGCCGGTCCCGGTCTCCCAGGTCCGTCCCAGGTCGTCGGCGACCAGGGTGAGCCCCACGCCGTCCCGGCGCAGCTCCCGGTCGCGGCGCCGCATCAGGGCGGTCACGAAGTCCGCCGGCCAGTCCCGCGCCGCGTAGCCGGCGCCGAGGTCGGCGTGGTGCACCTCGACCTCGGTCCGCCTCAGCATCCCGACCCTCCGCACCGGGAACGGCTCGGCCCCGGGGGTTCGGCGTACCGGGACGTCGAGCCGGTCCGGCGGCAGCGCCTCCGCCGCGGCCGACCAGCGCCGGGCGGAGCGGTTCGCGTCGTCGAGCAGCTCTGGCCAGGGCAGGCCGGCGGTGCGCTCGATGTCGGCGTCGCGCTGCTCCTGCGAGGCGTACATGGGCAGGTCGTCGCCGGTACGGGCCGCGACGAGCAGGTTCGCCAGGCCGTCGGCGTTGCGGGCCAGATGCCCGACAACGTGGGCCCGGGACCAGCCCGGCAGCAGCGACGGCGCCCGTGACGCCGCCTCGTCGAAACCTGTCAGAGCCGACAGATACCGTGTCGTGGCGACCAGAGTCTCGTCCAGGTGAGGGAGCTGCGACCTGCCCATGCCGCTCATCCAACCGCACGCGCGCGTGCATCCGGCGGTCCGCGCCCCCTTGGACCTGACGCGTACCATGACGAACGCGTGTTCGATCCGCCCCCCGACTCCGCCCGAGGATGGTTCGTGGCCGACCAGCTGATCATCCGCGGCGCGCGCGAGCACAACCTCAAGGACGTCTCGCTCGACCTGCCCCGCGACGCGATGGTGGTGTTCACCGGGCTCTCCGGGTCCGGGAAGTCCAGCCTGGCCTTCGACACGATCTTCGCCGAGGGCCAGCGCCGGTACGTCGAGTCGCTGTCGGCGTACGCCCGGCAGTTCCTGGGCCAGATGGACAAGCCCGACGTGGACTTCATCGAGGGGCTCTCCCCGGCGGTCTCCATCGACCAGAAGTCCACCTCGAAGAACCCCCGCTCCACCGTGGGCACGATCACCGAGGTCTACGACTACCTCCGGCTGCTCTACGCCCGGGCCGGGCGCCCGCACTGCCCGACCTGCGGCGAGCCGATCTCCCGCCAGACCCCGCAGCAGATCGTCGACCGGGTGCTGGCGACCGAGGAGGGCACCCGGTTCCAGGTGCTCGCGCCGGTGGTCCGCGGCCGCAAGGGCGAACACGTCGAGCTGTTCCGCCAGCTGCAGAGCCAGGGCTTCAGCCGGGTCCGGGTCGACGGCGACACCCATCCGCTCACCGACCCGCCGGCGCTGGACAAGCAGCGCAAGCACAACGTCGACGTCGTCGTCGACCGGCTCGCCGCCAAGGACACCGCGCGGCGCCGGCTGACCGACTCGGTGGAGACCGCCCTCGGCCTGGCCGGCGGGCTGGTGGTGTTCGACTACGTCGACCGCCCGGCCGGCGACCCGCACCGCGAGCAGCGGTTCTCCGAGCGGATGGCGTGTCCGAACGACCACCCGATCGACACCGACGAGCTGGAGCCTCGCTCGTTCTCGTTCAACTCCCCCTTCGGCGCCTGCCCGGCCTGCACCGGTCTCGGCACCCGCATGGAGGTCGACCCGGACCTGGTGGTGACCGACCCCGACGGCACCCTCGGCGACGGCGTGATCGGCCCCTGGTCGGGTGCGCACGTGTCGGACTTCTTCACCCGGCTGCTCGGCGCGCTGGGGGAGGAGCTCGGCTTCGACCTGGACACGCCCTGGCGCGACCTCCCGGCCCGGGCCAAGCGGTCCATCCTGGACGGGCATCCGACCAAGGTGCACGTGCGGCACGTCAACCGCTACGGCCGGAAGCGTGCCTACGACACCACGTTCGAGGGGGTGCGCCCGTACGTCGAGCGGCGGCACCGGGAGGCCGAGTCCGACACCAGCCGGGAGCGGTTCGAGGGCTTCATGCGCGAGGTCCCCTGCCCGGTGTGCCGGGGCACCCGGCTCAAGCCGGTGTCGGTCGCGGTCACCATCGGCGGCCGCAACATCGCCGAGGTCTGCGCGCTGTCCATGTCCGAGACCGCGGAGTTCCTGGCCACGGTGGAGCTCACCCACCGGGAGCGGCAGATCGCCGAGCGCGTGCTGAAGGAGATCCAGGAGCGGCTGCGGTTCCTGCTCGACGTCGGCCTGGACTACCTGTCCCTGGAGCGGCCGGCCGGGTCGCTGTCCGGCGGCGAGGCGCAGCGGATCCGGCTGGCCACCCAGATCGGCGCCGGCCTGGTCGGGGTCCTCTACGTGCTCGACGAGCCGTCGATCGGGCTCCACCAGCGCGACAACCACCGGCTGATCGAGACCCTGCTCCGGCTGCGCGACATGGGCAACACGCTGATCGTCGTCGAGCACGACGAGGACACCATCCGGGTGGCCGACTGGGTGGTCGACATCGGGCCCGGAGCGGGCGAGCACGGCGGGCAGATCGTGGTGTCCGGGCCGGTCCGGGAGCTGCTCGAGCACCCCGACTCGCTCACCGGCCGCTACCTCTCCGGCCGGCGCGAGATCCCGGTGCCCGCGGTGCGCCGTCCCCGTACGCCCGGTCGCGAGCTCACCGTGGTCGGCGCGCGGGAGCACAACCTGCGCGACGTCGACGTGACCTTCCCGCTCGGGCTGCTCGTCGCGGTGACCGGCGTGTCCGGGTCGGGCAAGTCCACGCTGGTCAACGACATCTTGTACACCAGCCTGGCGAAGCGGATCTACAACGCCCGCACGGTCCCCGGGCGGCATCGCCGGATCGACGGGCTCGACCACGTCGACAAGGTCATCCACGTGGACCAGTCGCCGATCGGACGCACGCCGCGGTCCAACCCCGCGACGTACACCGGGGTCTTCGACCACGTCCGCCGGCTCTTCGCGGCGACGCCGGAGGCGAAGATGCGCGGCTACCTCCAGGGCAGGTTCTCCTTCAACGTCA
>JBIOUF010000137.1:0-19128 GCA_044866695.1 Nocardioidaceae bacterium | reverse complement strand
CGACATCCGAAACTGGGTCAAGGCCTGGAACGACAACCCCAAGCCCTTCGTCTGGACCAAGACCGCCGACCAGATCCTCGCCAGCCTCGGACGACTTATCCAACGAATTGGAAACTCGGGACACTAGGCGAGCGTCTCGAAACCACCGGCGTGTGGCGGGGTCCCAGCCCTTGTGCCGGTGGTTTCGAGACGGGCTCGCAAGCTCGCCCTCCTAGGTGATCGCGCAGGCCGAGGAGCTGCGCCGGCACGCTCTAGAGGTGGGCGCGCTGCGCGGGGTCGCCTTTGCCTCCGCGCTGATCGGCGAGGCGACGTTGCTGATGGGCCACCTCGCCCCAGCGGCTCTACGGCACGATGATCACCGTCGCCGGCGACCCCGTCGCGGCCCGCCTGGTGGTGGACCGCGGCCACCATCGAGGCGCGCGCCCACGTCGTCCGAGCGGAGGGTGACCAGGCGGAGGCCGGCCGACTGCTGGCGGACGCGGCGCGCCTCTTCGAGCAGGTGGGCCACCCGCGGGACGCCGCCCGGTGCCGCGTCTGACGGGGTACTAGCCCTCGGGCGTTTGGCCGGCGATGAGTTCGACGGCTGCCGGCGGTCCAGATCAGCGGTCGAGCACCGCGAAACCGAAGGAGGACGGGATGGCCGCGAGCCCCTCCCACGACCTGGAACCTCGGGTGCTGCTCGAGGGGCTGGCGATGCCGGAGTCCCCGCGCTGGCACGACGGTCGGCTCTGGTTCTCCAACTGGGGCACCGAGGAGATCGTCGCGGTGGACCTCGACGGCTCCAGCGAGGTGGTGGCGGCCGGACCGGAAGGCGCGGGGTGGGCGACGGGCTGGCTACCCGACGGGCGGATGCTGGTCACCGGCAGCGAGCTGGTCCGGATCGAGCCGGACGGCTCGCGGGTGCGCCATGCCGACCTGAGCCGGCTGTCGCCGTACGGGTGGAGCGAGATGACCGTGGACGGCCGCGGCAACGTCTACGTGAACTCGCTGAACTTCGACTTCGCCGACTTCGAGGCCGTCCTGTCCAGCGGGCAGGCGCCCGGGAAGATCGCGCTGGTCACGCCCGACGGGACCGTCCGGGAGGTCGCCGGCGACATCGCGTTTCCGAACGGGATGGTGGTCTCCCCGGACAACCGGACGCTCGTCGTGGCCGAGTCGTTCGCCGCTCGGCTCACCGCCTTCGACGTCGCCGGGGACGGCACGCTGTCGAACCGGCGGGTGTGGGCCGACGGCGTGGGCCCGGACGGCATCTGCCTGGACGCCGACGGCTGCATCTGGGCCTCCAGCAGCACCATGACCAACGACTGCGCGCGGATCCGCGAGGGCGGCGAGGTGCTCGAGGCGATCCAGCTCGACCGGCCCTGCTTCGCGGCGATGCTGGGCGGCCCGGACCGCCGCACCCTGTTCATGCTGACCGCCGAGTGGCACGGCACCGAGGCGATGCCGGACGTGATCGCCGCGCGGACCGGCCAGATCCTCGTCGCCGCGGCGCCGGCGCCGGGGGTGGGCTGGCCGTAGCCGGACACGCCTCAGCTTCGTCGAGAAGCCGGCGCCGGCTCCGTCCCAGGCCGCACGGCTCGACGCTCGGCAACGCAGCCGAGCGGGATACTGGTGGGCATGCACACCGCTCGCGCCGGCCCTCCCGCGACATCGCGGCCCTCGGATCCGGCCGGCCCGGCCGTGAACCGGCCGTGAACCGGCCGTGAACCGCCCACGCCCTGGCACACCGGGCCAGGTGGAGAACCGGACACCGCCTCCGCCCCTGACGGTGGTCCCTCCGGGCCAGGGCCGTGCGGGCAACCTGGGCGCGATCACGGTGGACTTCAAGCTGTGGGGCGCCGACACCGGCGGGGCCCTGGCGATCGTCGAGCATGGGTTCCCGCCCGGTGCCCTGGTCCCCCCGCACCTGCACACCAGGGAGGACGAGTACTCGATCGTGACCGAGGGCCGGATCGGCTTCCGGTCCGGGGACCGGGAGGCCGTCCTCGGCCCGGGCGGCTACATCACCAAGCCCCGTGGGGAGGCGCACGCCATGTGGAACGCCGGCTCGGAGCCCGCGCGCATGATCGAGGTGATCAGCCCTGCCGGGTTCGAGGAGTTCTTCCGCGCTGTGGTCGACCTGCTGGAGTCGGGTGGGCTGACCCGGAGCGCGGTGCGGCGCTGGCCGCCGAGTACGGCCTGGAGTTCGTCGACACCCCTTGGCTGGCCGACGTCGTCGCCCGCTTCGGGCTCAGCACCGACTAGAGTCCGCACCCTGCCCCGCCCCTGGCTAGAGTCCCGGGCATGGTCAAGTACGAGTACGTGACGGTTCCCGTTCTGGTGCACGCGACGAAGCAGATCCTGGACACCTGGGGCGAGGACGGCTGGGAGCTGGTCCAGGTGGTGCCCGGGATGAACCCGGAGAACCTGGTCGCCTACCTCAAGCGCCCCAAGCCGTGACACCCGAGGAGCGGCTGGCCCAGATGGGGCTGGCCGTGCCCGCGGTGGCGGCTCCGGTGGCGGCGTACGTCCCCGCCGTGCGCACCGGCAGCCTGGTGATGACCTCTGGCCAGCTGCCGCTGCGCGACGGCGCGCTGGTCGCGGCCGGCAAGGTGGGCGGCGAGGTGAGCGTGGAGGTCGCGACCGAGTGCGCGCGCCAGTGCGCGCTGAACGCGCTGGCTGCCGTGCGCGCGCAGGTCGGCGAGCTGTCGGCGGTCGTGCGGGTGGTCAAGGTGGTCGGGTTCGTGGCGTCCACGCCGGACTTCACCGGCCAGCCGCAGGTCGTCAACGGCGCCTCGGAGCTGTTCGGCGAGACCTTCGGAGACGCCGGACGGCACGCGCGCAGCGCGGTCGGCGTGCCGGTGCTACCCCTGGACGCTCCGGTGGAGGTGGAGCTGACCGTGGAGGTGGCGTGAGGCCGATGCGGCTGCCGCCGGAGGTCGCGGAGGCGGCTCGCGGCTTCCTGGACGGCTCCCGCACCCCGGCCGAGCCTCGCGACGCCAGCACCGTGGTCCTGCTGCGCGACGGCAACGGGACCACGGGAAGCCTGGAGGTGTACCTGCTCCGTCGCAGTGTCGACATGGCGTTCGCGGCCGGCTTCTGCGTGTTCCCGGGGGGCGGGGTCGACCCGCGCGACTACGACGCGGAGGTCGGCTGGGCCGGCCCGTCCGTGGCCGCCTGGGCGGCGCTGCTGCGCACCGACGAGGCGCACGCCAGGGCCCTGGTCTGCGCGGCGGTGCGCGAGACGTTCGAGGAGTCCGGAGTGCTGCTCGCGGGCGACACCGGCGACAGCATCGTGGCCGACACCACCGGCGACGACTGGGAGGACGACCGCCGACGGCTGGAGGCCAGAGAGCTGTCGTTCACCGACTTCCTGGCCGGCCGCGGCCTGGCCGTGCGCACGGACCTGCTCCGGCTGTGGGGCACCTGGGTGACCCCGGTGGTCGAGCCGAAGCGGTACGACACCCGGTTCTTCGTCGCGGCGCTTCCGGCGGGCCAGGTCACCCGCGACGTCTCGCGCGAGTCCGACCAGGTCCAGTGGACCAGCGTGTCCGAGGCGACGACGGCGATGGCGGAGCGGCGGCTGCAGATGCTGCCGCCGACGTACGCCACGTGCCTCGAGCTCGCCGAGTACCGCACGGCGGCCGACGTGCTGGCCGCGGCCTCGACCCGGGACCTCACCCCGGTCCGTCCGCAGGTCGCGGTCGACGACCAGGGTGCCTACCTGGTGCTTCCCGACCGGATCCTGGCCCTGCGCGAGCCGACGTGACCGCCGGTCCGGCCGGCTGGGTCGGCGGCTCCTTCGGCGACCGGGCGCGCTGCGTCCTCGCGGCCAACGCCTCCCCGATGACGCTGGACGGCACCAACACCTGGGTGCTCCGGGAGCCCGGTGGCACCCGGGCGGTCGTGGTCGACCCCGGCCCCGACGACCGGGCCCATCGAGACGCCGTCGCCGAGGCGGCCGGCCCGGCGGCGGTGGTGCTGCTGACCCACGGTCACCCGGACCACGCGGAGGGCGCCCGCGCGCTCGCGGAGCGGCTCGGCTGCGGCGTCCGCGCGCTCGACCCGCAGCACCGGCTCGGCGCCGAGGGCCTGCACGACGGTGACGTGGTGGCGGTCGACGGTCTCGAGGTGCACGTGGTGGGCACCCCGGGTCACACGGCCGACTCGCTGTCGTTCGTGCTGCCCCAGGAGCGGGCGGTGCTGACGGGGGACACCGTGCTCGGGCGGGGGACCACGGTGGTGATGCACCCGGACGGCAGCCTGGGCGCCTACCTGGGCTCGCTGCACCGGCTGCGGGACCTCGCCGAGGCGGCGGCGGTGACCCGGGTGTGGCCCGGCCACGGCCCGGTCATCGACGACGCCCTCGCTGCCCTGGACCACTACCTCGCGCACCGCCGGGACCGGCTGGAGCAGGTCAGGGAGGCGCTGCGGGCGCTCGGAGCGGGTGCGACCGCGCGACAGGTCGTCGAGCACGTGTACGCCGACGTGGACCCCGTGCTCTGGGGAGCCGCGGAGCTCTCCGTGCGCGCGCAGCTGGAGTACCTGCGCGAGCGACGCGAGCGAGGCTAGCGAGCCCGGCGGGCCAGCCGCTCGACGTCCATGATCACCACGGACCGGGGCTCGAGCCGCAGCCAGCCGCGGCTGGCGAAGTCGGCGAGCGCCTTGTTGACGGTCTCGCGGGAGGCGCCGACCAGCTGGGCCAGCTCCTCCTGGGTGAGGTCGTGGTGGACGTGGACCCCGTCGTCGGCGGTGCGGCCGAACCGGTCGGCGAGGTCGAGCAGCGCCTTGGCCACCCGGCCCGGGACGTCGGAGAACACCAGGTCCGCGACCACGTCGTTGGCGCGGCGCAGCCGGCCGGCGAGCTGGGCGAGCAGGCCGCGGGCCACCCCCGGCCGGCCGTCGAGCCACCGCAGCAGGTCCTCGTGCGACAGCGAGTAGAACGACGTGTCGGTGACCGCCGTGACGGTGGCCGAGCGGGGGCCCGGGTCGAACAGGGACAGCTCGCCGAACATCTGGCCGGGGCCGAGGATGGCCAGCAGGTTCTCGCGACCGTCGGAGGAGGTGCGGCCCAGCTTCACCTTGCCGTCGACCACGATGTAAAGCCGGTCGCCGGAGTCGCCCTCCCGGAACAGCACCTCGCCGCGGCGCAGCCGGGTGGTGGACATGGAGGCCCGCAACGCCGTGGCCGCCTCGTCGTCGAGCGCGCTGAACAGCGTCGCCTGGCGCAGCACGTCGTTCTCCACGAGACCTCCTCCGGCCCACCGAGCCTCCTGCCCGGGCATGGCACGTCTCACATTCTGTCGTATGGGACGTCGGGCCGGGGCGGCCGGTTGTGGGGCCGGCCGGGCCACGCCCCGACGTACCCTGTCTCTCGTGCCCGACACCGCCCTCGTCCGCAGGGCTCGCAAGGTGAACCGGGTGCTCGCGGAGACCTATCCGGACGCCACCATCGAGCTCGACTTCGCCGACCCGTTCCAGCTCCTGGTGGTCACGGTGCTCTCCGCGCAGACGACGGACCGCCGGGTCAACGCGGTCAGCCCGACCCTGTTCGCGCTGTACCCCGACGCGCGGGCGATGGCCGGCGCGGACCGGGAGAAGCTGGAGCAGGTCGTCGGCCCGACCGGCTTCTTCCGGGTGAAGGCCGACACGCTGCTCGCCCTGTCCCAGGCCCTGGTCGAGCGGTACGACGGGCAGGTGCCGCCCCGCCTGGACGACCTGGTCACGCTGCCCGGGGTCGGCCGCAAGACCGCCAACGTCGTGCTGGGCAACGGGTTCGGCGTCCCGGGCATCACCGTCGACACCCACGTCGGCCGGCTGGCCCGTCGGCTCGGCTGGACCACGCAGACCGACCCGGTCAAGGTGGAGCACGAGATCGGCGCGCTATTCCCCAAGCGGGACTGGACGATGCTGAGCCACCACCTGATCTGGCACGGCCGGCGGATCTGCCATGCCCGCAACCCGGCCTGCGGGGTCTGCCCGGTGGCGCGGTGGTGCCCGTCGTACGGCGAAGGTCCGGTCGACCCGGTGAAGGCCGCGACGCTGGTCCGCACCGAGGGGCGGGCGTGACCGCGTCCCGCATCCGGCCGAGTCTGGGAGCGCTGCTCACGCTCGTCCTGCTGGCCGGGTGCGGCGCCGCGGAGGAGCCGGCGGTCTCCTTCGACAGCAGGGTCGAGGTGGACTCACCGGCGCTCCGGGCGGCCAAGCAGGCGGCCGGCGTGGAGCCCTGCCCTCGCCTGGACGACCCCGCCGGCACCGGGCAGCACGGGCTGCCGGACCTCGCCCTGCCCTGCCTCGGTGGGGGCCGGCAGGTGGACCTGGCCGCGGTCCCCGGCCCCGCCGTGGTCAGCGTGTGGGCGTCCTGGTGCGGCCCGTGCCGCAAGGAGCTGCCGCTGTTCCAGCGGCTGCACGAGCAGACCGAGGGCCGGCTCACCGTGCTCGGCGTCGACTTCGAAGACGTCCGGCCCGACGCCGCGCTCGACCTGCTGGGGACCACCGGGGCGACGTTCTGGCAGGTGGCCGACCCCGAGGGCTCGCTGGGCGAGCACTACCGGCTGGTGGGGCTGCCCGGGCTGCTGCTGGTCGACGCCGGCGGCAGCGTCACGTTCCTCCCCGGGCGCGTGGGCGACTTCGCCGAGCTCGCCGGCCTGGTCGCCGACCACACCGGGGTCGAGGTGGGAGCGTGAGCGAGCTCCCGGCCTGGCTCGAGCCGCTGCGCCGGGCCGCCGGCACCATCCGGGGCCGGGACCTGAGCGGCTACGAGCCGCCCGAGGACCCGCCGCCGCGCGAGGGCGCCGTCCTGATCCTGTTCGGCGACGGGCCCGACGGCCCGGACCTCCTGCTCACCGAGCGCGCGCACCACATGCGGTCCCAGCCCGGCCACGTGTCCTTCCCCGGCGGCTCGCTGGACCCCGGCGAGTCAGCCGTCGAGGCCGCGCAGCGGGAGGCCTGGGAGGAGACCGGCATCCAGCCGGACTGGATCCAGGTCTTCGCGGTGCTGCCGCGGCTGTGGCTGCCGCCGACCAACTTCGCGGTGGCGCCCGTGCTCGCGCACTGGGCCGGGGACCGGCCGCTGCGGCCCAACCCCGACGAGGTGCACGCGGCCTACCGGGTGTCGGTCAGCGCGCTGGCGGACCCCGGGCGTCGGTTCACGGTGCGACACCCGATGGGATGGGACGGCCCGGGGTGGATGATCGGCCCCGAGGGCGACGTCCTGCTCTGGGGCTTCACCGCCGGCATCGTCGACGCGCTCCTCGAGCACGTCGGCTGGGCCCGCGCGTGGGACCGCACCAGGGTGCGCCGCCTCCCCGAGCGGATGGTGGACTGGAGGCGCCTGGCCGCCATGCTGGGCGTCGAGGTCCCCCCGGGGGAGGAGTTCGACCCGGTCGCCGCCGGGCTGGTGCCCGCCGACTACCTCGACCTCGACCGCGAGCACCGGCCCGGCGAGGACGGGCCGGGTGACCGGCGGTGAACGCCTTGGACTGGGTGCTGCTGGTCCTGGTCGCCGCCTACGCGATCTCCGGCTACTGGCAGGGCTTCGTCTGCGGTGCCTTCTCGACCGCCGGGCTGCTGCTCGGCGGGCTGCTGGGCATCTGGCTCACCCCGCGGCTGTTCGGCGAGGCCCAGCCCTCGGTGTGGGTCTCGCTGGGGGCGCTGTTCGTGGTGCTGGTGTGCGCGACGTTCGGCCAGGCGATCCTGTCCCACGTCGGCGGCCGCATCCGGGACCGGATCACCTGGCAGCCGGCTCGGGCCCTGGACGCCATCGGCGGCGCCGCGCTCAGCGTCGTCGCCGTGCTGGTGGTGGCGTGGGCCCTCGGCGTCGCCGCCAGCGGGGCCCGGCTGCCGTGGGTGACCCAGGAGGTGCGGGCCTCGGAGGTGCTGGCCCGGGTCGACCAGGTGATGCCGCCGGAGGCGGTGCGGGCCCTGCAGTCCTTCAACGAGGTCGTGGGCACCAGCGTCTTCCCGCGGTACCTCGAGCCGTTCGCCCCCGAGCGCATCGTCGAGGTGGCCCCGCCCCCGGCCCGCGTGGCCCGCGACCCGCAGGTCGCCGCGGCAGCGGACGCCGTGGTGAAGCTGCGCGGCGAGAACGCCTGCGGTCGCGGCATCGAAGGCACCGCGTTCGCCTACGCACCGGACCGGCTGATGACCAACGCGCACGTCGTGGCCGGGGTGGGCGACCCGCACGTGCAGGTCGGTGAGGAGGAGCTCGACGCCCGGGTCGTCCACTACGACCCGGCGCTCGACGTCGCCGTCCTCGCGGTGGACGGCCTGGACGCGCCGTACCTGCGCTTCGACCGGACCCCGAAGCCCCCGGGCACGGCCGCGGCGGTTCTGGGCTACCCCCAGGACGGGCCGTTCGACGTCCGGGGCGCGCGGATCCGCGCGCAGCAGCGGCTGCGCAGCCCCACCATCTACGACACCGGCGCGGTCGTCCGCGAGGTGTACTCCGTGCGCTCCCAGATCCGGCCCGGCAACTCCGGCGGTCCGCTGGTGTCCCTGCGCGGCCGGGTGCTCGGGGTGATCTTCGCCGCCTCGGTGACCGACGTCGACACCGGGTACGCGCTCACCGCCGACCAGGTCGCCGCCGCCGCGGCGGCCGGGCTCACCAACGACGCCGAGGTCAGCACCGGCGACTGCGCTTGACGTCAGCCCCTCTCGAGGAACACCTTCTTGGTCTCCTGGGCCTGGGTGATCGCCCGCTCGGGCGGCTTGACCCGGCGCACCTTCCGGTAGCCGAGGAACCCGAGCAGCGCCGCGAGCAGGACCAGCAGGCCGAACACGATGAGAAAGCACCAGGCGAGGTCCAGCCCGGTCATGTGCAGGAAGTACGCGACGGCCACGAAGAACATCACGGTGGCGAGCACGAGCAGGTACGCGGCCCCGCCGAACAGCCCGACGGCCGCGCCGCCGGCCCGCGCGCTGACCTTGAGCTCTGCCTTGGCCAGCGCGATCTCGGTGCGCAGCAGCGTCGACACGTCCCGGCTGGCCTCGGCGACGAGCGTGCCGATGCTGGGCTCCTCCGGCACCGTGGGCGCCGGTGTCTGCACGGCCGAGGTGCGGCTGATGTCGGTCATCGGTCCTCCTTCGAAGGCTCACCCTAGGCCACGGCTCGCGTGTGCCCGGCGACGACGCCGCAGAACCACGGCGGCGAGCAGCGCCGAGACGACGGACGCCGCGAGCACCGCGGTCTTTGCCGCCGCCGCCTGGGCCTCGGGGAAGGACAGCTCGGCGACCAGCAGGGCGACGGTGAACCCCACGCCAGCCAGCACCGCCGCTCCCGCCAGGTCGCGCCAGGTCAGGTCCGAGCCGAGCTCGGCACGGGTCAGCCGGACCACCACCGCCGCGCCGGCGAGGACGCCGACCGGCTTGCCGACGACCAGGCCGAGCAGGACGCCCAGGGCGACCGGGTCGCCGGCCAGGGAGCCCGGGTGCATTTCCACGCCCGCGCTGGTCAGCGCGAAGAACGGCACCGCGAGGCCCGCCGAGAACGGGGTGAGCCGGTGCTCCAGCGCCTCCGCCGGGGACCGGTCCTCGCCCGGGTCCGGCCGCACCCGGGTGAGCAGCCCCATCGCCACGCCGGCCACGGTCGCGTGGACCCCGCTCTCGTGGACGCACCACCAGATCGCCAGCGAGAGCGGCACGTACCACAGCCACGACTCGCCCCGCAGCCGCTGCAGCAAGGCGTAGACGGCGAGCCCGACGGCGGCCAGCAGCAGCGGAAGCAGCGCGATGTCGTCGCTGAACAGCACCGCGATGAGGACGATGACGATCAGGTCGTCGACCACCGCCAGGGTGAGCAGGAACGCGCGCAGCTCCCCCGGCAGCCCCGAGCCGACCACACCCAGCACGGCGAGGGCGAAGGCGATGTCGGTGGCGGCCGGCACCGCCCAGCCGCGCAGGTCCCCGTCGGCGGCCAGGTTCACCGCGACGTACACCAGGGCCGGGGTGAGGACGCCGGCGGCCGCGGCCACCATGGGGACCAGGGCGTCCGCCGGCCGGCGCAACGACCCGACGACGAGCTCCCGCTTGAGCTCCAGCCCGGCGACGAAGAAGAACAGCGTCAGGGCGCCGTCGGAGGCCCAGTGCCGCAGGTCGAGCGGGCCGAGCCGGGTGTCGCAGAACGCCTGGTACGCCGCGGCCCACGGCGAGTTCGCCCACACAACCGCGACGACCGCGGCCACCAGCACCACGCCACCGCCGACGGTCTCCTTGCGGAGCAGGTCCCCGAGGAACGTGCTCTCGCCGGGGGACTGGCGGGCCAGGAAGGTGCGACGCGGCTCAGCCATGGTGGTCCGGTCGGCGTGGTTGTGGCCGATGCCTGCACGGCCGTGCGGTTGTGGCCTCAGACTGCGGCGACACGCCGAGACAGCCTGCGGTTATCGGCCACAACCAGGCCGGCGGACGGCGTCAGCCCTCCTCGGATCCCGCCTCCAGACCGGTCTTGATCAGGTTCATCACCGAGGAGTCGGCCAGGGTGGTCACGTCGCCGACCTCGCGGTGCTCGGCGACGTCGCGAAGCAGGCGGCGCATGATCTTCCCGGAGCGGGTCTTGGGCAGCTCGGGCACCACCATCAGCTGGCGGGGCTTGGCGATCGCGCCGATCTCCTTGGCGACGTGGCCGCGCAGCTCCGCGACGATGTCGGCACCCCCGTCGCCGGCGGACTCGACCAGGATGACGAAGGCGCAGACCGCCTGGCCGGTGGTGTCGTCGGTGGCGCCGACCACCGCGGCCTCGGCGACCTTCGGGTGGGACACCAGGGCCGACTCGATCTCGGTGGTGGAGAGCCGGTGACCGGACACGTTCATCACGTCGTCCACCCGGCCGAGCAGCCAGATGTCGCCGTCCTCGTCCTTCTTGGCGCCGTCGCCGGCGAAGTAGCGGCCCGGGAACCTGGCCCAGTAGGTGTCCTTGAACCGCTGGTCGTCGCCCCAGATGGTGCGCAGCATCGCCGGCCAGGGCTCGGTGAGCACCAGGTAGCCGCCGCCCCCGTTCGGCACCGGCTCGCCCATGTCGTCGACCACGTCGGCGCAGACGCCCGGGATCGGGGTCATCGCGGACCCCGGCTTGCCGGAGGTCACGCCGGGGAGCGGGCTGATCATGATCATGCCGGTCTCGGTCTGCCACCAGGTGTCCACGATCGGGCACCGGTCGCCGCCGATCACCTCGCGGTACCACATGTATGCCTCGGGGTTGATCGACTCCCCGACGCTGCCGAGCAGGCGGAGCGAGGACAGGTCGTGCTCGGCGGGGATCTCCCTGCCCCACTTCATGAACGTGCGGATCGCCGTGGGCGCCGTGTAGAACACGGTCACGCCGTGCTCGGCGATGATCTGCCACCAGCGGCCCTTGTGCGGGGTGTCCGGCGTGCCCTCGTAGAGCACCTGGGTCACCCCGTTGGCGAGCGGGCCGTACACGATGTAGGAGTGGCCGGTGACCCAGCCGATGTCCGCGGTGCACCAGTAGACGTCGGTGTCGGCCTTGTGGTCGAAGATCGCGTCGAAGGTGTACGCCGTGCCGACCAGGTAGCCGCCCGTGGTGTGCAGGATGCCCTTCGGCTTCCCGGTCGTGCCCGAGGTGTACATGACGTAGAGCGGGTGCTCGGCGTCGAACGCCTCCGGGACGTGGTCGGTCGGCTGCCGGTCGACCAGCTCGTGCCACCACACGTCGCGGTCGGCGTCCCAGGCGACGTCCTGGCCGGTGCGCCGCACCACTAGCACGTGCCGGACGTCGGGGCAGGACTTGACGGCTTCGTCCACGGCCGGCTTCAGCCCCGACGGGCTGCCCCGGCGGTAGCCACCGTCGGAGGTGACAACGACGCGGGCGTCGCAGTCCTGGATGCGGTTCATCAGCGCGTCCGCGGAGAAGCCGCCGAAGACCACGGTGTGCGGTGCGCCGACCCGCGCGCAGGCCAGCATCGCGACGATCGCCTCGGGGATCATCGGCATGTAGATGGCCACCCGGTCCCCGGTGCGGACCCCCAGCTCGGTGAGCGCGTTGGCGGCCTTGCAGACCTCGTCCTCGAGCTCGGCGTAGGTGAGGTCGCGGGTGTCCCCGGGCTCGCCCACCCAGTGGATGGCCACCTTGTCGCCCTTGCCCGCCTCGACGTGACGGTCCACGCAGTTGTACGCGGCGTTGAGCCTCCCCCCCACGAACCACTTCGCGAACGGCGGGTCGGACCAGTCCAGCACGTCGGTGAACGGCTCGGCCCAGGTCACCCGCTCGGCCTGCTTCGCCCAGTAGCCCAGCCGGTCCGCGGCGGCCGCGGCGTACGCCTCGTCGGTGATGTTCGCGTTCGCGGCGAGCTCGGCCGGAGGGTCGAACCGGCGCTCCTCGTGGAGGAGGTTCTCCAGGCCTTCTGACTTCTGCTGCTCGGTCACGTGGGCTCCCCTGGTGGACATGTCGGTTCCTCTCGTCAGCCTAGGCATCGTGGCCACTGGTCGGTATGGGGGCCGCCGGGCCGGCCCGTCGGCGGCGGGCCGGCCCGGCGTGAGGGGTGCGACGGATGGGTCGGGCCCCGGTCAGTGGTGCACCGCCGCCTCGGCGCCGGCCCCGGTCAGCGACCGGACCTCGAGCTCGTCGTAGGCCGCCACCGCCTCCGGGTCCTTGGACGTGACGGTCCCCAGCCAGCCGAAGAAGAAGCCGAGCGGGATCGAGACCAGACCGGGGTTCTCCAGGGGGAACCAGTGGAAGTCGACGTCCGCGGGGAACAGCGACAGGCTCGCGCCCGTGACCGGGTTGACCCCCTTGCCGGACGTCACCGGCGAGAAGAACACCAGCGCGAGCGAGGAGACCAGGCCGCCGTAGATCGACCAGGTCGCCCCGCGGGTGTTGAACCGCTTCCAGAACAGGTTGTACAGGATGGAGGGCAGGTTGGCCGAGGCCGCGACTGCGAAGGCGAGGGCCACCAGGAACGCGATGTTCAGCTTCTGGGCCGGAATGGCCAAAGCGATGGCGATGCCGCCGATCACGAACGCGGCGATCCTGGCGACCCGGACCTCGTCCTTCTCCGACGCGGTGCCCTTCTTCACCACGTTGGCGTAGAGGTCGTGCGCGACGCTGGACGCGCTGGTCAGCGTCAGGCCGGCGACGACGGCGAGGATGGTGGCGAAGGCGACGGCGGAGATCAGCGCGAGCAGGACCGCGCCTCCCGTGGACCCTTCACCACCACCGACCGCCTCCGCCAGCAGTGGTGACGCCAGGTTGCCGCCGGAGGCGGCCACCTCGCTACCCTCGCCGGTGTCCAGGAGCGCGGCCGCGCCGAAGCCCAGCGCCAGCGTCATCAGGTAGAAGGAGCCGATCAGCCCGATCGCCCAGAGCACCGACTTGCGCGCGTCGCGCGACGTCGGGACCGTGTAGAAGCGGATCAGGATGTGCGGCAGGCCGGCCGTGCCCAGCACCAGGGCGATGCTGAGGCTGATGAAGTCGATCTTGCTGGTCAGCGTCGTGCCGTACCGCAGGCCCGGCTGCAGGAACGCCTCGCCCTTGCCGGAGTTCTCCGCCGCGGTGCCGAGCAGGTCGGAGAAGTTGAAGTGGAACTTCCACAGCACCAGGACGGTGATCAAGACGGTGCCGGACATCAGCAGGACCGCCTTCACGATCTGCACCCAGGTGGTTCCCTTCATGCCGCCGACCGTGACGTAGAAGATCATCAGTAGGCCCACGCCGACGATGACCAGGTTCTTCAGGGTGCCGCTGTCGACGCCGAGGAGCAGCGCCACCAGAGACCCGGCGCCCACCATCTGCGCGAGCAGGTAGAAGATCGAGACCGCGACGGTGCTGGTCGCCGCGGCGGTGCGGACCGGGCGCTGCCTCATGCGGTAGGCCAGCTGGTCGGCCATGGTGTACCGGCCGGAGTTCCGCAGCAGTTCGGCGACCAGCAGCAGGGCCACCAGCCAGGCCACCAGGAAGCCGATCGAGTACAGGAAGCCGTCGTAGCCGAACAGGGCGATGGCGCCGGAGATGCCCAGGAACGACGCGGCGGACATGTAGTCGCCGCTGATCGCCAGGCCGTTCTGGAAGCCGCTGAACGAGCGGCCGCCGGCGTAGTAGTCGGTGGCGCCGGAGGTCTGCCGGCTGGCCCAGATGGTGATGCCGACGGTGAGGGCGACGACGGAGAGGAACAGGACGGTGGTCAGGGTCTGGGTGCTCACTTGGCCACCTCCTTGGTGTAGCGGTCCACCAGCTCGGCGGCCAGCGGGTCCAGCTTCGCCGCGGAGAACCGGGAGTAGCGCCAGGCGATGGCGAACGTGGTCACGAACTGCAGCAGGCCGAAGACCAGCGCCACGTTGATGTGGCCGACCAGCTTGGTGTCCATGAAGTCCGTGGCCCAGTTGCACATCACGACGTAGAGCAGGTACCACAGCAGGAAGGCCGCCGTGTACGGGAACACGAAGCTGCGGAACCGGCGCCGCAGCTCGTGGAAGTCTTGGGAGGCGTGTAGGTCCTCATAGACCTGGTGCCCCGAACTCTGATGTGTGCCGCTCACCAGTCTCACCTCGTCGGGTCGGGCCGAAGCGCAGGCCACCGCTGGCCCCGCTGTGATCGCAGTCACGGTAGGAAGCACTGGCGGCGCGCGGCGAGGGCGCGACGGCCCCGGCGCGCCGGGTGGCGCAGGTCACGCGCCGAGTGGTCGGTCCGGTACGACGAGTGGCAGGGGCGCCGGGCGCGGTCTGGATCAGCCCGGCACCGCGCCGCGGTCCAGGTCCACCGCCTCGGGGGTGTGCAGCCGGACCATCGTCCGGGACACGTCCTTGGGGAGCCGCCGCGGGGTGAGGAGGGAGACCGCCACCATGACCAGGAACGCCGCGGGGACGGTCCACGCGGCCGGATGCGCGAGCAGCGCCGCAGTCCAGCCGTCGTGCTCCCGGGCCAGCAGGGTGTCGACGACGGCGGCGCCCGACAGCGCCCCGCCCGCGAGCATGCCGGCGACCGCGCCCAGGTCGGTGAGCCGCCGCCACCAGATGCCAAGAACGATGAGCGGGCAGAACGTCGAGGCCGCCACCGCGAAGGCGAGCCCCACGGCCCGGGCGACGCCGACCCCCTCGGCGGCGACGGCAAGCAGCAGCGGCACGGCCACCGCGACGACCGCGGCGGCCTGGAACGCCCGCACGCCGCGCAGCCGGCGGCCAGTGACGTCCTGGCTGAGCACCCCGGCCACCGCGATGGTCAGGCCGCTGGAGGTGGACAGGAACGCCGCGAACGCCCCCGCGGTGGTCAGCGAGGACAGCAGCGTGCCGGCCAGCCCGCCTATCATCCGGGCCGGCAGCTCCAGGACGACCGCGTCGCTGCGACCCTCCGCGACCAGGTCGGGCGCGTAGATGCGGCCGAGCGCGCCGTACATCGGCGGAAGCAGGTAGAAGACGCCGAGCAGGCCGAGCACGACCAGCGTCGTACGCCGCGCGGCCCGGCCGTCGGGGTTGGTGTAGAAGCGGACCACCACGTGCGGCAGGCCCATCGTGCCGAGGAAGGTCGCGACGATGATCGAGTAGGTGGTGTACAGCGCATGGTCGCCGGTCGAGGCCAGCGGGTCCGCCCAGCCCGCGCCGGACGGCCCGCCGGCCGCGGCGGGGGAGGCGGCCCCGTCGCCCACCCAGACCGCGAGCAGGAACATCAGTGGCACCAGCAGCGCGGTGAGCTTGAGCCAGTACTGGAACGCCTGGACCAAGGTGATGCTGCGCATCCCGCCGAAGAAGACGTTGACCAGAACCACCGCGCCGACCAGCAGGCCGCCGACCCAGGGCTCGGTGCCGGCCACGGTGGCCAGGGAGAGCCCGGCGCCCTGGAACTGCGGCATCAGGTACAGCCACCCGATCGCGACCACGAGGAGCGACGACACCCGGCGGGCCAGCCGCGACTCCAGGCGCCCCTCCGCGAAGTCCGGCAGCGTGTAGGCGCCGGACCGGCGCAGCGGCGCCGCGACCAGCACCAGGAGCACCAGGTAGCCGGCGGTCCACCCCACCGGGTACCACAGCATGTCCGCGCCGAACGCGAGCACCAGGCCCGCGACACCGAGGAACGACGCCGCGGAGAGGTACTCCCCGCCGATCGCGCTGGCGTTGAGCGCGGGTCGCACCGACCGGGAGGCGACGAAGAAGTCGCTGGTGGTGCGGGAGAACCGCCAGCCGTACGCGCCGATCGCCAGCGTCGCCAGCGACACCAGGGCGACGGCGACCAGCCCCCAGGTGGAGCTCACCGGGTCTCCCCGCCCTCGATCGGGGCGACCACGGAGGTGAACGCCCGCTCGTTGCGCTCGGCGGCGCGGATGTAGACCCAGCCGCAGCCGAGCAGGAACGGGTAGACCGCGAAGCCCAGCAGCAGCCACGGCACGGGTACGCCGAGCAGCTCCGCGTCGACCGTGGCGGGGACCAGCCAGAACAGCAGCGGCAGCCCCGCGACGACGATGCCGACCGCCGCGAGGACGGCGGCCGCCAGCCGGAGCTGGCTGTGCAGCAGTGCCGCCATGTACATCTCCCCGACCCTGGTCTGCGCGTCGATCGCCGAGGCAGGGGTGACCCGGCGCGAGCGGCGTGCCGTCGTGCGGGGACTGGTGACCCGCACCCGCCGCGGCGGCTCCGCCGGCGGCGGGCTCGCGGTGGTCACGACCGGCCGGGCTTGGCCCGGCGGACCAACAGGTCGCGCAGCGCGCGCGTGTGCCGGCGGGAGACCGTGAGCTCCTCGCCGTCCACCACGACCGTGCACCGGCCGCCGTCGGTGCGCACCTCCGCGACATGGGCCAGCGCCACCAAATGGGAGCGGTGGATGCGCACGAACCCGGCGTCTCGCCACTCCTCCTCCAAGGTGGTCAGCGGGACCCGGATCAGCGGGCTGCCGGTGGGGGTGTGCAGCCGGGCGTAGTCGCCGTGCGCCTCGACGTACCGGACCTCGGAGCGGCGCACGAAGCGGGTGACCCCGCCCAGCTCGACCGGGATGCTGTCGTCCGGCTGCCCGTCACCCGGCGCGGCCGACGACATCACCCGGCGTACCGCCTCTGCCAGCCGCTCGTCGCGGACCGGCTTGAGCACGTAGTCGACGACCTCCAGGGCGTACGCGTCGACGGCGTGCTGCTCGTGTGCGGTGACGAACACCACCGGCGGCGGGTGCCGGAACCGGCTGAGCACCTTGGCCAGGTCGAGCCCGGTGAGCCCGGGCATCGCGACGTCGCTGAAAACCGCGTCGACCGGCTCCTCCTGCAGCACACGCAGCGCGTCCGCGGCGGAGTCCGCGGTGACCACGCTGCTGACCCGCTCGTCGCGGCCGAGCAGCCAGGCCAGCTCGTCCAACGCCGGCCGCTCGTCGTCGACGACCAGCACCCGGAGCCGTCGTGGCGCGGCCGACGCGCTGTTCTGGGTGGTCACTGCCGTCCCCCGGGTCCCGTCGTGCAGTGGCTGGCGTGCTCCCGGTGGCCCGGCCATGCCCCCGACAACCGCTGGCGCAGCGGTCGCCAGCGCCGCGGTGCGGTGGCCTGTGGTCGTCTACACAAGCTTGTCGGCTCGCTTCGCTCGCTCATGCGCGAACTCCTGGGGCGAACTTCGGCACCCGCACGATAACCCTGGTACCCGCTCCGAGCGCCGTCTCAACGACCAGGCCGTAGTCGTCGCCGAACGTGGAGCGCAGCCTGGCGTCGACGTTGCCCAGCCCGACCGAGTCGCTGGAGGCGTCGCCGGCGAGCGCCCGGCGAACCTTGTCCGGGTCCTCCCCGGCACCGTCGTCCTCGACGGAGATGACCGCCTCCTGGTCGCGGTCCTCCGCGACGATCTCGATGCGGCCCGGTCCGGCCTTG
Organism: Nocardioidaceae bacterium; assembly: GCA_044866695.1. GTDB lineage: Bacteria > Actinomycetota > Actinomycetes > Propionibacteriales > Nocardioidaceae > JBIOUF01. The sequence continues at coordinate 1,369 of JBIOUF010000137.1, read as the reverse complement.
GCCTGCAGGCCGTGCCGGACGGCGTTCTCCACCAGCGGCTGCAGGCACAGGAACGGGACCGTCACGGGCAGGACCTCCGGCGCGACCCGCAGGGTCACGTGCAGCCGGTCGCCGAACCGGGCCTTCTCGAGCATCAGGTACCGCTCGATCGAGCGCAGCTCCTCCGCCAGCGTCGTGAACTCGCCGTGCGTGCGGAACGAGTACCGGGTGAAGTCGGCGAAGTCCAGCAGCAGCTCTCTGGCCCGCTCGGGGTCGGTGCGGACGAACGACGCGATCGCGCTGAGGGAGTTGTAGATGAAGTGCGGGCTGATCTGGGCCCGGAGCGCGCGCACCTCGGCCTCCATGATCCGGGTGCGGCTGGCGTCGAGCTCGGCGAGGGCGAGCTGCCCGGAGACCCAGGCGGCGACCTCCTCGGCGGCCCGGACCAGCCCCGCGCCGGCGACGGGCGTGAACACCTGCAGGGTGCCGACCACGACGTCGGAGACGATCAGGGGAGCCACCACGGCATGGCGTACGTCGCACCCGGCCTGGTCGCAGGACAGGTCCCGGCGGTCGTGGACCTGCGTGGCGCCGTCGGAGCCCTCGGCCAGGACCGCCGCCAGCCGTCCCGCCTGGGCGGCGTGGTGCTGGTAGCCACCGTCCCAGGCCAGCGTCCGGCCGGTGTCGGTGAGCGCCACGGAGGGGACCTCGAGCAGTGTCCGCAGGTACCGCGCGGACCGCTCCGCCGCCCGACGGTCCAGGCCGTGGCGCAGCTCGGCGGCGGCGAGGTTCGCGGTGTGCAGCGTGCGGAACGTCGCCCGGTCGGCCTCCGTGCCCAGCCGCCCGCGGCGGTTCCACGCCACCATGGCGAAACCCTATGGCCAGCCCGCCCCGCCCATGGTGGTTGAGGAGGGCGCCCTTCGAGGCGGGCTCCTTCGTCGCCCTCCTCAGGAACCGCGGAGCGAGCCCGTCTCGACGTGGGCTGAGGAGCGAGCTTGCGAGCCCCCCGGTGGTTGAGGAGGGCGAGCTTGCGAGCCCGTCTCGAAACCACCGGCACGAGGGCTGGGACCCCGCCAGACGCCGGTGGTTTCGAGACGCTCGCCTGGCGGCTCGCTCCTCAACCACCGGGATGTGCCAGACGCCAGCGGTGTTTCGGTGGTTGAGGAAGGCGCTCTTCGAGACGGGCTCCATCGTCGCCCTCTTCAGGAACCGCGGAGCGAGCGTCACGAAGCCGACCACCGCCGAGCCCAGCGTGGAGCCAGCCTTAGCGGAAGTCGATGAGCGTGGCCGCCGCGTCGGGGTCGTCGGAGGGACCGGGCTGCTCCTGCGCCACGTCCTGGTCGGGGACCGCCGCGGGGCGCGGCCGCACGACGGCGCGGAAGCAGCGGGT
>JBIOUF010000136.1:0-21741 GCA_044866695.1 Nocardioidaceae bacterium | reverse complement strand
GCTCCTGTGCAGGGTTGAGGGATGCCCGAGCGGGCCAAGACAGAGACGGGCCCGATCCTCAACTATGACGCAGGAAGGCGCCAAACCACAGAAAACGCCACGAACATGGCTAACTCGGATGATGCGTCGACACCGCCCGGACCATGCCGGTGTGACGAACGTCCCCCGCCGGGGGGCCACGGCCTGGATCAGCGCACCGGGCCGACCAGCTTCGTCCCCGTGGCCACGCCAAGCAGGGCGGCGACGGTGGCCGGCACCGTCACGCCGGCCGGGACGACGCCGGTGTACGTGCCGTCGGAACGGATCACCGACGTGCCCGACGTGACCTCGGCACCGGAGGCCTCCTGTCCGGTCGCGGACCGGAAGGCCGCCAGGGTCTTGTAGTCCTGCGGGGCGCTGCCGCCGGCCCAGCGGAGCAGGTTCGCCGGCACGGACGTCGAGGTGCGGTGGTAGACGTTGCCGTCGAAGCGGCCGTTCATCTGCGCGGCAGTGCTGGTCCTCCGGTCGTCGAGGAAGCACACCACGCCGCACCAGTTGTCGCCTTGCCGGATCTCGCCGACGACGTTGTTCTTGACCTCCACGTCCTTCATGACGCCGGTCACGTCGGCGTACGTCGCGGCGGTGCGGGCGCCGTCCGCGATCCGGACCGGGAGCAGTCCGCCGCGCACGCTGTTGTTCCACAGCGACACCTGGGAGCTGTCCAGGACCAGCAGGCCGGTCTCGAGGTTCCCGGAGACGACGTTGCCGACCGCGGTCGCCTTGGCGGAGAGCTCGAACACCAGCCCGTGCCTGCTGTTGCCCAACATGCTGCTGCCCGAGACGCTCACGTTGTAGACCGACTCGTCGAACCAGATGCCGCTGGCGTAGTTGTTGGCGAAGACGCTGTTCCTGACCGTCACGTTGCGGCTGGTGGTGACCTTCCAGCCGGCGGCGGCGGGCGCGGGGTTGAACCGCTCGCGGTTGTTGTACTCCGAGCGGACCGACGTGGCGGTCAGGTTGTCCGACCGATGCGCGTGGAAGCCGACCTGGCCGTTGCGCAGGCTGCTCACCCGGTCGAGGGTGACGCCGGACGCGTTGACGGTCACGCCGCCGTTGGCGTTGTCGGAGACCTCGACGTTCTCCACCCGGACGTTGGGACCGAACAGCCGCAGGGTCCCCATGTCCGGCACCGAGGGGGCGAACCTGCGGATGCCGATGCCGCGGACGACGCTGCCGTTGCCCAGCACGGTCATCCCGACGACCAGGTCGCTGGAACGCACCGTCCTCCCGGTCGGGTCGGTGCCGACGTAGAGCCTGTCGGCTGCGTAGTCGACGTAGAACGTGCCGGTCGTGACTGCGGCGGCGCTGCCGACCTGGGTCAGGGCGGTGCCGTCCACCCATACCTGGTCCGGCCAGGCGGCGTACGGGTAGCCGGCGTTGATCCACTGGTACGCCGGCGTGGTGCTGTCGGGCGCGCCCCTGGCATAGGTCGGGCTGCGGTCGAAGGAGGTCGTCCAGCCGGACCTGACCCAGGCGCTCCCGCTCTTGGTGAAGCCCGTGACCACCGAGCTGCCTTCGAGCCAGGCGGCCTCGCCGGGGTAGGCCTGCACGGTGAGCGTCTTCTCCTTGGGCAGCATCACGCTCTCGTGGTAGCTGCCCGCGCGCAGCACGATGGTCGTGCCGGACGGGGCGATGGCGACCGCGCGCGCGACCGTGCGCACGGGTGCGGCCAGCGTCCCGGCCGCGGAGTCCGACCCCGAGGGCGAGACGACGACGGCGCCGGCCGGCACGGCGTACGAGGTGGAGCCGACCGTCGCGGAGCCGGCCGAGGCCGGCGTGGTGGGCGTGGTGGGCGTGGTGGGCGTCGTGGGCGTGGTGGTGCCCGTCGTGGAGACGGCGTAGTTGTCGAACCGCACCGTCGCCGGCTGCGAGCTGCCCGAGACGTAGGACCACACGCCCACGCCTCCCGCCGCGGCGAGCCGCTGGGCGCTGGAGTCCTGGACGGAGACCACGGTGGCCGGCTCGGCGGAGCCGCGGACCCAGGCCTTGCCGGACAGCGTCACCGGGCTGGTTCCGCTGACGTCGAACCGCACCGTGAGGTACTGGCCGGCCGCGACGGTCGCCGGCGCCATCGCCGTGGCCAGCGTCGTGACCGCCGCCGCGCTGCCGTCGAGCCGCTCAAGTGCGAGGACGACCTTCCCTCCGGGGGCCACCCTGGTCGTGAGCCGGTAGGCGCGACCGCCGGCCGCCCGGACGCAGGTGGCCACGGAGACCCCGTTGCCGGACGTGGGTAGCGCCGAGACGGCGACGTCGAGGGTGGTCGTGGCGTCGAGGACCCCGGCGCCGGGTACCGCGGCCTCGGCGACCTGACCCGGTGAGAGCACCGCGACGCCCTCGTCGCCGTCGGTACTCAGGCGCGTGGTGCCGTACGAGTAGGAGTAGGCGTGACCGGAGGTCGAGCTGCCCCACCCTGCCGACACCGTCCGGGTGAAGCCGTCGCTGAGCACAGTCGCCGCAGCCGCGCCGCCCGCCGGCAGGACCAGCCCGGTGAGGAGCAGGGCGGCGGTGGTGGCCGCGACGAGCAGGCGCCGGACTCCGCCGGGGCGGCCGGCTGTGGCGGTCCAGAGCTCGGAGAGCCGGTCTGGGTGGCGCAGGCGCGCGCGAGCGTGTGCCGGGTGCGTCATCGCAGGTCCTTCTCGACTGGGGTGCTGGGTCGTGAGGCCCTCACTCCCCCGTCCGAGACCTCTGGGAGGTCAACCTATAGCCCGAACGGGCTAGTCCGCTTGTGCGTTCGCTCACAAGCGAGGGTCTCGGCCCGCCATGGATGCGCGGGCTGATGTCCCGGGCTCAGGAGTTGAACCGCTGCTGGGTCCGCTCCAGACCCTCCGTCACCAACGACTCCACGGCATCGGCGGCACGGTCGACCTGGAACGGCACCAGCCTCCGCTCCGCGGCGGTGTAGTCGGAGAGCACGAAGTCGGCGGGGTCGCGGCGTCCGGGCGGACGGCCGACCCCGACCCGCACGCGGTAGAAGTCGCCGGAGCCGAGCGACCCCCGGACCGCCCGCAGGCCGTTGTGCCCGTTGTCGCCGCCGCCGAGCTTGACCCGCATCGTGTCGAACGGGATGTCCAGCTCGTCGTGGACCACGACCAGCCGCTCGACGGGGAGCTTGTAGAACTTCAGCAGCGTCGAGACCGGCCCGCCGGACTCGTTCATGTAGCAGCGGCCCCGGCCGAGGACCACGCGGGGCCCGCCGATCGCGAGCCGGCCCTCGAGCACCTCGGCACGTCCCGACTTGTGGGCGCGCAGCCTGCCCCCCATGCGGATGGCCAGCTCGTCGACGACCAGGTAGCCGACGTTGTGCCGGTGGCCGGCGTACGACGGGCCGGGGTTGCCCAGGCCGACGACCAGCCAGGCGTCGCCGTCCACGGTCTCCTCGGCCCTTCGCTCGAGCAGGTGTCCCAGCAGCCTCACTCGGAGGCGTCGGCCTCGCCGCCGGCCTCCGCCGACGCCGGCTCCTCCGCCGCCGCGGCTGGAGCCTCGTGCTCGATGCCGGCCTCCGCCTCCGCCTCGGCGAGCTCGGCCTCGAGCTGCTCGGCGGTCTGCGCGGCGGTGACGTTGACGATGAGCGTGTCGGGGTCGTCCTGCAGCGTGGCGCCCGGCGGGACCGTGAGGTCCTTCACCAGGATCTGGGTTCCCGGCTCGGCGCCCTCGACGGACACCTCGATGTACTCGGGCAGCGTGGTCGCCTCGGCCTCCAGGGAGACGGTGTTGTTCTCGGTGCTGACCAGGGTGTCCGGGGCGGCCTCGCCCACCACGTGCACCGGGACGTCGACGACGACCTTCTCGCCACGCTCGACGATGAGCAGGTCGAGGTGTTCCAGGAAGCCCTTGATCGGGTGCTTCTGGACCTGCTTGGGCAGGGCGAGCTGCTCGTTGCCCTCAACCACGATGGTGAGCAGCGCGTTCGCGCCGCCGTGCTTGAGCGCCAGCATCGTGTCGTGGCCGGGCAGGCTGATGTGGACCGGCGGGGAGCCGTGGCCGTAGAGGACCGCCGGCACCTTGTCCGCCCGCCGGATGCGGCGTGCGGCACCCTTGCCGAACTGGGTGCGGGGCTCCGCCTGGAGCTTGGACTCGGACATGGGGCACTCCTGGTGAGCTGCGTCGTGGTCGCCTGAGGGGGTGGCCGCTCGACGACGGAGACCGGCCGCTGCACGCGCAAGCGAGCGGAGCGGGCCGCGTCGATCACGGACGGCCGGTGCGGGCGCACGGCCTCCCTCGCCGAGGCAACCGGCACATCCTAGTCGCCCCGACGACCGGTCGCGAACCCGGGGCGGCGGGTCAGGAGGCGGCCTCCGGCACCAGCGTGCCGTCCTCCTCGACGTACCGCTCCCCGGTGCGCGGGCAGACCCATGACCCGATCTCGTTGCGGAGCGGCTCCCCCGCGCGGCCGACCCAGCCGACCCGGCGCGCGGGCACGCCGACGACGATGGCGTGGTCGGGCACGTCGGCGGTGACCACGGCGCCGGCGGCGACCAGCGCCCACCGCCCCACCACGACCGGCGCGACCAGGACCGCGCGCGCGCCGACCGACGCCCCCTCCCTGATGGTCACCCCGACGGCGTGCCAGTCGTCGGCGGACTTCAGCGTGCCGTCGGGGTTCACCGCCCGGGGGTAGTAGTCGTTGGTCAGCACGACCGCCGGCCCGACGAACACCCCGTCCTCGATCACCGCGGGCTCGTAGAGGAGCGCGTGGTTCTGCACCTTGCACCGCCTCCCGAGGACGGTGCCGGGGCCGACGTACGCGCCCCGTCCGATCACGCACTCCTCGCCCACCCGAGCGCCCTCCCGGATCTGGACGAGGTGCCAGACGAGGGTCCCGTCCCCCACCTCCGCGCGCTCGTCGACGTCCGCCGACTCGGCGATCCGGGGCTTCGGCAGCTCGGTCATGGCGCTCCTCGTCCCATTGGTCCTGACACCGGTTCGTGTCTGAAATAGGTCACCTGGGCCATATCGTCCCAGGTCGGTCGGTGGAATCGTTGGCTGTACCTAGGACACCTGTGTGTCCAAGGGGGGACATCGCGGGCGGGGGGCTCGTGATGACGCTGGAGCCGGGGGGCTCATGGCTGCTGGGGTGGATACGACGATGTCGAAGCATAGGTGGGGTACGTCTCGGATCAGGACACTGGTGAAGTGCGGCCTGGCGTTGTCGCTCGTCAGTGCGGGGCTGACGCTCCTTGCGACGCCGCCTGCCTCGGCGGCGGACCCGTGCGGGCCGACGGGCAACAAGATCGCGTGCGAGAACTCCAAGCCGGGCACGCCGAAGAGCGTGTGGGACATCACCGGCGCGGGGGACAGCGACATCCAGGGCTTCGCCACCGACATCAGCGTCAACGTCGGCAGCCGCGTCGACTTCAAGATCGACACCGACGCCAGCGCCTACACGATCGACATCTACCGGACCGGCTGGTACGGCGGCGACGGCGCCCGCAAGGTCGACACCGTCACCCCCTCCGCGTCGCTGCCGCAGCACCAGCCCGCGTGCATCACCGAGGAGCAGACCGACCTCTACGACTGCGGCAACTGGTCGGTGTCGGCGTCGTGGAACGTGCCCTCGACCGCGGTCTCCGGGGTGTACTTCGCCAACCTCACCCGCACGGACAACGACCACTCCAGCCACATCACGTTCGTGGTGCGCGACGACTCCTCGACCTCTGACCTGTTCTTCAAGACCAGCGACGCCACCTGGCAGGCCTACAACGGGTACGGCGGTGCCAGCTTCTACTGGGGCGGCTCGATCGGGCGCGCGCTCAAGCTGAGCTACAACCGCCCCGTCGCAACGCGGAGCTGGCAGCAGGGGCGAGACTTCTACATGTCGTCGGAGTACGCCATGGTGCGCTTCCTCGAGCGCAACGGCTACGACATCAGCTACACCTCCGACGTCGACTCCGTACGGCGCGGACAGCTGATCAAGAACCACAAGACCTTCCTGTCGGTCGGCCACGACGAGTACTGGTCGGGCGCCGAGCGGGCGAACGTGGAGGCCGCGCGAGCCGCCGGCGTGAACCTCTTGTTCGCCAGCGGCAACGAGGTGTACTGGCGCACCCGCTACGAGCCGTCCGCCGACGCATCACAGACCGACTACCGAACGCTGGTCTGCTACAAGGAGACCTGGTCGAACGCGAAGATCGACCCGCAACCGGAGTGGACCGGCACCTGGCGTGACCCCCGGTTCGCCGCGCCGTCAACCGGTGCGGGGAACGTGGAGAACGCCTTGACCGGCACCGCGTACCGAGCGAACTTCACCGACCTGCCCGTCACGGTCTCAGCCGCCGAGGGCAAGCAGCGGTTCTGGCGAAACACGTCTTTGGCCAGTCTCGCGGCCGGCACCACCCAGGCGCTGGCCGCGCACACCGTCGGGTACGAGTCGAACGAGGACCTCGACAACGGGTTCCGGCCGCAGGGGCTGATCCGGCTCTCCAGCACGGTGGGACCGACCCCAGAGCTCCTGCGCGACTTCGGCAACACCGTGACGCCGGGTACGACGGAGCATCACACCACGCTCTACAAGGCCGCGAGCGGGGCACTCGTGTGGTCGGCCGGCTCGGTGCAGTGGGCCTGGGGGCTCGACCAGACCCACGACGGTGCCGGCGCCGCCGCCGACGCGCGGATGCAGCAGGCGCAGGTCAACCTCCTCGCCGACATGGGCGCCCAGCCGACCACGTTGATGTCGGGGTTGACCAGCGCCACGAAGTCCACCGACACCACCGGTCCCACGGCAACCGTGACCGCCCCGGCGTCGGGTTCCGTCGCCAACGGCGTCTCGGTGACCGCGACCGGCACCGCGACCGACGTGGGCGGCGTCGTCGCCGGCGTCGAGGTCTCCACCGACGGAGCCACCTGGCACCCCGCGCAGGGAACCACCACCTGGTCATACACCTACGTGCAGAAGGGCCAGGGACCCACCCCGCTGCGGGTCCGCGCCGTCGACGACTCCGCCAATGCCGGCGCCGTCACCACCGTGAACCGCACCGTCACCTGCCCCTGCAGCGTCTACGGCTCGCAGGCTCCCGCCGTCCCCGACTCAGCGGAGACGACCGGTTTCGAGCTGGGGCTGCGGTTCACGCCGACCACGGACGGGTTCGTCTCCGGTGTCCGCTTCTACAAGAGCGCAGCCAACACCGGCACCCACGTCGGGTCGCTGTGGAACGCCGCCGGCCAACGGCTGGCCACCGTGACCTTCTCCGGTGAGACCGCGAGCGGATGGCAGTCGGCCGCCTTCTCGTCACCGGTGGCGGTCACGTCCGGAGAGACCTACGTTGTCTCCTACACCGCTCCCAACGGCCACTTCGCCTTCGACGACGGCGCGTTCTGGTACCGGGGCGTGGACAACGGGCCGCTGACGGTGGCCGGCGGCTGGGGCAGCCAGGAGGCCGGCGTGTACGCCAACCCTGGCGCCTTCCCGACCAACAGCTTCCGGCGCTCGCAGTACTACTTGGACGTGTCGTTCACGAGCGTGGACGAGTCGCCGTTGTCCCTGACGAACCGGTGGCCTCTGCCCGGGTCCTCCTCGGTCCCCGCGAGCACGACGGTGAGCGCCAAGTTCAACAAACCCATCCAGCAGAGCACCCTCGCGGTGAGCCTGAAGGACCAGCTGAACCAGGCCGTCCAGGGGTCCACGTCGTATGACGCCGCGACCCGGACCTTCACCTTCACGCCCGCGTCTCCGCTGGCCGGCTTCGTCAGCTACACGGTGCAGGTCGCCGCCAAGGACACCCAGGGCCAGGACCTGGGAGCCTCGGGCAGCTGGACGTTCCGGACGGCGAAGCCGGCGCCCACGCCCGGGGTATGCCCGTGCGGCCTGTTCGACGAGTCGGTGACGCCGGAGGTGCTCCAGGCGAACGACGCAGGCCCGGTCAGCCTCGGGGTCCGGTTCACGCCGAAGGTCAACGGCGTGGTCACGGGCGTCTCGTTCTACAAGGGCCCCAACAACCTGGGCACGCACATCGGCTCGCTGTGGCGCGCGGACGGGACCAAGCTCGCCGAGGCCGACTTCGCCAGCGAGTCCACGTCGGGCTGGCAGACGGTTGCGTTCGCGCAGCCGGTCAACGTCACCAAGAACACCGAGTACGTCGCCGCCTACCGCGCCCCCCTGGGCAGCTACTCGCTCACTCCCGGCGCGCTGGCGTCCTCGCTGGACCGCGACCCGTTGACGTCCTCGGCCAACGGCGGTGCGTACACCTACGGGTCCGGGTTCCCCGACCAGCGGGCGACGTCGAGCTACCTCGTCGACGTCGTGTTCGAACGGCGTCCGGACGCCATCGCGGTGGCCGGCCAGAACCCGGCGCCGGGGGCAATCGGCGTCGGCCGCCAGAAGGCCATCCAGGTGTGGTTCACCCAGCCGATCCAGGCCGGCGCCTCGCTCTCGGCCAAGATCGGCGGCCAGGCCGTCGCGGGCACCACCACGCTGTCCGGCGACGCCACGACGCTGACGTTCTCGCCGTCCAGCGTCCTGCCCGCCGGCGCGGCCGTCGACGTGACGCTCAGCGGGGTGGTCTCCGACGAGGGAGCCGTCCTCCCGACGCAGGCCTGGTCGTTCACGACCGGGTCGTCCGCAACGGCACCGGAGACGTTGTTCGGGAACCAGATGCCCTCGGTGGCCAGCAACGCCGACGGGGCCGCCGTCGAGCTGGGCACCGCCTTCTCGCCTGACCGCGACGGCAAGGTGACCGCGATCCGGTTCTTCAAGGGGTCCGGCAACCTCGGCACTCACACCGGATCCCTGTGGAGCGCGTCGGGCACCCGTCTGGCCACGGCCACCTTCGCCGACGAGACGCCCAGCGGGTGGCAGACGGCGGACCTGGCCTCGCCGGTGCAGCTCGACGCGGGCACGACGTACGTCGTCTCCTACTACGCACCGCAGGGCCACTACTCGAGCACGGCCGGCTTCTTCTCCTCCCCGTGGACCAGCGGCCCGCTGACCGCTCCGTCGGCCAACAACGGCCGGTACCTGTACGCGACCGGCGGGGGCTTCCCGGCGTTCACCTTCAACGCCACGAACTACTTCGCCGATGTCGTGTTCGTGCCAGATGACCCAACCATCTCGGTGGTCAACACGTCGCCGCAGGACGGGGCACAGGACGTCGCCACCCAAGCAGAGGTGACCGTGCAGCTCTCGGCGCCCATCGCGGACGGGTACTCGCTCACGCTGGCCTCTGGGGGCGCCTCGATAGCCGGGTCGACCACGCTCTCGGCCGACCGCAAGACGCTTGCTTTCGCGCCCGCTGGCCCACTTCCAGGCAGCGCGACCGTATCGGCGTCTCTGACCGGCGTGGTCTCGCAGCTCGGAGCCACGCTCGGACCGAAGAGCTGGTCCTTCTCGACCGCGGCCGCGACCTCGACGCTGTTCGGCAACGAGCAGCCGGCCAACGCCTCGGTCAACGACTCCGACGCCATCGAGTTGGGCACCGCGTTCACAACGTCGGTGGACGGCACCGTAGCGGGCGTAAGGTTCTACAAGGGGGCAGGCAACACCGGGACGCACACCGGGTCCCTGTGGAGCGCGGCCGGAGACCTGCTGGGTACCGTCACCTTCGCAGACGAGACGGCCGGCGGATGGCAGTCCGCGTCCTTCGCTTCCCCGGTCGCCGTGACGGCGGGGACGTCCTACGTGGTCTCCTACTACGCGCCCAACGGGCACTACTCGCTGACCTCTGGCTACTTCTCCCAGCCCAAGGTGTCCGGGCCGTTGACCGCCCCCGCGACGGACAACGGCCGCTACCGGTACGGCACCGGCGGAGGCTTCCCCACGAGCTCGTGGGCCGCCACGAGCTACTTCGTCGACCTGGTCTTCCGGCCCTCCTGACCGCGGCCCCGGGGATCCCGGGCCAAGCCGGCGTAGCCGTGCGTAGGTCAGTGCGAGCGGCCCAGGGCCGCGGACAGCGCGACCTTCGCCCGGCTGTAACGATCCTTGCCGAGCAACCGCAGCCCGGCCACACGCGCGGCTGAGCGAGCGCCGTCGCGGAGCTCACGCGCCGGGCGCCGCAGGTACCGGTCGGCAACCAGCTCCGACGCGGACGGAGCACGGGCATCGTCCAGGAGGCCTGCGAACCTGTCCCGGTACGCCGCCGGCGCCACCAGACGCCCCCGCACGCGGTTGCTGACGTTGTTGCCATGGACCACCTGCAGCCACGCCGGCGCACCGCCCAGCTCCAGGACCGGCATCGCACTTCCGAGCTCGTTGTGGTACTCCGACCACGCGGTGACCGGATCGTCCCAGGTCTCCCGCACAGAGCAGAACGCGTTGCGGCGGTCGGTCCGCAGGTACAGCTGGTCCCCGCTCTTCACCAGGCCTCGGGTGAGGTAGATCGCGATGCGGGGCCGGGGGTCCGAGACCGAGGCGAGCCGGGCCGAGAGGTCTGAGGCCACACCGTCGTCGTTGTCGAGGTTGGTGGTCACCAGGAAGTCGCCGCGGCGCGGAGCCGCCTCGACGATGTCGGAGACCAGCTCCTCGCCGCTGACCGACGCCCGTAGCACTGGCCGGAACAGCCCGCGCCGGGCCCAGGGGGCGAGCCGCTCCAGCAGCCACGACGGGCTCTCGGGGTCGAGGTACACCAGCCAGGTCAGCGGGAGCGTCTGGCTGGCAACCGACGGGATGGTGTAGGTCTCGAAGAGCTCGACCCGTTGCCGCAGCCAGCCCTCCCGAGCCCGGATCATTCCCTCGACGCCGTGTGAGGGGAGGTTGAACCTGGTGAGGACGACGTGGTCGGTCCAAGTCACGGGAGCCTCTCGAGAACTGCGGGGCGTGTCCGCGGTTCGCTGGTCGGCCCTCCACCCTCGGCCCGTCGGGGTCGCCGCCTACGTCCCAAGCGCCACTTCTCCCAGAGGTACACCGCGAACGTGGTCAGCGTGGCGCCGAGCATGGCCATCCCGAGGGCAGCCCTGTTCCGGTTGCCGGTGATGTGCGCGACGACTGGGTCCTCAGGTGTCGCGATGGCGCTCATTCGCATGCTGGGGATGATGCCGAGCTCCGACTGGCGTCGGTCGAGCACCGCGACGAGCTGCTCTGTGATGGCACGGGCCTTGCGTTCGACGACCACGGGGTCGCGACTCACGACCTGGACGTCGATCCTGGGCCGGTTGTACATCGGCAGCCACTGGCTTCCGGTGTTCGGCAGCCGCACCCGCACGCCCTCCCGGAGGCCCTCCCCGAACAGCGTCGTGTCGGCGGAGGCCAGCAGCCGCGGACGCTTGTCGCCGTTCAGCTCGGTGACCATCACGCCCGCCATCGGCGCCATGGAGAAGCGCGGGTCCTCGATGTTGTTGGGGTTGAGCTTCGTAGTCGGGGCCAGCACTACGACGTCGAACTGCGTCCAGTACAAGCCAGGTTGCTTCCAGATCACGCCGAGCATCACGGCACTGACCAAGGCGCCGAGCAGCACCAGGTACCAGCGCCTGAGCACCAGTCTGAGCAGTTCACGTGAGGTCATCGGCGGCAATCACCAGGTTGTCTGTCAGCGGAGCGTCACAGGACTCGGTCTCGACAGGCCTACCGACTGCCGGCGGCCTTGCTCTCCATGGTTGCATCGACGTGGCCACCGAATCTGCCGAACGGGACAAATCGCGGATTCCGGTGTGCCACGATGGACGGGCTGGTTCAGGACGACTCGAGGGGGGGACCTCGGTGCAGGTGAATGCCTTCTGGGCTGCCCTGCTGCGACGCTGGTATTTCCTGGTGATGGCGGTGCTCTGCACCGCCGCGGCCACGTGGTTCGTAGTGAACCGCATCGGGCCGACCTATGAGGCGCAGGGCACCACCGTCCTGTTCCCTCCCACGACGACGGTGCAGCAGGGCTCGACGACCGAGACGCTGGGCAACCCCTACCTGATGCTGGGCGGGCTGACGCAGGCCCGTGACATCGTCTTGAGGACCATCACCTCGAAGTCCGCGCGCGCGGAGCTGGCGGAGTCGCAGCCCCTGGCTCAGTTCGAGGCGACGCCTGACTACACGACCGGTGGCCCGCTCGTGCTGGTCACTGTGAAGGCGCCCACACCCGAGGAGGCGGTGGCCGGCCTCGAGGCGGTGCTGGCGGAGGTGCCCCGGTCACTCGAGGCCTTGCAGGCCGATCTCGACCTGGAGAAGAAGGCGCGCATCACCTCCAAGCAGCTCACCGCCGACGAGACGCCGGACGTCCTGCACAAGGAGCAGATTCGTGGCGGGATCGTCGTGGGTGCGCTCACCCTCGCCGTGAGCCTGCTGCTGATCGGCCTCTTCGACGGCTTGGTCGGATCCCGCCGGGGCGGCGCCGAGGGAGGCGGCGGCCGCCGAGCGCGCCGCGAGCCCGGCGACGAGGAGGAGGGCAGTGCCCACGTCACCCAGCTGAGGCGACGACGTCCTCCACCCGACCAGGGCGAGAGCGTCAGCGGATCGAGCCGCTGAGCCCGGGCCATGCCTCGATCCCACATCGGGCCGTCGCGGGGCATCGACGCGGTCTCGGTTCTCACCGCCTACGTCGTGCTGCTCCTGGCCGTTCCGGCTCCCATGGTCGTGGGTCCGCTCGGCTCCGCCGGCGCACCCGCCAACATCCTGGCGATCGCGGCCTTTTTCTGGTGGCTGTGGTTCCACATCCAACGCGACCAGCCGCTCTACCAGGGCTATCAGCCGGTCCGGGTCGGCATGCTCGTGTGGCTGCTGGTCATGCTGCTGGTCTACGTGCACGCGATGGCGGGGCCGATCCCCGGGGACGAGATCAGCACGGCCGACAGCGGCATGTTGCGCCTCGTCGGCTGGGCAGGCGTCCTGCTGGTCGCGAACGACGGCATCCCGAGCCTGGAGCGCAACCGGGCTCTGGTGCGACGGCTGGTCTTCTGCGTGGGCCTCGTGGCACTGCTCGGTGTCGTGCAGCTGCTGACCGGCCAGCTCTGGGTCGACCGGCTGAACATCCCCGGTCTGACGCCGTACGGGACGGGCGCGGAAGTCGCCCGCCGCAGCGGGCTGATCCGGCCGAGCGGGACCGCAACCCACCCGATCGAGTTCGGAATGGTCCTGACCATGATGCTGCCACTGGCCACCGTCTTCGCACTCCGGGCCCCGAAGCGGCGCTGGCTCTTCATGGTGTTCCTCGTCGCGATCGCCTTCGCGATCTTCCTCTCGATCTCCCGGTCGGCCATGATCTGCGGCCTGGTGGCGGTCGTGGTTCTCATCTCCTCGTGGCCAGTCGCCGCCCGTCTGAGGGCGATCGCGTTCATGCTGGCCATGTCGGTGCTGGTGTACCTGAGCGTCCCCGGCCTGTTGGGCACGATCGGCCGGCTCTTCACCGGAGTCACCGACGACTCCAGCGTCCAGTCACGGACCGGCAGCTACGACATCGCTTTCGACTTCATCGACCGCAGTCCGTTCCTGGGGCGCGGCTTCGGCACGTTCCTGCCCAAGTACTGGATCCTCGACAACGGCTACCTCGGCCTCCTGATCGAGGGCGGCATCATCGGCCTGGCAGCGCTCACGGCGCTCATCGTGGCCGCGCTCGTCGTGGCGAGGAAGGCGAGGTCCTACGCCGCCGATCCCTTCGACCGTGAAGTCTCCCAGGCGCTCTTCGCCTCCATCGCCGCCGGTGCGAGCGGCTTGGCATTCTTCGACACATTCGGGTTCCCACAGTCTGCGGGCTGCTTCTTCCTCGTCCTGGGACTCGCCGGATCCACGTGGCGACTGACCCGAGCCGACGCGGCAGAGCGTGACAGCCTCGCGGCGCGGACCAGATGACGCGGACGGTGCCGGAGGGTGTCTCGGGAAGGCATGGAAGGGAATGCGGCACGTGACGACGACGAACGCCGAGGCCGTGGCAGTGGTCGTGGTGACCTACAACAGCGCGGGTCTGATGTCGGACCTGGTCGCGTCGCTGCCGCAGGGGCTCGGAACGGTCCCCTGGCAGCTCGTCGTCGTGGACAACGCCTCGTCGGACGACACCCTCGGCACGGTGCGGCGGCTGGCGCCTCATGCTCGGCTGATCGGCACCGGCCGCAACGCCGGGTACGCCGCCGGCATCAACGCGGGCGTCGCGGCCGCAGGACCGCACACGGCCGTGTTGGTCCTGAATCCGGACGTGAGGCTCGGCAGCGGCTGCGTCGACCACTTGTTGCGTGCGGTGCGTGAACCGAGGGTGGGAGTCGCGGTACCGCGGCTCGTGGACGCCGAGTCCGTACGCATCGACTCGATGCGTCGTGAGCCGACGATCAGGCGCACCCTCGCAGATGCGCTGCTGGGCGCGCGACGGGCGGGGCGGCATCCTGCGTTGGGCGAAGTGGTGACCGACCCGCTCCTGTACGAGCGCGAGCAGGTCACGGACTGGGCGGAAGGCTCGACACAGCTGATCAGCGCCGAGTGCTGGTCGGCCTGCGGACCTTGGGATGAGAGCTACTTCTTGTACTCAGAGGAAACCGAGTTCGGCCTCCGCGCTCGGGATCTGGGGTTTGAGACCCGCTACGTGCCCGCCGCTGTGGCCACGCACCTGGAAGGTGGCTCCGGCAGCTCACCGCAGCTCTGGGCGCTGCTCGTGGTCAACCGGGTGCGGCTCTACAGGCGCCGCCACGGGCCACTGCTGGGGGCGGGCTTCTGGGCCGCAACGCTCTTGCGGGAGACGTCACGAGCCGCCCTGGGCAGGAGCAGGAACCGAGCCGCCGTGCGGGCCCTGCTCAGTCCCGCGAGGCTCAAGGAGCGCCCGGGGCCGGTCTGGGTGACTTGGAGTGCCTGATCGTACGAAGCGGTGGCGGACTGCACGGGTCTTGACATGTCGGCTCACCGGGAGCCGTGGCCGTGCGGCTCGGCCTGCCGTCCGCGCAGACCGGATTGACCGTTTCGCTACCGGGAGTGCCACCAGATGGCAGGATTTGTCTGTCATGCGGACGGCTCCTGGGAGGAAGAGTTGAGCACTGAGCCGCACCGGCCTGGGATCACGGTGGTGTGCGTCTACAACGACGCCGAGATGCGCGCCGAGTGCCTGGACCGGTCCATCAGCGCGCACACCGGTTACGTGGACGTCGACTTCGTTCCCGTCGACAACACCCGGCACGCGTTCACCTCTGCCGGCGCCGCATTGAACCACGGCGCCCGCCAAGCCCAGCACGACATCGTGCTCTTCGCCCACCAGGACGTCTACCTGCACTCCCTGGACCGGCTCGTCGAGGCCGGTGAGCGGCTGCGGGGTGAGCGGTGGGGGATTCTCGGCGCCAGCGGAGCGCCGGCGGCAGGCGGGAACGCCGGGCGCCTGCGCGACCGGCTGCAGATGGTCGGATCGAGCGCACCACAGCCCGTCGACGTGGACAGCCTCGACGAGGTGGCGATCATGGTGCGTCGAGACCGCGTCCTCGAGCATCCGCTCACCGAGGACCCCGACCTTGCCTGGCATGCCTACGCGGTCGAGTACGGACTGCGCATGCGCCGTCTGGGCCTTCACGTGGGCGCGGTGGACCTCGGCATCACCCACAACAGCCTGTCGACCAACCTGGCGCGTCTCGACGCGGCTCACCGAAGGGTCGGTGACCTCTATGCGGACCTCCTGCCGGTGCGGACGACCTGCGGCGACATCGCTCCTGGCGGGCCCCACATGCGACCGGCACGACCCTTGGCACGACACCGCTGGCGGCTGCGCTGGTTGCAACAGTCGCTCCAAGCCCTGCAGATGCGCCGGATCGTCCCGCTGCCCGTCGTTCTCAGCGACGTGCGTGACGATGTCGACCTGCTCTCGTTCGACGACGCGTCGCCTCTGCACCTGGTCAACGTCGATCGCGAAGGCGGCTTCGTCGAGTACGGTGGCGCACCACTGACGCTGACCCGCTACGGTCGCCCCGTCGTGATGTCGGCGGTCAGGCCCACCGACCTGGCCCGGACCCTCCAAGCCCGCTCTTCTTCGGAGTCCGTCCTCGTGGCCGACCTGGCGCTCGAGGACCTGCGCAGCGTCCGGCATGTCCTCGAACGTGACGGCCGCTGGGTGGCAGGGCTCCAGCACGGCGGCATGTGGCTGCTTGGTGGTCCAGTCACCCGGACTCTGCCCGAGGAGTGGACGCGACGCCGAGCGGTTCCTCTGGGATCACCGGGTGCTGCTGGGGTGGCACGGACCGGGGAGCCCTTCCGGTCCTCGCGTTCGTAGATCCAGCGCCGGGGAGGTCGGGCCTCCCCGTGTCCAGCAAGAGTCGACGACGACAGCGGCACCGCCCCGGCTAGTGCCCGGATCCCACTCCGAGCTCCAGGGCGTCGGCGTAGATGTCGAGCATCCGTTGACCGGCGCGGTCCCAGGTGAGCCGCGACGACCAGTCGATGACCGCGCGACGGTGAGCCTCCCGCGCGCCGGTGTCGTGGGCCAGCCGGCGCAGCTGAGCGGTAAGGGCACCAACGTCTCGGGGCTGGTGGACGAGGTCGTCCGAGCCGGGCGGCAGCAGGGCGCCTGCCGCACTCGAAACCAGTGGGATACAGCCGGAGCCCTGGGCCTCGTAGGTCACCAAGGCGCTGCCCTCCTCCACCGAGGGCAGTATCAGCACATCGCTGGCGCGCAGCAGGGCCGGGACGTCGTCGACGAAACCCAGGTGTCGCACGCCCGGAAGAGCCAGGCCTGAGGCCACCCGGTCGCGATAGCCCGGCACGAAGCCACCCGCGATGAGCAGCTCCGCGTCCCCGGGAAGGTCGGCGTGACGCCAGGCCTCGAGCGCATAGTGCAACCCCTTGCGTGGCTCGGCGGACCCCACGAACACTGCTGCGAAGGGCCGATCCGGCGGCTCCGTGCGCCCATGACAGTGGAACCGGGCCGGGTCGAACCCGTACTGGTGACGCCGCAGTCGCTGCTCCGGGATGCCGCGCTTCACGAAGGTCTCTGCGACATGGTCCGACGGCACCAGGAGGAGATCCACCTCGGCGTACTCGCGATCCTCCAGCTGCAGACGACGTGGGTCCAGACGATGCGAGTGGCCTTTGACGAGCTCGATCCCGATGATCGAAGCCTCCCGCTCCGCCTGCGCGTATGCGTTGGCGGTGTGGGTGTTCGGGACCTCACGCGAGCTGAGGATTCGCCTGACGCGCGCTGTGCGGAGCGTCATCAACGCGGCCTGTGGCCACGTGTGCACGACCTCGAACGAGGCGTCTGAGCTGCGGAGCAGCGTCGCCACTCGCCGGTCGTGGTAAGCCAAGGCTCGGTCGGGGGAGCCTAGGAACGCGCGGTGAGGAACCCGCCGGCCCGCCAGCCGCAGGGTCTCGCGGACGCGGACCCCGTCGGGAACCTCGGCATGCAGGGACGTGCACATCAAGGTGACGTCCGCTCCGGCGGCGGCGAGCGCGCGCACCTGGTTCAGCGCGGTCGTGCCGATGCCGGGCACGCCGACAGGATGCGGGAAGCTGTAGAGGATCCGCACGCGGTCACCCCCTTCCAGATCCGAGGGGGAGCGCGTTCCTGCTGGGCACCCGGTCTTCCCGGGCGGCAGCGAGCACCTCGCAGAGCCGGCTGGTGAACGACGCCGTCGAGTACAGCGACCGAACCCGCTCGGCTGAGGCCCGGCCGAGCCGAGTCCGCTGCTCCACGTCGCGGATCAGCCGCTCCAGCGCGTCCGCGAAGGCCTCGACGTCACCCGCCGGAACCACCAGCCCGGCATCGCCGATCTGCTCGGGGACACCTCCCACCCCGAAGGCCACCACAGGCGTGCCCAACGTCATGGCCTCTAGGACCACGAGCGGAAAGGGGTCGTCCCGTGACGGCAGTGTCGCGATGTCGAACCGCAACAGATGCGGATACGGGTTCGAGGAGGGCCCCAGGAACTCGATTCCCGGTTCGGCCTCGGCCAGCGAGGGGTCGGCCAGACCTCCGACCCAGACGAACCTGAGCCGCCGCCCATCGAGGTCGACCCGGTCCAGGACGCGCCGAGCAGCCGCCCGCCAGAGGTCCGCGCCCTTCCGGAGCTCCACCGTCCCGCAGCATCCGACGACGATTTCGCTGGGGTCGTAGGAATGGTCGGCCCGCTGCCGGGACAGCTGGTGCGCGGCCCTGCCGTCCGGGACCGAGGGCAGCATCAGGACGTCGTCGGGGTCGCGACCGGTGAGCTCGGCGATGTCCAGCCGGACGCTGGGCGAACAGGCGACCGGCGTCGTGGCCTGCAGTAGAGACCGGCTACGGGTCGCGTCGAGAAACCGCGCCGCCACCGCCCTCGACTCGTGTACGTGCAGGATGACCTGACGGCGCAGCCACCGGGCCGGGCGGACGTAGACGACGGCAGACGTGGAGTTGACGTACACCAGGTCGGGCCGTCGCACGACCAAGGTCACCAAGGCCAGCAGCGTGTCCACGAGGAGCGGCACCGGGGTCCCAGCGAGCCGGGCCCACAACACACCACGCAGATGGGCCAGTGGCTCGAGCGTGGTCGGCGCCTCGGCCTCGAAGTCGGCGAGCATCGGGCCGGGTGCCCGCGCGATGACGTGGACCCGGTGCCCCTCTTCGATGAGGGACCTGACGACGAGCATGGCAACCCGAGGCGCTCCGCTCAACGTGGTCTCGTGTGTTACGAGCAGCACCCGGAGCGACCGCTCACGGGGGTTGTCCCCTCGGACCGGGAGGGACCTGAGCGGCGACCTCACGGTCTGCGTCGCGTGATCCGGCGCCGCACCGGCCAGAGCGCGTGATGGACATGGCTACGGACGAGCAGCTCGGCCGCGCCGCCCCACCGAGCCGAGCGCGAAGCCGGCACCTCGAGGGCGTCGAGGTAGATCCGTTCCAGTGAGGTTGCCGCCGCGGCGAGACCGAAGCGCTCTCGCACCTCGCCGAGACCGAACTGGCCGAGCGACTGCCGAGTCTGCGCATCGAGCAAGGCGTGCAGCTGGGCAGTCAGATGCGCGACCGGATCTCCGTCACAGCCGCGCCCGTAGAAGCCGGCCTCGTAGAAGTAGTCCACGCTGTCGGCCCGGAAGGTCTTGGCGAACCCCTCCTCCCCGAGAACGACCAGAGGCCTGCCGTGGGCGAGCGATCGGATCGCCGAACCGCCCATGCCGAGCATGATGTCCGCCGCCGCGTAGGCCGGACGTGGGTCCAGCATGGCGCCCGTGAGCACGACCGCCTCTCGTCCGAGCCTGGCGTTGACCTCCTCGGCGCGGGCGAGTAGCCGGTCGTAGGCGTTCCCGTCGCCGACGAGGACCAGCCGCATGTTGGGCACGCCCAGCGCCTCGAGGCTCGAGATGGCGTACTCGATCCCCTCGGCCTTCATCACCTCGTCCAGCCTGCTCACGATCACGCACGTCACGTCGTCGTCGGCGATGCCCCATTGCCGGCGGAACCGGCGCGCGAGCTTCGGCGATGGCCGGTCGGCGGTCAGGTCCACCGGCGGCTCCAGCAGCCACACCGGGCTGCTCTGTCGCCGCTGCGCGTCGACCTGCAGAGCCCGGGTGCCGACGACCAGCGGTGTGTGCGACGGAGTCCGCACAGAGTTGTCCATGGTCCAGTTCGTCACGATGACGGCACGCCCTGGACGGTCGGCGGCCGCCACGGCGGCCGGGGGACCCAGCCAGGGCGCGTAGACGTGCACCACGTCGGACCGCTGCCGGTCGGCGAGCTCCCGGATCTGCCGCGCCCGGGACCAGGTGGAGGCAGCTCTGGTAAGCACGGTGACCGGGAAGCCCGCCCGCTCGGCGTACGGCAGGATCGACACCCTGACGTCCTCGTCCACGGCGAACACGTCGAGATGATGACCCCGCTGTCGCAGCGTCCGTGCCAGGTCGAGTGCGTTGATGGGGCATCCCCCCATGGCCAGACCCTCGAGGCCGACGGCGATCCGGAGCCGCCGGACCGCTCGCGGCGCCACGGCCGCGGGCGCGGCAACGGAAGTCCGTGGGAGGCTCATCCGGACAGCCCCAGGCGCTCGAGCAGCGGCCAGGCCGAGAGGAAGTCGAGACGCTCGGCGACCCGTCCGGGCAGGTACCGCAGGATCACCGGGCCGACGAGCAGGACGTACACGCCGACCCCGACGGTGCCGCCTCCCAGCAGGCTCAGCCACTGGGACGGCAGCAGCGCAGCGGTGATCCAGGCCGCCGCGCCACCGACCACCGCAGCGGCCAGCGGTATCACGGCCGCGCGCACCAGGTCCACCAGACGCGCCTCGGTGGCCCGCAGAACCGCGTGCAGGTAGACCGGGATGGCCACCAGGCTGATCATCACCACGTGCGCCCAGGCGGCGCCCACGAGGCCACCCCACCGCAGTCCGAAGACCATCGAGGGCACCAGCACGGCGACCCAGGCCACCTGGACCATGAGGAGCCGCATCGTCGCACCGGTGGCCACGAGCACGTTGGCGAACAGCAACGAGAACGCGTAGAGCAGGCCATAGACGGAAAGCACCGCCAGGACCGGCGACGCATCGGACCACTTGGCGCCGAAGACCGTGTCGATGAGGGGACCTGCGAGGACCATCGTCATGGCGCCGATGGGCAAAGAGACGAGTGCGACCAGCTGGGTCGCGGACCGCAGTGCCGCTCCGAGCTCGCGACGGTCGCCGCTGACCCGTCCGAACGCCGGCACGACGACGCTGTTGAGCACGGAGCCGAGGATCGAGGTGGACCAGCTGGCGACGTTGAACGCGATCATGTAGACGCCGACCTCGGCTGCGGTGAGCAGCCGGCCGATGATCATGTAGTCGGCCTGCAGGAGCGTCCAGTTCACCAGGTTGGCGAACGAGAGCGGCAGGCCGAACCTGATCAGTCGTCCGACCGCCTCCCTGTGCCACCCCGGACGGTAGTGACGTGAGGTGCTGGCGAAGAACACCAGGCCGGTGGCGAGCTGGCCGATCACCCGTGACCAGGCGAACGCGGTCGCTCCTCCGCCGTTCAGGGCCATCAGGACGAGAATCGGGTTGGCGATGAGGAACCCGACGACGCCTGCCAGGAAGATCCGTCCCTGCTTGAACTCGCGGACCAGCTGGGCGCCGGGAACGGCGAAGATGCCGGTGAGGAGGAGGCAGATGGCCAGCACGCGGATCGGCTCGGCGGCCTGTGGTTGACCGAGCGCGGAAGCCAGGAGCGGGGCTCCGACGGCCATTGCGGCACTGAGGACGGCGCTGACACCGATCGAGATCGTGGTGACCGTGGGCGCGATGTCTTCGGGCTCCATGGGGGAGCGGGCGATCGCGGACGCCATGCCGAGTTCGGCGAGGCTGGAGACCACCAGGAACACAGCGAGGGCCACCGCGAAGACGCCGAAGTCCTCCTTCGACAGCAACCGGGCGAGCAGTGCGGTGATCCCGATGCTCGCGAACCGGAAGGCGATGTTGGCCCCCGCCGCCCACAGTGCGCCCCGGCCGACGTCTCGACGCAGAGAGGCGCGGTCCTCCCCCGCAACCTCCGACGCCGCGTCCTCGTCCTGGCCCATCGTCGAGTCCGAGGTGTGTGTGCCGCTCATGCTCACCGCCACGCCGACCCCGACGTCATGACCCGCCACCCGGGGGCCCTCCTGCATGGCTGGTCGCCATACGCAGCACGGAGACCACGTGCTCCTGCTGCTCCACCGAGATGTGCGGGTAGATCGGCAGGGACAAGATCTCGCCCGCAGCCCGCTCCGACACCGGGAAGCAGCCGAGCCCGAGGCCGAGATGGGCGTAGGCGGCGGTCAGGTGGACCGGCGTCGGGTAGTGGATCCCGGCGCCCACACCGGCTTCGTGCAACGCTGCCAGAACCC
Source organism: Nocardioidaceae bacterium (assembly GCA_044866695.1). Taxonomy (GTDB): domain Bacteria; phylum Actinomycetota; class Actinomycetes; order Propionibacteriales; family Nocardioidaceae; genus JBIOUF01. The sequence continues at coordinate 73 of JBIOUF010000136.1, read as the reverse complement.
GGTCGCGCTCGGCGACACGGACGACGTAGAGGTGCCAGACGTCCTCGTTGCCCTCGGCGGACTCGGGAGTCCG
>JBIOUF010000135.1:0-16746 GCA_044866695.1 Nocardioidaceae bacterium | reverse complement strand
TCGAGCCGTCAGTCTTGGTGGGTCGAGCCGTCAGTCTTGGTGGGTCGACCCGTGGGTCTTGGTGTGCGCCACCAGAGTTGACGGCTCGGCCCGCCAGAGTTGACGGCTCGGCCCGCCAGAGTTGACGGCTCGGCGAGGATCCGGGGGATGGAGGGGGTCAGCGCGGGGCGATCCAGGCGTACCCGAAGGGGGGGAGGGTGAGCGGGTCGCAGGGGCGGCCGGTGAGGACGTCGACGCCGCGGACGGCGGGCAGGGTGACCGGCCGGTCGCTGACGTTGGTGGCGCAGACCAGCTCGTCGGGGGTGCCCTCGCCGCGGCGCAGCACCAGCACCCGGTCGTCGTGGGCCTCCACCCGCTGGGTGCCGTACGGCGAGAGCGCAGGCTGACCGCGGCGGACCCGCAGCAGGTGGCACAGCCCCTCGAAGACCAGCCGGCGGCGGGGGTCGGTCCGCAGCTGGGCGGCCAGCCGGTCGGCGTCGAGGACCTGGCGGTTGACCCGGCGGGCGATGCCGGTGGTCCGCATCCCCTCGTGATCGGACCCGGAGCCGAAAAGGGAGTGGTAGTAGACCGCCGGCACCCCGAGGAAGGCGAGCAGGATGCTGTGCGCGGCCAGCGCCTTCGCGGCCACCAGCCCAGCGTCGGCCAGCTCCTCGGGGGTGCACAGCGCGTCGAGGTAGCTGACGTTGAGCTCGTAGACGCGCCGCGAGCCCCGGGGGCCGGCGGCCATGGACACGCGGCCGCCGTGCGCGAGGGTGCGGTCGACCAGCGTCTGCCGGCCGGCGTCGTCCAGGATCCCCTCGGTCGGCCGCAGCCCGATCCCGTCGTGGCTGGCCAGGAAGCTGAACCAGGTGGCGGTCGGGCTCACCGGCCCGATCCCCGCGGCCCACTCGGCGAGGTTGACGGCACTGCCCACCACGAACGCGTGCAGCACCAGCGGCGGCAGGGCGAACTGGTAGACCAGGTTGGCCTCGTCGGTGCCGTCGCCGAAGTAGGCGACGTTCTCGGCGTGCGGCACGTTGGTCTCGGTGAGCAGCTGCGCGCCCGGCGCGACGTGGTCCACGACGGCGCGCCAGAGCTTGACGATCGCGTGGGTCTGCGGCAGGTGCAGGCAGGTGCTGCCCGACTCCTTCCACAGGAAGCCGATCGCGTCCAGCCGGATCGCGGACGCACCGTGCGCGAGGTACCCCAGCAGCACATCGGTGAGCTCCAGCAGCGCGGCCGGAGTGGCCACGTTGACGTCGACCTGGTCGTGGCCGAACGTCGTCCACACGGTCGCGGTCGTGCCGTCGGGTCGCGGGTAGTCGTGGAACAGCGGCGACGTCCGCGGCCGGACCACGTGGGAGGTGTCGAAGGCCGGGTCCCGCTCGATGAAGAAGCCCCGGTACGCCGGGTCGTGGGCCAGCCAGCCGCTGAACCACGGGCTGCTCGACGAGGCGTGGTTGGCGACGAAGTCGAACATCACCGAGTGGCTCTCGGTCAGCGCGGCGACGTCCTGCCACGACCCGAGGGCCGGGTCGACCTGCCGGTAGTCCACGACCGCGAACCCGTCGTCGGAGGTCCACGGGAACATCGGCAGCAGGTGCACCTGGCTCAGCGCCGTCCCCACGTGGTTGCGCAGCACCGCGCCGAGGGTCCGCAGCGGCGCCTCCCCGGGCCGTCGGACCGCGTCGCCGTAGGTGATCAGGCAGGCGGTCCGGTGGCTGGGTCGCTGCACGGGCCGCGTGCTCAGGCGCCCGCCGTACCGCTCGGCGAGCGTGACGAGGTCGGCCCGCACCCGGTCGTGCTGGTCTGGGTAGATCGTGCGCAGCAGCGGCGCCACCCTCGCCTCGAGCTCAGCGGCCGATCGGGTCACCGGCGGGGTCACCGGCGGGGTCACGGGCCGGGTCACCGGCCGGGCTCCTCGGCGGAGACCCGGGCGCCGTGCCGGACCACCTCCTCGGCGAACGGACCGTTCGGCGGCGGGCTGGACAGCAGCCGGCGGGTCGCCTCGAGGCCCCAGTCGTCGAGCTCGGCGACCCGGTCGGAGCAGGAGCGCAGCCCTCCGAAGGTGCCGACCGTCTCCGCCCACCGCTCGCGGAGCCGGTACGACGGCCGGGCCACCAGGCAGTCGGGGTCGTTGGCCCACAGGCGACCGTGCTGCCAGGCGCGCGCGGCCAGCGACATCCGGCCGCGCAGGCCGGTCGACCCGTCCTGGCCGCCCTCGTGGAACGTGTCCGGCGAGACCCGCATCGCGTCGACCAGGCCGACGCTCGGCAGGATGGGGGCGCCGCAGCCGAGCAGATAGGTGTCCGGCCCGGCGGCCTCGCGGAGCAGCTCCAGCCCGGAACGGTACGCCGCGACCGGGCTCAGCTCCGTGTGCCGGCGTCCCGGCAGCGCGCCGGCGTACAGGAAGTCCAGCTTGAGGTAGCCCACGCCGATCGCGCGCAGCCGCCGCACCGCGGTGGCGAGCAGCTCCCGCACGCCGGGATGGGTGAGGTCGAGCCCGGCGAGGTCCTGGCCCCAGTTGTGGCCGGCGTCGCCGACCAGCCAGTCGGGGTGCCGGCGGGCCAGGTCGGTGTCCACCCCGACCAGGAACGGCGCCAGCCAGAGCCCGGCCCGCCTGCCGGTGGCCCGGACCCTGTCCACCAGCCGGGCCAGGTCGGGGAACCCGTCGGCCGGGCGCAGCCACTCCCCGAGGCCGAGGCTCCAGCCGTCGTCGACCTGCACCACGTCGGCGGGCAGGTCGTGGGCGTCCAGCGCGGCGAGGTTCTCCTCGATGTCGGCCGCGGTGACGTCGACGAAGTAGCGGTACCAGGAGCACCACACCCGGGGGGCCGGTCGAAGTGGCCCGACGAGGGGGGGACGGGCGGCCGCGGCGAAGGTGTCGCCGAACGCGGCCAACGCGGCCTCCCCGTCGCGCGCGGCGCCGGTCGCCGGCCGCCCGTCGCCGGAGACCAGCACCCGGTCCCCGGCCCAGGCCGCCCGCAGGGTCGCCACCTCGGTGCTGGCGTCGGGGACGCCGAACCAACGTGCCGGTTCGCCGGTCCCCGGGTCGACCACGAGCAGCCCCTCCGCCTGAACGGTCCGCTCGTCGGCCGGCAGCTCGGTGCCCGGCCGGAACCGCATCGTGTGCTGCCAGCCGGCGGCCGGCCGGTGTGCCGGTGCACCGGCGGTGTGCCACCGGGTCGGGCTCCAGCTCTGCCAGCCCTCGGCGTAGACCCGGGCCCGCGCGGGGTCGACGGCGACCTGGCCCAGTTCGGTGAAGGTCACCGTGGCACCGGCTCGTCGACGAGGACCGGCACCGGGACGCCACCGCGCTCGGCGGACTCCCGTGCGGCCAGCGCGACCCGCGCCGACCCGAGCGCCGAGACCGTGGAGTTCTCCGGCTCGCGCCCCTCGGCGACGGCGCACATCAGCTCGCCCATGGCCCCGGCGAAGCCGTCGACGAACCAGGCGCCGCGCAGCGGCAGGTCCGTCACGGCGCCGTCGACGTCCAGGGAGAGCCGGTCGGACCCGCCCAGCACGCTGCCGCGCAGGGTGCCGGTGGTGCCGTGCACCCAGAACGGGCATCCCGGCGTGCTGGCCCGGACGTCGCCCACGACCCGGATGGTGGCCGAGGCGCCGTCGGCGCAGGCCAGGTCGACCGCCGCCGACCAGGGGTTCTGCGCCTCGGGGGGCTGGCCGGGAACCCGCGAGTCCCGGGCGGCGACGGCCTCGACGCCGGCGTCCTCCAGCCAGCAACAGGTGATGTCGACCCAGTGCACCAGGTAGTCGGTGAGCAGCATGTGCGGCACGGCGTCGAAGGGCGTCCCGGCCAGCGGGGGCAGCGGCTTGTCGTGCAGGTGTGTCACCCCGACCACCCGGCCGATCGCCCCGTCGCGCATCAGCAGCGTGGCCAGCCGCCAGGGCGGGGCCCAGCGGCCGTTGTGGTTCACCGCGACGCGGAGCCCTGCTTCGGCGGCCCGCCTGGCCAGGGCCTCGACCCGGGGGAGCTCCGCGGCGTCGGTGAGCAGGGGCTTCTGGGCCAGGACGTGCTTGCCCGCGTCGACCGCGGCCTCGACGAAGTCCAGGCGTACGCCGGGACCGGTGGCGACGTCGACGATGCGCACGCGCGGGTCGGCGAGCAGCTCGGCCACGTCGCCGTACACGCCCGGGACGAACGGGAAGCGGGTCCGCGTGTCCGCCGTCGTCCGCGGCGACCGGCTCCACACCCCGACGACCTCGACGCCGTACTGCTGGTAGGCGGGCAGGTGCGCGGTGTGCGCGATCGTCCCGCAGCCGAGGATCGCGACGCCACCGCGGTCCTCGGGGAACCGGGGCCCGGGGTCCGGGCTCGGCGAGGGCTCGCCGCTCGGCGGCGACCAACGGACGGTCATCGGGGTGGGGCCGCGTCGAAGCGGAGGACCACCTGCAACGTGTCCGGGTCGCCGGCGTCCAGCCGCCGGAACGCGGTGGCGACATCCGCGGCCGCGACCACGTCGGTGACCAGGCCGAGGACGTCGACCCGGCCGCGGGCCACCTGGTCCATGAACACCGACACCAGCCGCGCCTGGTCCCACCTCGGGCCCAGCGCCAGCGGGGTCCCGGAGATCTGGCTGGCGAGGATCCGCACGCGGTTGTGGTGGAACTCCTCGCCGAGCCGCAGCGGCTCGGCCCCGCCCTGGTAGAAGCCCGACGCCACGACGGTGCCGTCCACGACGACCGCCCGGGTCGCCTCGTGCAGAGCGTGGTAGCTGCCGCTCAGCTCGATCGCCGAGTCCGCGCCGCCACCGGTCCACGCTCGCACGGCGGCCCCCGCTCCGCCGTCGACACCGGCCGGGATCGTCTCGGCCGCGCCCATCGCCCGGGCCGCCTCCAACCGGTCCGGGTGCGCGTCGACTGCGGCGACCTCGGTGCCGGCGAGCACCGCCAGCCTGGTGGCCAGCAGACCGATCACGCCCTGGCCGAACACCACGACGCGGTCGCCCAGCCGCGCGTCCGCGGCCAGCACTGCGTTCAAGGCGATGGCGCCGACCCTGGCGAAGACGCCCTGTAGCGGGTCGGCGCCGGCGGGCAGGGTGCGGCCGGAGACCGAGGCCGCGGGCAGCACTGCGTCGCTGCGGTGCCCCCAGATGCCGTAGACCACCTCTCCCGGGCGCGGCCCCGCGGCGGGGTCGACGTCGTCCGCGGTCTCGACCACCGCGCCGACCTCGGAGTACCCCCAGCCGATGACGGGGTAGCGGTGAGTCGGCGTGCCGGTCACGAACAGTCGCCGGCCCGGGTCCCAGGTGCCGGTCAGGTAGGGGTTCGAGCCGCGGTACGCCGTGAGCTCGGTGCCCGCCGAGATGCCGGAGTACCAGGTCCGCACCCGCACGCTTCCGGGCTGCAGCGGCTGCTCCTCGCAGTCGACGAGCGCGACGTCGCGGGGCGCCCGGAAGGAGACGACCTGTGGCACGCCTGGTCCTACCCCTTCTCGGCCCCGGCGGTCAGGCCCCCGGCCAGCCATTTCTCGGAGAAGAAGAACAAGACGATGATGGGCAGCGTCAGGATCACCGACCCGGCCATCAGCACCGTGGTCGGCACCTCGATGCTGCCGGACAGCTGGGAGAGGCCCAGGGACACCGTCCAGTTGTCGCGGTTCTCGACCAGGAACAGCAGGGCGAACAGGAACTCGTTCCACGCGATCATGAAGATGAACAGGCCGTTGGAGACGATCGCCGGCATGGCCAGCGGCAGTGCCACGTGCCGCATCCCCTGCAGCCGGGTGCATCCGTCGATCGCGGCGGCCTCCTCCAGGCTGGCCGGGATGGTGTCGAAGTAGTTGCGCAGCGTGTAGATCGACACCGCGGCCACCTGGGCGACGTACACCACGAGCAGCCCCACCAGCTGTCCGCGCAGCCCGATCCGGGTGTAGAAGACGAACAGCGGGACGGCCAGCAGGATGGCAGGGAAGAAGTAGACGCCGAGGAACAGCGCGCTGACCTGCCGGCGGCCGAAGAACTCCAGGCGGCTGACCGCGTACGCGCCCGGGATCGCCGCCAGCAGCGACAGCAGCACGGTGCCGACGGCGACCAGCATGCTGTTGCGGATGAAGGTGAGGAACCCCTGCCCGCCGTCCTCGACGGGCTTGAGCACCTCGCCGTAGGTGCTCCAGTCCCACTCCGACGGCCCGACCCAGAGATCCCCGGGGTCGGTCAGCATGGCGTCCAGCGGCTTGAAGGACAGCAGCACCATGTAGTAGAAGGGGAACACCGCCGCCAGCAGCAGCAGCACGATCGTCACCGGCCGCACCACCGCGAAGAGGCGGTTCTCGAAGGTGTGTCGGCTCATCTGCGTGACCCCATTCCGGTCGGGGTGGTGGGCGGGATGGTCGCTCGGCTCTGCTCGCTCACACCAGCTCCTCCGGACGGCCGAACAGCTTGAGGTAGATCGTGACCAGGACGCCCAGGATCACGGCCAGGACCAGGGCCTGGGCGGCCGCGGCGCCGATGTCGCCGCGGGCGGTGAGGTAGTCGTAGACCCGCACCGCGACCACCTGGGTGCCGGCTCCGCCGCCGGTCAGCAGGTAGATGTCGTCGAAGTTGTTGAACGTCCAGATGAACCGCAGCACGCTCAGGACGGCGATCGTGGGCAGCAGCTGGGGCAGCACGATGTGCCGGAACCGCTGGGTGATGCTGGCGCCGTCGACCTGGGCGGCCTCCTCCAGCGTGTCCGGCATCGCCTCCAGCCGCGCGGTGAGGAACAGGAACGCGAAGGGGAACGAGCGCCAGGCCTCGAACGCGATCACGGTGAGCAGCGCGATGGGCACGGAGAAGTCGATGCCGAGGATGCTCACGTCCTGGGACCGGGTGGTCAGGAAGGCGACCGGGTCGTCCCAGCCGAAGACCGTCGTGCCCCAGTGGTTCACCAGGCCGAACTGCGGGTTCAGCAGGGTCTTCCACACGAACGTCGCCGCCACCACCGGTGCGACGTACGGCAGCAGCAGCGCCGCGCGGACCAGCCCCCGGCCCCGGAAGCGCTTGCGCAGCGCCAGGGCGGCCACCAGACCGACCCCGATCGCCCCGGCCGTGCCGAAGACCGAGTAGAACAGCGTGGTGACCAGGGCGTCGACGAAGCCCGGCGAGGTGAGGACGTCGGTGAAGTTGTCCACGTTGTAGTCGCCGAAGATGCCCGTGCTGCGGATGTTGAGCAGCCGGACGTGCTGGAAGGCCAGCGCCACCGTCCACAGGACGGGCAGCACCACCACGACGACGACGATGACCACGGTCGGGGAGATCAGGGCGAGCCCGATGCGCGCGTCCTGCCTGGCCCCCGGCGTCGCGCTGCGGCGACCCCGGCCGGTGGCGGGCGGCCGTTCCTGGGTGGCGGTCGAGGTGCCTCGGGGGCCGGTCACAGCGAGTCCTTGATGCCGCGGACCGTCTCGGCCGCGGTCTCCGCGGCTTCCTGCGGGTCCTCGCCGGTGGTCACCTCGTTGACCGCGGTCGCCACCGGGTGCTCGCCCTGCAGCGCGCCGAGCAGGTCGCCCTGGCCCTGCGGGATGGCCCAGCGGGACAGCTCCTGAGGGCCGTTCGCCAGCGCGTCGAGCACCTCGGGTGCGTAGAAGTCCGACAGCGGCGCCTTGGTGTCCACGCCGACGGGCAGGGAGGCCCACGTGTCGGAGTACTCGGTGCTGCCCTCCTCAGGGCCGGTGCGGACCGGCACCTTTCCCTCGGGCGCGATGGTGATCCACGGGATGTACCCGTCGTTCATCATGTAGGTGACGAAGTCCTTGGCCTGGTCGGTCGCGGAGTCCGCGGTGATGGTCCACGACGTGATCTCCCCGAAGACCGCGGGCTCCTCGGCGTCGGGCCCCTCGAGGGCGGTGACCACGCCGGTGTTCTTGGCCAGGAACGCCGGGTCCTTGCTGCACTGCGGGCAGGTCGGCTTGGCGTCGTCGCGCAGTCCGGCCATCTCGTCGAGCACGAACGTCGACCAGATGAACATCGCCGCCTTGCCCGCGAAGTACGACGCCCGCGTGGTGTCGACGTCCTGGGCGCCGGGGACCGAGTAGTCCTCGATCAGGTCGCCGTAGAAGCCGAACGCCTCCACGCAGGCATCGCTGTCCAAGGTGACCTCTCCCTCGTCGTCGACCAGCTCGCACCCGTTGCCGAGCGCCACGTGCTCGAAGGTCTGCTCGGTGAAGGCGTCCCCCGGGGCGGTGGCCCCCACGAAGCCGGCCACGTCCTTGCTGTCCAGCGCCTCCGCCGCGGCGAGCACGTCGTCGTACGTCGCCGGGGGCTGCAGGCCGGCCTCCTCGAACAGGTCGGTGCGGTAGTAGAGCAGCTGTGTCCAGGCCTCGCTCGGGATCGCCAGCTGGGTGTCGCCGTCGCGGGTGAGCTCGAGCGCCTTCTCGGAGAACGTCGCGTCGCCGAGGTCGCCCATCACCTCGCCCACGGCGTCGGTGTCGATGAGCTCGTTGCTGGACATCGTGCGCACCTGCGGCAGGGAGATGGCCCCGATGACGTCGGGCAGGTCGCCCGCCGCCGCCGAGGAGGTGAGCAGCTGCTGGAACTGGTCCTCGGCCACCGGGACCAGCTTGACGTCGACGCCGGCGTCCTCGCTGAACGCGTCGACGATCTTCTGGGTCGCCTGGACGCGGTCCGGCAGGTCCTCCTGGATCCACACGGTGAGGGAGTCGCCGTCGCCCCCGCCGCCGTCGTCGCCTCCGCAGCCGGCCAGGCTCGCCGCGAGCACCAAGGCGGGCGCGGCGGCGTACCGGGCGGCCCGCCGGCTCATCACCGGCCTCCGGTCGCGCGGCACGCTGGCTGGCGGCATCGGGTCCGCGGCATGGGTTCCTCCGGAGGGCTCGGCGGCAATTGTCAGCACGCTAGACATATGTAGCCGCCATGGCAAGCACAAGTTGAATCACGCCTATACTTTTGTGCCGCCCGGGCCGTCCCAGCCCGGCGTACACAGGAGGCGGCCATGCCGACGGGTCCGGGAGACGTGCTCGACCTGGTCCGGCGCGGCCTGGCCAGCACTCGCGCGGAGGTCGTCGACGTCACGGGCCTCTCCCGGATGACCGTCGCGCAGCGCGTCGACGCGCTGTTGCGGGAAGGGCTGGTCGTCGAGGGCGCTCCGCTGCCCGGCGGCGGCGGCCGCCGGCCCCGGGCGCTGCAGCTCAACGTGGGCTACGCGCACGTGCTGGTGGCCACCGTGAACACCACCCACCTCCGGACGGCGGTCACCGACCTCGCCGGGCGGCTGCTCGCCGACGAGGAGGTCGACGTCGACCTGGCCGCCGGGCCCGAACGGACCCTGGCCGAGATCGTTGGGTCGGGCGTGCGGCTGCTGGGGCGCACCGGCCTGGCGGCCGAGGGCCTGTGCGGCCTGGGGATCTCGGTGCCGGGACCGGTCGACCCGCGGTCGGGGCGGCCCAGCCAGCCGCCGATGATGCCGGGGTGGGACGGCTACCCGGTCGCCGAGCGCGTCCGCGGGGCGTTCCCCGGGGTTCCGGTGCTCACCGCGAACGACGCCGACGCCGCAGCGCTCGGGGAGCAGGCCGTCGGGCATCCCGCCGCCCGGGCGCTGTGCCTGGTCAAGGTGGACACCGGGATCGGCTCGGGCATCGTCATCGACGGTCGGGCCTACTCCGGTGCCGACGGTGGCGCCGGCGACATCGGCCACGTCCGGCTGGCCGACCGGCCCGACGCGGGGTGCCAGTGCGGCGGACACGGCTGCCTGGCCGCCGTGGCCAGCGGGCGCGCGGTCGCCCGGCAGCTCACCGAGCGCGGGGTCCCCGCGACGTCCGGCCGCGACGTCGGACGCCTGCTCGCCGCGGGGGACGTGGAGGCGGCCGGGCTCACCCAGCAGGCCGGCCGGCGGATCGGCGAGGTGGCCGCGACCGTGGTGTCGCTGCTCAACCCCGAGGTGGTCGTGATCGCCGGGGCGCTGGCCTCGGCGCCGCTGCTGGCCGGCATCCGGGAGACCCTCTACCGGCTCTGCCTGCCCCGGGCCACCCGGCACCTCAGGCTGGAGCTGGGGTCGCTGGGCGACGACTCCGCGATCGTCGGCCTGACCCGCATGGTGGTCGACCAGGAGCTCTCCGCCGGGAGCGTCAACGCCCGCCTGGGCGGCTGAGCGCCATCTCGTGGGCGGTCGGGGCGACGGTCCGGCCGCCCGACCGGGGCCACCAGAACCGGTCGCCCAACAGCAGCGCAAGCGCCGGCACCAGCAGCGTGCGGACCACGAGCGTGTCCAGCAGCACGCCGATGCAGATCACCACGCCGAGCTGGGCCAGCACCACCAGCGGCAGCACGCCGAGCACCGCGAACACCGCTGCCAGCAGGATGCCCGCGCTGGTGATCACGCCGCCCGTGGCAGCCAGCGCCCGCAGCATCCCCTCGCGGGTGCCGCGGCCGTCGGCCTCCTCGCGGGCCCGGGTGACCAGGAAGATGTTGTAGTCCACGCCGAGCGCCACGAGGAACAAGAAGGCCAGCAGCGGCACCCCCACGTCCAGGGCCTCGAATCCGAGGGGCCCGGCGAACAGCCACCAGGACACCCCCAGGCTGGCGGCGTACGTCGCCACCACGGTGGCCACCAGCAGCACCGGCGCCACGACCGCCCGCAGCAGCAGGGTCAGCGCGACCAGCACGAGCCCGAGGATCAGCGGGACCAGCAGCATGCGGTCGCGCGCCGCGCCGTCCCGGGCGTCCATCGCCTCCGCCTCCGCGCCCCCGACGTGGGTGTCGTCGAACGTCGCCAGCGAGTCGCGCAGCGCGCGGACGGCGGCCTCGGCCTCGGCGGAGCCGGACGCTCCGGTGAGCACCACGTCGAGCTCGGCCACGCCGTTGCCGGACGCGGCCGGGCGCACCGACGCGACGCCGCCGGTGTGCCGCGCGGCAGCGGCCACCGCTCGCGGCTCGTCGCGGGTGAGCACCGTGGTAGGAGAGGCGGTGCCGGCCGGGAACGACTCGGCGATCCGCTCCGCCGCGGTGATCGCCTCGGGGGTGTCCAGGAACTGGTCGGCCTCGTCCAGCCCGAGCTGGACCCGCGTCAGCCCGGCGGCCATCGCCGCGAGCACGACCATCACGAGGGCGGCGACGGTCGCGGGCCGCCGCGCGACCCGGTCGCCCACCCGTCGCCAGGCCGACCGCGACTCGCCCAGCGTCGGGTCGCCCTCGCGCGGCACCTTCGGCCAGAACACCCACCGCCCGAACAGCACCAGCAGTGCGGGCAGGCAGACCAGCACGAACGTCGCGGCCACCACGATGCCGACCGCGCAGGCCAGCCCCAGGCCCCGGGTGGTGGGGACCAGGGAGAGCAGCAGGGTCAGCAGCCCGGCGATGACCGTGCCGGCGCTGCACAGCACCGGCTCCGCGGTCCGCCGCAGCGCGCGGGCCATGGCGGCTTGCCGGGACGCGGTCGCGCGCAGCTCGTCGCGGTAGCGGGAGACCAGCAGCAGCGCGTAGTTCGTGCCGGCCCCGAAGACCAGCACCGACAAGATGCCGATCGTGGACTCGTCCCACGCCACGTCCAGGGCCGCGAGCAGCTGGGTGGCCAGGACGGCGGCGGTGCGGTCAGCGATCCCGACGACCAGCAGGGGAAGCGTCCACAGCACGGGGCTGCGGTAGGTCACCACGAGAAGCACCGCCACGACCACCGCAGTCACCAGCAGCAGCCGGGTGTTCGCCCCGTCGAAGACCGCGACGAGGTCCGCCTCGATGCCGGCCGGTCCGGTCACCTGGGCGGTGACCCCGGACGGCACGTCCTCGGCGAGCCGTTCGCGAAGGGCGGTGACGGCGTCGGCGGTCTCGGTGGCGCTGGCCGCCTCGACCGGTACGACGCCCAGGGCCGCCGTACCGTCCCGGGACGGCACGACGACGGCCCGCCCGTCGGGGACCAGGTCGCCCATGAGTGCCCGCACGTCGCGGCGCTGGTCCGCGTTCAGCCGGCCCTGGTCGGCGGTGAACAGCACGACCGCCGTGGTCGCGTCGCTGTCCGGCAGCTCCTCGGAGAGGGCCACCGCCTGTGTGCTGTCGTAGCCCTCGGGGAGCGAGTCGACCGGCGTGCGGTCCCGCTCTCCCTCGCCGACCACGCCGACCAGCAGGCCGCCGACCAGCAGCGGCAGCAGGGCGACCAGCCAGGCCCCCCTGCCCAGCGCGAACCGAGGCCAGGCGCCGAGCGCCGGGCGGGACGGTGGGAGGCTGGTCCGGTCCAACGTGGTCTCCTTGCGGGTCGCGAGCCGGTGAGAACAGAATACCTAAGTAAACTAGCAGTCAAGCAGATGAGCGAAATTCGGAGCCAGACCCCACGCCGGCGCGGCGAGCCGGGGCCGCCTCCCGCGCCGTCGTGGGAGCAGACCGGCTCGCTGCTCGCCCTGCGCGAGGTGATGGACCTGGGCGCCCGGGTACGTCAGGCCGTCGCCCGCCGCACCGGGCTCGGCGAGACCGACATCCGGGCGCTGGAGCACCTCGCGGCCGGTCCGGTGGGGCCCGCCGAGCTGGCCCGCCGGCTGCAGGTCACGACGGCCGCGGCGACCGGCATCGTGGACCGCCTGGCCGGACGCGGGCACGCCCAGCGCCATCCGCACGCCGGCGACCGGCGGCGTACCGAGGTGCACCTGACCACCTCCGGCCGCGAGGAGGTCCGGCGGCTGCTCACGCCGATGTTCGTGGCGCTGCGGCGCCTCGACGAGGGACTGGACGACCACGAGCGGGCCGTCGTCACCGCCTACCTGCGCGGGGCGCTCGAGGCGGGCCGCGAGGTCACCGGCCCGTGACCGGCGTCGGCGCGCGGTGGCTGGCCGACCTGCGGGCCCGGGTGGGCGGCGAGGTGGGGACCGACCGCGGCACCCTGGCGGCCTACTCCGCCGACGCGTCCAACCACCGGGTCCTGCCCGCGGCGGTGGTGTTTCCCCGAAGCAGGGCGGACGTCGCCGCCGTGGTCCGGGGGTGCGCCGCGGAGGGCGTCCCGGTCACCAGCCGGGGCGCGGGCACCGGCGTCGCGGGGGCGGCACTCGGCGAGGGCGTCGTGCTCGACCACTCCCGGCACCTCACCGGGGTCCTCGCCCTGGACCCCGAGGCCGGCACCGCCGTGGTGCAGCCCGGTGTCGTGCTGGACCGGCTGCAGTCGGCCGCCGCCCCGCACGGCCTGCGCTTCGGGCCCGACCCGTCCACGCACGACCGCTGCACCCTCGGCGGCATGGTGGGCACCAACGCCTGTGGCGCGCACTCGGTGCTGTGGGGCACCACCGCCGACAACGTCCTCGACGTGGAGCTGATGGACGCGGCGGGGGAGACCGCGTGGGCGTCGTCGGGCCGGTACGACGCCGCGCTGTCGGCGCTGAGGGAGCAGTACCTCGCCGTGCTGCGGACCGAGCTCGGCCGGTTCGCACGTCAGGGGTCCGGCTACGGCCTGCACCACCTGCTGCCCGAGCGCGGCTTCTCGGTGGCCCGGGCGCTGACCGGTGCCGAGGGAACCTGCGGGGTGGTCACCGCGGTGCGCGTGCGGCTGGTCGCGCCACCACCGCAGCGGGCGTTGGTGGTGCTCGGCTTCGCCACCGAGGCCCGGGCGGCCGAGGCGGCGCCGGCCCTTCTCCCGGCCCGGCCCATGACGGTCGAGGGCATCGACGACCGGCTGGTCCGCACCTTCGACGCACGGCCCGGGCCGCACCGGCGCCCGGAGCTGCCGCCCGGGTCGGCCTGGCTGCTGGTCGAGGTCGGCGGCAGCGGACCCCAGGAGGTCCGCGAGCGGGCCCGGCGGGTGGTCGACGCCGCGGGCGACCCGGCCGGCTGGGACCTGCTCACCGATCCGGGGGCCCAGCGGGCGGTCTGGGCGGTCCGCGAGCGCGGCGCCGGGCTGGCGACCCGCACCGTCGACGGCGCGGAGGCCTGGCCGGGCTTCGAGGACGCCGCGGTGCCGCCGGAGCGGCTGGCCGGGTACCTGCGCGACTTCCGGGCGCTGCTGGCCGAGCACGGCCGGGACGGGGTGGTGTACGGGCACTTCGGCGAGGGCTGCGTGCACGTGAGGGTCGACCACGACCTGCTCACCGGTGCCGGCCGGGCGGCGTACCGGCGGTTCCAGGCAGACGCCGCCGACCTGGTCGTCGCGCACCAGGGCTCGCTGTCGGGGGAGCACGGCGACGGGCGGTCCCGCTCGGCGCTGCTGGACCGGATGTACTCCGCCGACGCGCTGGCCGCCTTCGCGGCGTTCAAGCACGTCTTCGACCCCGGACGGGTGTTCAACCCCGGAGTGCTGGTCGACCCGGTGCCGCTCGACGCGGACCTGCGGCTGGCGCTGCACCGGACCGGCCCGCGCGTCGACCTGGCCTTCGGGTACGCCGACGACGGCGGCTCGATCGCCAAGGCGGCGCGGCGCTGCGTCGGGGTCGGCGCCTGCCGGCGGGACGGCGGGGGCGGCATGTGCCCGTCGTACCGGGCGACCCGGGACGAGCGGCACAGCACCCGGGGCCGCGCCCGGCTGCTCTTCGAGATGCTCCAGGGCAGCCTCGCCGACGACGGCTGGCGCTCGGAGGAGGTGCGCGGGGCGCTGGACCTGTGCCTGGCCTGCAAGGCGTGCGCCTCGGAGTGCCCGGTCTCGGTCGACATGGCGACGTACAAGGCGGAGTTCCTGCACCAGCACTACCGGCGGCGGCCGCGCCCGCGCAGCCACTACGCGCTGGGCTGGCTGCCGGTCTGGCTGCGGCTGGCCCGCGGCGCGCCCGGCCTGGCCAACCGGGTCCTGGCCGGCCCGCTGCCCGCCCGGCTGGGCGGCCTGGATCCCGGCCGGCCCCTGCCCCGGCTCGCTGCCGGTCCGACGCCGTCCCGGCGGTCCGGCCCGGCAGACGGCCGCCCCGTCACGCTGTGGCTGGACACGTTCACCGCCGCGTTCGACCCGTCGGCCGCAGAAGACGCCCGGACCCTGCTCGCCGCGGCCGGTCACCACGTCTCGGTCGTCGGCCCGGAGGTCTGCTGCGGCCTGACCTGGGTGACCACCGGGCAGCTGGGGCGCGCCGCGACGGTGATGCGCCGGGCGGTGACCGCGCTCGCCGGTGGAGACGGGCCGGTCGTGGTCCTCGAGCCCAGCTGCGCCGCGACGCTGCGCGGCGACCTGCCGGGGCTGCTGGGCACCCCCGCGGCGCGGGGCGTGGCCCGGCGGGTGCGCACGCTGGCCGAGGTCCTGGTCCACGCCGACCTGCCGCTCGCGGCGACGACGGGCGACCTGGTCGCGCAGTTCCACTGCCACCAGCGCGCGGTCTTCGGGACCGCCGCCGACCAGCGCCTGCTGTCCCGGCTCGGGCTGACCGTGACCAGCGTCGAGGAGGGCTGCTGCGGGCTGGCCGGCAGCTTCGGGCTGGAACGCGGGCACGAGGGGGTCTCGCGGGCCTGCGCGGAGCAGTCGTTCCTGCCCGTGCTCGCCGACCATCCCGACGCCGTCGTGGTCGCGGACGGCTTCAGCTGCCGGCTCCAGGTCGGGCAGCTCTCCGGCCGTCCCGCCATGCCGCTGGCCCGCCTGCTGGCCGGCCGGCTGCGCACGCCATCGCCGTGACCGGTCCGCGGCCGCGCCGGCTGGTTCGTGGCCGATAACCGCAACCGTTGTCGGCGTGTCGCCGCAGTCCTCGGCCACAAGCGCGGGTTGTTGCAGGGATCGGCCACAAGCACGGGCAGCATGGGAGGCATGGACCCACGCCTACGCACCGCGGTGGACGCCAGCCTGGCCTGGTACGACGCGGTCTTCGCCGCTCACGGCATCGCCACCAGCGTCGCGGAGACCGTCTGGCGCTGTCACGGCGCTCCGCCGCCCCTGCACTCGGCCGCGGTGGTGGTCGAGCCAGGTGCCCACCCGGACGCGGTGCTGCGAGCCGTGGACCCGTGGGAGAGCTGCAGCGTCGCCGACCCGTTCGCAGCGACCGACCTCTCCGCGGAGGGGTTCGACCTGCTGTTCGAGGCGTCCTGGGTGCACCGGCCGCCCACCGGCGCGGCGCCGCGGGCCGACCCGTGGCGCGCCGTCCGCACTGCCGAGGAGCTCGAGGTGTGGAACAGCCGGCACGACACCGCGGACGTGCTGGTGCCGGCGCTGCTGGACCGGTCGGCGTTCTGCTTCCTGGCCCGCGACGACGTGGACGACCCGACCGGAGGGGCGGTGCTGCTGCTCGGCACCGGCGCCGTACTGCTCAGCAACGTGTTCGCCGCACCCGGCCGGTCTCCGGTCGGGTGGGCGGACCTCGCCGCCGCCGCGGAGGCGATGTTCCCGGGGCGGGCCATCGTGGGGTACGAACGCGACGAGGACCTCGACCAGGCGCTCGCCGCTGGTTTCGCCGCGGTGGGGATCCACCGGGTCTGGGCGCGCTGACGGCGGATCCTCCGGGTGCGCTCACCGCGGTTTGTGGCCGACAACCGCAACCGTCGTCGGCGTGTCGCCGCAGTCCTCGGCCACAAGCGCGGGTTGTTGCAGGGATCGGCCACAAGCACGCCGACCCGCGCTTCAGACCCAGCCCAGGCCCTGCGCGACCAGCACCAGCCCGAAGGCCAGGAACGCTCCCGCGGCGCCGTACCGGACCGCCCGCTCGGGGAGCCGCGCGCCGAGGAGGGCCCCGACCCCGATGGCGAGGGCGTCGGCCAGCACCATGCCCAGCGTGCTGCCGATCCAGGTGCCGAACCAGTCCTCGCGGGTGGCCAGCGTGATGGTCGCCAGCATCGTCTTGTCGCCGAGCTCGGCGAGGAAGAACGCCGCGCCGACCGCCCAGATGGCCGCGCCGCGCGCCGTCCCGGCCTTCTCCGCCTCCTGCGCGGTGAGCTCGTCGCCGCG
>JBIOUF010000134.1:0-3147 GCA_044866695.1 Nocardioidaceae bacterium | reverse complement strand
TGGCCGTCGGTGACCGTGGTCGATGCCTCGGCCATGGTCGAGGCGCTGGTTGGCCGAGAGGCCGACGCCGAGCTGCTCGACGCCCTCGCAGGCGACATCGACGTCCCGTGTCTGCTCGATGTCGAGGTGCTGTCGGCGCTACGGGGCCTCCTGCTCGGCGGGAAGCTCGAGCCGCGCGCGGCCGAGAACGCACGCCGTGACCACTTCTCTCTTGCACTCACCCGCCATGAGCTGCATCCCCTGGCCGACCGCACTTGGGGGCTTCGCCACCAGTTCACCAGCTATGACGCCTGTTACCTGGCGCTGGCCGAGGCACTGGGCTCTCCGTTGTACTCCTGCGACGCGAAGCTCACCGGCCCTGGCCACGATGCTGAGGTGCGGGTCTTCCCGCAGACGCACTGAGCCGCTTGCCCTCCGCGATCCCGGGACGGGTCAGGCGGCGGACTGGCACATGCCGCTCCGCGCCACCAGGCCTCCTGGTTTGAGAACTGGGTCTCCGGGCGCTCTACGTCCTTGACGAACCCTGGCCATGGGTGTCAGCGCCTGAAGTCTCCTCCAGCACCTGCTGCTGGAACGCCCTCGCGCGCCTTCCGCTCGGCGGTGACCCACCCGAGCGGCGGCGATCGACTGCTCGACGACGTCAGCCGGCTGGTGCCCGTTCTCGAGCAGCCGTCGACAGGTGTCGACCTTGGCGAGCCATCGTTCAGACCTATACCTGACCAGAGCGCGCATCGTCACCGACGAGATCCGAAAGATCGGCGTCCACCGGTTGGGACGACGGCTGTACGAGACGATGATGTTCTGGCAGACCGCCGCGAACTAAGGAGCGTAGTGACCCAGTTGCCGTGGGTGACGGCTTGCCTACCATGCGGCACCCGGGAGTCTGCAACGCTGAGCGGTCCCTGCAGCCGCACCTTCGGATCACGCACGGACAGCGGACGGGCAGCGCTGCTCGGCGCACTTCTAGAGGCGCTCTTGCCTGAGCGCTCCTAACGAGTACTATGAGGAGTTAGACGCCGTTAGCCCGGCCGCTGATCGGAGACTCATGACGGAGTTGCACCTGGACACCGCAGCCTTCGCGAGTGCGTCGTCCAAGGCTGAGCGCCGCGGCAAGAGGCGTGCCCTCCGGTCGCGATGGAAGGAAGACGTCGTCGTCCATGAGCTGAACGCCCAGACGGTCCGGGTCGCGTTGGAAGTGAAGGCGCAAGCCGGGGGTCTCGTGATCATGGTCGAGACATCAGACGGCGAGGACTGGTCTCAGGTGGCACCTGAGTTGCTTAGGGAAGGCCTTGTAGCGATCCTTCAGCGGGAATCTCAACTCGAGAGGACCGCCGCCAGATTCGGTCTGCCTGCCGATGCTCTCCTCGACGCGCTAGCTGCCTCCATTGTGGACGTGTCAGACGAATCGGCAGGACTTCCCCAGACGGAGCTCGAAGTCCTGCACGAGGCTGGTATCTCACTCGACGGCTCTCTAACCGACCCATCCGGA
Organism: Nocardioidaceae bacterium; assembly: GCA_044866695.1. GTDB lineage: Bacteria > Actinomycetota > Actinomycetes > Propionibacteriales > Nocardioidaceae > JBIOUF01. The sequence goes on along the minus strand of JBIOUF010000134.1, from coordinate 1,658 downwards.
GCTGGACAGGTAGCTCTTGGACTCGCCAAAGCCCAACGATTTCGCGAGGAGGCGCTCACTGTCGCCGAAGCTGCGACCCTCCTCAAAGTCTCCGATAGCCGAGTGCGACAGTTGGTTTCCGCCGGCGCTGTCCTCACGATTCCAAATGGCGACGGCGGCCACCTCCTGCCCGCGTGGCAGTTCGTTGGAGGGCGCTTGCTCCCAGGACTCACCGAACTCGGAGATGTGGTTGCTGGTCTGCATCCGTTGACGCTGGCGGGGTTCATGGTCCGCCGAGACGTCGACCTAGAGGTCGACGGCGAGTCAGTCTCGCCGATCGAATGGCTCGTCGCTGGCGGCGATCCTGCGGTCGTTGTGAAGCTGGCTGCCGGCCTGCGCGTCCCGGCGTGAGCACGCGCTGTCCTCCTCCGCCGAGTCGGCTACCTGACCTCGAGAGCCGCGACATTGCGGATTGGGATGACTACGTCGTACGGATCTACTCATCGAAAGGCGCGCACGCTGCCCGGTGGTCCAGCTTCCGGCGCTACGGCCCCGTCTCCTCGACGCGGTTCGACCACCAACCACTCCCGACTCGCCTTCACCCCACCCGCGGGGTGAGCTATGCCGCCGGAGCATGGACCGCCTCAGACGGACACGTCACCGACCCACTGGAGGTAGCCGTCCTCGAGCGTTTTCAGAGCAGCGGCGTCATCGACCGCGGCACCGATGGGCCTCGTTACGTGATCTTCGAACCGACCCGCCCACTGAAACTTCTTCAACTCACGGACTCTAACTGGCTGGCCCGTGCGGGCGGAAATGCAGCCCTCGTTTCTGGAGCTCGTGGCATGGCACGTGATTGGTCACGAGCGATCTATCGGGGCTATCCGGACGTCGACGGATTGATCTGGTCTTCCAGTGTCCTTCCACCCGGCCGGTCCATGGTCTTATACGAGCGCGCTGCGAATGCCGTACCGCCGGCGCCCGCAAGCGACCGCGCACTTCAGGAACCCTTTCTGCAGCCTGCGCTCGGCCGTATCGCCGGAACTTTCGGCCTGACCTTGCTCTAGTCGATGCCCTTAGTGCCTCGCCAGCTGTCTCACGAAGGCCGTCCGATACCTGGACCGCCATGAGCGACCGTGTAACGAGTGACCGCTGCTCGTGCGACTGCGCGGCAGGCCGCGTGCAGGGCGCTCGTCAGTGCGTCATACCGCCGCGTTCAGGTCAGGCATCAGCACAGCATCAGCACCGAGCGCTGTCAGCTGTCACCGCCCCAGGGATCAGTGCGAGCGTCTGGCCCGAGCAGAGTCTCTTGCCTCGGTCAGGGTGCTTGGTCGACCAGCCTCTGCGGACCCATCACCGGCAGTTGTGGTAGGTCGCCTCGCCGTGGCCAGCATTCGCCTCGAAGGCCTCATGCCAGATTCCGGCACCGGACGGGGTCTGAAGGAACGTCATTTGTCGGCCACTGCTGAGTAGAGCAGTCCCCCTGAGGGCCCCCTGAGGGTTGGTGCCCAACGGCCGGTCACGAGCGGCGCGCCATCCTCGTCGGGGGTGCGGTGCACCGTGGGAGCTCCGGGGCTGACCGGAACCGCTGGGAGGATGGGGCCGTGCGTCGTTACGTGGGGACTGTCTACGACAGCAACCGCTGGGACGGCTTCGAACTCCGCCCCGGCGACATCGTC
>JBIOUF010000133.1:0-3931 GCA_044866695.1 Nocardioidaceae bacterium | reverse complement strand
TTGGTGCCGACGCTGATCGCGGCGGGCATGCGGGGGGCGTCGGGGGGGTCGAGGCGGCGCAGCCACCCGGCGTAGACCCCGTCGGCGGGGGCGGCGTACGCGCCGGTGGTGGCGACGCCCGCGGGGCCGAGATCGGCTACCCGACCGCGAACATCCCCACCACCGGCGCGTACGCCGCTCCCGCCGACGGGGTCTACGCCGGGTGGCTGCGCCGCCTCGACCCCCCCGACGCCCCCCGCATGCCCGCCGCGATCAGCGTCGGCACCAATCCCACCTTCGGCGGGGAGCGGGAGCGCCGGGTGGAGGCCTACGTCGTGGACCGCGCCGACCTCGACCTGTACGACGTGGAGGTCGAGGTCGGCTTCGTCAGCCGAATCCGTGGCATGCACCGCTTCGACTCCGTCGAGGAGCTGCGCGACGCGATGGCCGAGGACGTCCGCCGCACGCGCGAGGTCATGCAGGCGGCGCTCCCCGACTGACCTGGGACGCCGTGTGACGACGTCCATGAGCTGGCTCGGCGTTCTCGCGCCTCACCGACTCGGCACTGCGATGCCGAGCGGTAGGAGGCTCAGCCTGACCGACCCGCGAAACCTGCGGCGGCCGGAGGTCGCGCCCCCGCACCGGTCCGGCGCCCCGACCCTCCTCTGGTCCGCGAACCCTGGATGAACGCCGAGTCGGCGCTGCCTCCCGGCCGAGGCGACACGAGTCGGCGCGTTCTCCCGGGAGGTGGCGCACGGTGGTCGAGCGGTCGGAGGGTGTGCCGGCTCGGCGGTCGAGCCGGCGGAGGTTGTGCCGACTCGGCGGTCGACCCGGCGGAGGTTGTGCCGACTCGGCGGTCGACCCGGCGGAGGAGGGGCCGACTCGGCGGTCCGGGGTGGTGACTCGGGTTGGCCGGGACGACGACGCCCCCGGCCATGACCTGGCCGGGGGCGGCGTCGCTTGCTGCTGTGCTGGGGTAGGTCAGGCGTCGAGGTCCTTCTCGACCAGGTCGGCGATCTTGTCGACCGCGGCTTGGTCGTCGCTGGAGACCTCGACCGTGTCGCCCTTGCCGGCGCCGAGGGTCATGATCAGCAGCGCGGAGCTGGCGTCGACCGGGTCGCCACCTGGGACGGTGAGGGTCACTTCCGACCCGAGTTCGGCGGCGGCCTCGGCGATGATCGCGGCCGGCCGGGCGTGCAGTCCGACCGCCGAGCCGACGGTCACGGTCTTGGTTGGCATGCAGTCTCCTCGTTTCGTTGGTCGGCCGTCAGACGGTGACGGCGTCGAGCTCCTCGATCTCTTCCTTGGACTCGGTCATCGTCTTCAGCAAGATGACCACCGCTGCAGCGACCAGCATGCCCGCAATGATCGCGACGAAGAAGCCGACCTTGTTGTTGATGGCGAACAGCACGAAGATGCCGCCGTGCGGCGCGCGGCAGCCGACGTCCAGGGCCATGGAGAGACCGCCCGCGACCGCGCTGCCGGCCATGATCGACGGGATCACCCTCAGCGGGTCCGCCGCCGCGAACGGGATGGCTCCCTCGGTGATGAACGAGGCTCCAAGGGCCCACGCCGCCTTGCCGTTCTCACGCTCGGGCTCGGTGAACAGGCCGGGCCGGACCACCGTCGCGAGCGCCAGCGCCAGCGGCGGCACCATGCCCGCGATCATCACGGCGGCCATGATCTTCAGCGGCGGTGCGTCGCCGGCGGCCGTGGCCGCCTCGCCCAGCCCCGCTGTCGCGAACAGGTACGCGGTCTTGTTCAGCGGGCCGCCCATGTCGAAGGCCATCATCAGGCCGAGCACGACGCCGAGGGCAACACCGGCGCCACCCTCGCTCATGTTGGTCAGGGCGTCGTTCATCGCGTCGATGAGGCGTCCGAGTGGCTTGCCGACGATGACCACCATGATGAAGCCGGAGATCATCGTCGCGAGCAGCGGGATGACCAGCACCGGCATCAGGCCGCGCGCCCACTGTGGCACGCCCCATCCGGCGATCCAGTGCGCCACCACACCGGCCAGCACGCCGCCGATGATGCCGCCGATGAAGCCGGACTGGGGGGTGCCGAACCCGCCGAGGTCGATGGCGACCGCGCCCATGACGAACCCGGGGGCGATGCCCGGACGGTCGGCGATGGCGTAGGCGATGTAGCCGGCCAGCGCCGGCACCAGGAACTTGAACGCCGTGGCGCCGAGCGCGAAGAAGACGGCGCCGACGTAGGCGAAGAAGCCGCTGCCGAACAGCGCGTGCTCCAGCGGTGGGTCGAACGAGCTCGGGTCCGGCAGGTTGAACAGGTTGTTGTTCTGCAGGATGTCCGCCGCCGGCCCGGTGATGTCGTAACCGCCGAAGAGGAACCCCAGAGCGATGAGCAGACCGCCCGCCGCGACGAAGGGGATCATGTACGACACGCCGGTCATGAGGACCCGGCGGATCCGCAGGCCCCACGGCTCGTCGGCCCCGCCGCCACCGCCGGACGCCGCCGCGGCGGCGGCCGCGCTGCCCTCGACACGCGGGGCGTTCGGGTCGTCGGCGAACGCGAGCGCCTCGGCGACCATCTGGTCACCCTCGTCGATGGCACGTTTGACCCCGGACGCGACGACCGGCTTGCCGGCGAACCGGACCCGGTCCTTCACGCCCACGTCGGTGGCGAAGATGACCGCGTCGGCGGCGCTGATGGTGGCCGCGGGCAGCGGGGTGGAGCCCGCGGAGCCCTGGGTCTCCACCGCGATGTCGACGCCGGCGCGCTCGCCGGCCGCCTGCAGGGACTCCGCGGCCATATAGGTGTGCGCGATGCCGGTCGGGCAGGCGGTGACTGCGACCAGGCTGCGCCGGCGGCCACCGCCGCCGGTCGCGGCCGGCGGGGCCGCGCCCGACGCGGTCGCCACGGGCGGCGCCGGAGGAGCCTGGTCGGCGGGCGCGGTGGCGGTGGCGGCACCGGCGGCGGGTGCCGCCGCGCCCGCCGCGGGGGCGGGGCCCTCGCCCACCACACCGAGCACCGCCGCGACCACCTCGTCCTCCGTCTTCGCGGTGCGCAGCGCCGAGGTGAAGTCGCTCTTCACCAGCGCCCGGGCCAGCTTGGTGAGGATCTGCAGGTGCGTGGCGTCGCCCCCCGCGGGGGCCGCGATCAGGAAGGCGAGGTCGGCCGGGCCGTCCTTGGCTCCGAAGTCGGTCGGCGGCGACAGCCGGGCGAAGGCCAGCGTCGGCACCTCGACGTGCGCCGTGCGGCAGTGCGGGATGGCGATGCCGCCGGGCAGGCCGGTGGCGGACGTGGCCTCGCGGGCGAGCGCGTCGTCGGCGAGGCCCCCCGCGTTGTCGCTGCGACCGGCGTCGGAGACGACCTCGGACAGGGCACGGATGACACCGTGCTTGTCACGGCCGAGGTCGACGTCGAGCCGGACCAGGGCGGGGGCGATCAATGAGCTGCTCATAAGGGGTTCCTCAGGTGTGTGACAGGTGGAGCCGTGTGACCTCGACCAGGTCCGGTCGGGTCTGGTCCGGGGTCGGGATGGTGGTGCCCGGCAGGCCGGCGGCGGCGCTGCCGTAGGCCACGCTAAGGCGCAGCCGGTCTTGGGGCTCGGCGCCGCGCAGGTCACCGAGCAGATAGCCGAAAAGGCTGGAGTCCCCGGCGCCGACGGTGCTGACCACGGTCGTGGGGGGCGGCTTGGCGAACCAGGCGCCGTGCTCGTCGACGAGCACTGCCCCGGCTCCGCCGAGGGTGGCCAGCACGGTGCCTACCCCGCGCTCGACCAGACGGGTGGCGGCACTCGCCGCGGCGGCCGGGTCGGCCTCGACCGCGAGAGGGTCGCCGCCGGTCATCAAGGCGAGCTCCTCGGCGTTCGGCTTCATCAGGTCGGGACGCGCGACCTCCAACCGGTCGGCGAGCGCGATGAGCGGCTTGTCGGAGGTGTCGACCGCGACCTTCGCCGGCGTCGAGGCGAGCGCCTCCGACAGCA
>JBIOUF010000132.1:0-44136 GCA_044866695.1 Nocardioidaceae bacterium | reverse complement strand
GGACAGGATCTTGGGACGAAACCACGGCGATCAGGGGTTTGGACAGGTCGCCGTCGAACCGCGGTGCCTCTTCAGGAACGGCTGACTCGAGCTTCACGCGCGCTGAACCTGCGGATCGACACGTGGGTCGAGGGTCGCGGCGCAGTCCGCCGCCACGCCGTCCGCCTCCTGGCCTGATCTGGAGCTCGACACGGCGAACCACCCGCCGACAGCCAGCGCCATGAGGGCGGACACAGCCACCCCACCTGTGACGAGCGCGAGCCGCTTGCGCCTGGCTGCCCTTCCCGACGCGTTTGAGCCGTGCCTCGGCACGAGAGGTCGGCGCTGCCGATGCACGAGGCGGAGCTCGCTCTTGATCCTGGCCCCGAGCTCTTCTTGCGCCATTGGCCTCACTGGTCGCGCCTCCCACCTTCACGGTCCTGCGCTGGGTTCGCGTACGTCGCCGAGCCGGATCGCTCACCACAGGGTCCGCGGCGGCGCCTCCTCCAGGCCCTGGTAGGCGTCGAGGGCCGCGAGGTCAGCAGCGACGCGGCCGGCGGCCCAGCCGTGCGCGTTGCTGACAATGGTGTCGCGCTCGACCACCGCAGGGAAGATGCGGTCACACTCCGCGTCCACCCGCTCCGCATGGCTGTGCAGCACCGGCAGCAGGTCCGGCCGTCGGGTCGCGTCGACCTGCGCCTGGGTGACCTCGCTCAGCCGTTGGCCGATCTGCACGGCGAAGGAGGTCAGGAACGACCGGCGGAACGACCGGGTCCGCGACACGCCCCGTCGGTCGACGTGGGAGCCATGCCGCACCATGGCGCGGTCGGCCTGGACCAGGAGCGAGGTGACCAGCAGCTCGACCGCGTCCAGGTCGGCCGGGTCCCCCACGACGGTGCACAGGCTCAGCGACTCGCTGTAGACGGCGCGGCACCGGTTCGGCACCGCGACCTCGTGGATGAGCTGGGCCTTCGCCGCAGGGTACGGCGGGTCGATCCACAGTCGCCTGGAGACCACGCCGCGGGAGCCGCCGACGCCCCCGGCGACGTCGCTGGCGAGCAGCCGCTCCAGGGCGTAGCGGGCGACCAGCTCCTGGGCCTTGGCGGTGAGGGTCTCGGCCTCCTCGTCGTACGGGGTGGACTCCGCCTTGGCCAGCAGGGCGCGGACGGTCGCCAGCCGCCTGGCGTCGGCCGGGCACGCCGCCGGCCGCACGGGCCGAGTGCCGGGTGCCGCGGGAGCCGCGCCCGCCGGCGCCAGCACGAGCAGGGCGGCGAGCAGCAGCGCCTCCGTCACGCCCTCCTCTCCGGCGAGCTCGAGTGCCCGGCCGGGGCCGAGCCGGTCCAGCTCGGCGTGCCACAGCCCGTCACCACCTACCGCGGCGGTGGCAGAGGAGCGGCGCAGCAGCCCGGCCAGAGCCGGCACGTGCTGGTCACCCGCCTTGCGGCGGACCAGCTCGGCGAGGTCCTCCGGCGACCAGGACGCCGCGACCGGCGCGAGCAGCCGGTCGGCCAGGTCGTAGATCGCCACGGACAGGGTCGCCGTGGGCAGCCCGGCGGTGCGGGCTCGCAGCGCCAACGCCTGGGCTCGACCGTTGGCGGCAGTCAGGGGACCGCTCGCGAGGCGGGAGACCGAGATCGACACCCACGACGCCGCCAGCTCCAGCGGGTCGATCCTGAACGGCGCGTCCCAGGGCCATCGCGTCCTGCCCGAGGGCCCGGGTCCGCGGCGGGCTCGACGGCGGCTCGCCTTCGCGGCTCGACGGTGCTTGTTGTGGACTCCCATTGCGTGCTCGCCTCCCGGGGTGGTCTGTGCGGTGCCGGCACGCTGTCACGGGGCACCGACGGACGACGGCCCGGCGCCGGTGGCCTGTGGACGAGCGAGATGGGGAAGCGGCTGCGCAGACCCTACCCACGCCGATCGGCTGTAGCGCGGAAGGCGCGGCCGACGGAGGCGGGCTCGACCCACCAGGACTGACGGCTCGACGCACCAGGACTGCCGGCTCGACGCACCAGGATTGACGGCTCGACGCACCAAGATTGACGGCTCGACGCAGGGGGAGGGGCGGGTCGGTGGGGGTGGGGATGTGAGGTGGGTCACGGTGGGGCGGCCGGGATGCGGACTCGATTTGTTCTCACGTTCACAAGCTCCTATGGTGACCCTGCTGGCGGTGCGGACGTCTCCTGTGCGGGGTGCAGGCGCCGACGCAGGCGCAAGCGAGCTCGAGGAGTGACGAAGGATCGTGACCGTGCCTGGCTCACCGGCACCCGGCCCCCACGGGGGGGTGCGTCCCGGCACGGCCGGGCGGGTGACCGAGGGCGCCCCTCGCGGCATCCCGGAGGCGACGGTCGCGCGGCTGCCGGTCTACCTGCGGGCCCTGGTCACCCTGGCCGAGCGCGGCATCGCGACGTGCTCCAGCGAGGAGCTGGCGACCGCCGCCGGAGTCAACAGCGCGAAGCTGCGCAAGGACCTGTCCTACCTCGGCTCCTACGGCACCCGAGGGGTCGGGTACGACGTGGAGTACCTGCGGTACCAGATCGCCCGCGAGATCGGGGTCACCCAGGACTGGCCGGTCGTGATCGTCGGCATCGGCAACCTCGGCCACGCGCTGGCCGGCTACAGCGGCTTCTCCTCGCGGGGCTTCCGGATCGTCGCGCTGCTCGACAGCGACCCGGGCCGCCACGGCGAGGTGGTCGCCGGGCGGGCGATCCGCGGCTTCGAGGAGCTGGAGGCGATCGTCGCGGCGGAGCGCGTGGCCATCGGCGTCCTCACCACGCCGGCCTCGGCCGCCCAGGACGTCTGCGACCGCCTGGTGGCCGCCGGCGTGACCAGCATCTTGAACTTCGCGCCGACCGTGCTGACCGTCCCCGACGGCGTCGACGTCCGCAAGGTCGACCTGTCCATCGAGCTGCAGATCCTGGCCTACCACGAGCAGCGCAAGGCGATGGCCGACGGCGCGACGCCCACGGCGCCGGCGGTCGCCGCGTCCTCGGGGGTGCGCAGGTGAGCGTCCTGGTCGTCGGCGTGTCCCACCGCACCGCCCCGGTGTCGGTGCTGGAGAAGGTCGCGCTGGACGCCGCCGGGGTGGACAAGCTGCTGCACGCCGTCCAGACCTGCGACCACGTGCTGGAGTCGACCGTGCTGGCGACCTGCAACCGGGTCGAGGTGTACGCCGAGGTGGACCGGTTCCACGGCAGCGTCGAGGCCGTCTCGAGGCTGCTCTGCGAGCTCGCCGGCGAGGCCCCGGAGAGCGTCGTACCGCACCTCTACGTGCACTACGACGACGGCGCCGTCGCGCACCTGTTCCAGGTCGCGGCGGGGCTGGACTCCATGGTGGTGGGAGAGAGCCAGATCCTGGCCCAGACCCGCGACGCGCTGCGCCTGGGGCAGGAGTCGGCGGCGATCGGTCCCGCGCTGAACGCGCTGTTCCAACAGGCGCTGCGGGTCGGCAAGCGCGCGCACGCCGAGACCGGCATCGACCGTACGGCGCCGTCGCTGGTGTCGGTCGCGCTCGACCGGGCCGCGGAGCACGTGGGTGACCTGCGGGGGAAGCGGGCCGTCGTGGTCGGCGCCGGCGCCATGGCATCCCTGGCCGTGTCGACGCTGTCCCGGGCGGAGGTGGCGGAGGTGGTGGTCGTCAACCGCACCGGCGAGGGGGCGCGTCGCCTGGCCGGACAGTTCACCGCCCGGGCCGTCGAGCTCGACGCGGTCGCCACCGAGCTGGTCTCCGCCGACGTCGTCGTGTCCTGCACCGGCGCCCTCGGCACGGTGCTCACGGCCGCCGAGGTGGCCGAGGCGCGCAGCCTGGCCTCCTGGCCGCTGGCCGTGGTGGACCTGGCGCTGCCCCACGACGTCGACCCCTCGGTCGCCGACCTCGACGGCGTCCGGCTGATCGGGCTGTCCCGGCTCGCCCAGGAGCTCGACGAAGGGGAGGGCGCCGAGGACGTCGCCTCGGTGCGCGAGATCGTCGCCGAGGAGGTGGGCTCCTACGTGCGGGCCCGCCGCGCGGCCGCGGTGACGCCGACCCTGGTCGCGCTGCGCACGATGGCCACCGGCGTCGTCGACACCGAGCTGCAGCGGCTGTTCGCCCGGGTCGCCGAGCTGGACCCCCAGGTGCGCGCCGAGGTCGAGCAGACCGTGCGCCGGGTCGCCGACAAGCTGATGCACGAGCCCACCGTCCGGGTCAAGGAGCTGGCCAACGCGACCGGCGCCGTGTCCTACGCGGCGGCGCTGGCCGAGCTGTTCGCGCTGAACCCCGAGGCGGTCGAGGCGATGACCAGGCCGGAGGGGGTGTGAGACATGTCCCACGAGGACGGCTCCGGTGAGCCCCAGGAGCTCTGGGAGCGCAGGAAGTCCTGGGAGAAGGCCACGCTGCGGGTCGGCACCCGCGCGTCCCTGCTGGCGCGGACCCAGGCCGGCCTGGTGGCCGACGCGCTCGCCGAGCGCCTGGGCGTCGAGGTGGCGCTGGTCGAGGTGAGCACCCAGGGCGACCGCACCGGCGCTGCGCTGGCCTCGCTGGGCGGCGTCGGGGTGTTCGTCGGCGCGCTCCGCGACGCGCTGCGGGCCGACCAGGTCGACGTCGCGGTGCACTCGTTGAAGGACCTGCCGACCGAGCCGTGCGAGGACGTCGTCCTGGCCGCCGTACCCCGGCGGGAGGACCCTCGTGACGTCGTCGTGGCCCGGGACGGGCTGACCCTGGGCGAGCTGCCGTCGGGCTCGCGGATCGGCACCGGATCGCCGCGGCGCGCCGCCCAGCTGAACGCCCTCGGGCTCGGCCTGGACGTCGTCCCGGTCCGGGGCAACGTCGACACCCGCCTGGGCAAGGTGGCCGACGGCGAGCTCGACGCCGTCGTGCTGGCCCGCGCCGGACTGGCCAGGCTGGGCCGGCTCGAGGAGGCCACCGAGGTGCTCGACCCGCTGCAGATGCTGCCGGCGCCGGGCCAGGGGGCCCTCGCGGTGGAGTGCCGGGCCGCCGACGTCGGACTCGCCGACCGGGTGCGGGCGGCCCTCGACGACGCGCCGTCACGAGCCGCCGTGACCGCCGAACGAGCGGTGCTGGCCGGGCTCGGGGCCGGCTGCAGCGCACCGGTCGGCGCCCTCGCCGAGGTGGTCGAGGGCGACGACGGCGAGGAGCTGTGGCTGCGGGCCGTCGTGCTCTCCGGCGACGGCGCGCTGTCCCTGCGGCGGTCGCTCACCGGCACCCCCGAGCACGCGGCCAAGACCGGAGCCGAGCTGGCCGCCGAGCTGCTCGACGACGGCGCCGGCGACCTCGACACAGCGTCGGACCCAGCGCAGGACCCAGCGCAGGACCCAGCGCAGGATCCCGGGCCTCCCGAGGCCGGGCCGTGACCGCCCGGAGCCCGGCGTCCCGCCCTCCCGCCGACAGCCGGATCCCCCGACCACGTACCAGTCCACGTACCAGTCCCGCACCCGCACCGAGACCGAGAAGGCGACGATGAGCAAGACCGCACCGCAGCCCACGCAGCAGACCGTGCCGCCCCCACGGCGCGCGGGCACGCGGAACGCACCCACGCGCAGCGCGGCCCCCCAGGGCCCGGCCCCGCAGAGCCCCAGCCCTCGGGGCGCGGCCACCCGGAGGCCCACCGCCCCGGCCACCCGGGCCGTCGGCCAGGTGGCGTTCGTCGGCTCCGGGCCCGGCGACCCGGGCCTGCTCACCGTCCGCGCGGTCGAGCTGCTGTCCGCCGCCGAGGTGGTCGTGACCGAGGTCCCCGAGCACGCCGCCCTGCTGCGCGCGGTGCTCGGCGAGGAGGCGCTCGCCGCCGGCGACGCCCCCGAGCTGGTCGACGGCGGCTTCGGCACCGACGGCCAGCCCCTGACCCACGCCTCGCGTGCCAAGGTCGTCGTCCGGGCCGCGAAGTCCGGCCGCCGCGTCGTGCGGCTGATCGCCGGCGACCCGTTCCTCTACGCCTCCGGGCCCGAGGAGGCGCAGGCCTGCGCGAAGGCCGGAGTCCCCTTCGAGATCGTCCCCGGCGTCAGCTCGGTGACGTCGGTGCCGGCGTACGCGGGGATCCCGCTCACCAGCCGTCGCGACCGCGAGGTCGCGGTGGTCTCGTGCGCCGACGCGAGGGTGGACTGGGCCCGGTACGCCGACGAGCGGACCCTGGTCCTGCTCTCCGCGCTGGACGACCTCGACGGGATCTGCGCGGCCCTCGTGACCGCGGGCCGCCCTGCGGCCACGCCGGTCGCGGTCACCCGGCTGGGCACCACGACCGACCAGGCCACCTTGGTCTCCACCCTGGACCGGGTGGCCGCGGAGGTCCGCGAGGCCGAGCTGGGCCCCCCCGCCGTCGTCGTGGTCGGCGAGGTCGTCGACCTGCGACGGACCCTGTCGTGGTTCGAGACCAAGCCCCTGTTCGGCTGGCGGGTGCTGGTGCCGCGCACCAAGGAGCAGGCCGGGTCGCTGTCCGCGCGGTTGCGGGCGCACGGCGCGGTCCCCGAGGAGGTGCCCACCATCGCGGTGGAGCCGCCGCGCAACCCCCAGCAGATGGACAAGGCGGTGCGCGGCCTGGTCGAGGGCCGCTATGAGTGGATCGCGTTCACCTCGGTCAACGCCGTCCGCGCGGTCCGGGAGAAGTTCGACGACTACGGCCTGGACGCCCGCGCGTTCTCGGGCCTGAAGATCGCCGCGGTGGGGGACCGCACCGCCGCGTGCCTCGCCGAGTGGGGGCTGCGCGCGGACCTGGTCCCCTCGGGCGAGCAGTCCGCCGCCGGCCTGCTGGAGGACTGGCCGGAGTACGACGAGGTGCTCGACCCGATCAACCGGGTCTTCCTGCCCCGCGCGGACATCGCCACCGAGACCCTGGTGGCCGGCCTGGTCGGGCTCGGCTGGGAGGTCGACGACGTGACCGCCTACCGGACGGTGCGGGCCGCGCCGCCGCCCGCACCAGTGCGCGAGGCGATCAAGACCGGACGGCTCGACGCGGTCGTGTTCACCTCCTCCTCGACGGTGCGCAACCTGGTCGGCATCGCCGGCAAGCCGCACCCGTCCACCGTCATCGCGGTGATCGGCCCGGCCACCGCCAAGACCGCCGAGGAGCACGGGCTGCGGGTCGACGTGCTGGCCCCCACCCCGTCGGTGGAGGTGCTGGTGGACGCGCTGGCCGACTTCGGCTCGGCCCGGAGGGCGGCGATGGTCGAGGCCGGCCAGCCGGTCACCAAGCCGTCGGAGCGCCGCCCCTCGGCCCGCCGCAAGGCCACCTGAGGCGGACCATGGGGTACCCCGCCGTCCGCCCGCGCCGGCTGCGCCGCACCGCCGCCCTGCGCGACCTGGTCGCCGAGACCACCGTGCGGCCGGGTGCGCTGGTGCTGCCCGCCTTCGTCCGGGAGGGGGCCGCCGAGCCGGTCCCGATCGGGTCGATGCCCGGCGTGGTCCAGCACACCCGCGACTCGCTGCGCAAGGCCGCCGCCGAGGCGGCCGGCCTGGGCCTCGGCGGGATCATGCTGTTCGGGGTGCCGCTGACCAAGGACGCCACCGGCAGCGCCGGCGTCGACCCGGGCGGCGTGCTCAACGTCGCGATCGCCGACGTCAAGGCGGAGGTGGGCGACGCCCTGCCGGTGATGTCCGACCTGTGCCTGGACGAGCTCACCGACCACGGCCACTGCGGCGTGCTCGCGCCGGACGGGTCGGTCGACAACGACGCGACGCTGGCCGTGTACGCCCAGATGGCGGTCGCCCAGGCCACCGCGGGCGCCGACGTGCTCGGCCCCAGCGGGATGATGGACGGCCAGGTCGGCGCGGTCCGCGCCGCGCTCGACGCCGCCGGCCATGCCGACGTCGCGGTGCTGGCCTACTCGGCCAAGTACGCCTCGGCGTTCTACGGCCCGTTCCGCGAGGCGGTGGACTCCGCCCTGGTCGGCGACCGGCGCGCCTACCAGCAGGACCCCCGCAACGGCGTCGAGGGCGTCCGGGAGGCGCTGCTGGACGTCGAGGAGGGCGCCGACGCGGTGATGGTCAAGCCGGCCCTGGGCTACCTCGACGTGGTGCGCGCGGTGCGGGACGCCGTCGACGTCCCCGTGGCGGCGTACAACGTGTCCGGGGAGTACGCCATGGTCGAGGCCGCGGCCGCCCGCGGCTGGGTCGACCGCGACGCCGCGATCCGAGAGACCCTGACCGCGATCCGCCGGGCCGGGGCCGACGTGGTGCTCACCTACTGGGCGGCCGAGGCCGCCGCCCGCCTGCTGAGAGGATGACGCGGTGACCACCCCTGCCCCTCGCTCCGCCGCGCTCTTCGAGCGGGCCCGAGCCGTCCTTCCCGGCGGGGTGAGCTCGCCGGTGCGGGCGTTCGACGCGGTCGGCGGCACCCCCCGGTTCGTCGCCCGGGCGTCGGGTCCGTACCTCGTCGACGTCGACGGCACGCAGTACGTCGACCTGGTGGGCTCCTGGGGACCCATGCTGCTCGGCCACGCCCACCCCGAGGTGGTCGCCGCGGTCACCGAGGCGGTGTCCCGCGGCACGTCGTACGGCACCCCCACCGAGGCCGAGCTGCTGCTCGCCGAGGAGATCGTGGCCCGCACCCCGGTCGACCAGGTCCGGCTGGTGTCCTCGGGCACCGAGGCCACCATGTCCGCGGTCCGGCTGGCCCGCGGGTTCACCGGGCGCGACCTGGTCGTGAAGTTCGCCGGCTGCTACCACGGCCACGTCGACTCGCTGCTGGCCCAGGCCGGCTCCGGGCTGGCCACGCTCGCGATCCCGGGCACCCCGGGCGTGCCGCCGGGCTCCACCCGCGACACCGTCGTGCTCCCCTACGACGACACCGACGCGGTGACCCGGGTGTTCGCCGAGCACGGCCCGCGGATCGCCTGCCTGGTGACCGAGGCGGCGCCCGGCAACATGGGGCTGGTGCCGCCGTCGCCGGGGTTCAACGGCTTCCTGGCCCGCACCTGCGCCGAGCACGGCGTGCTGTTCGTCAGCGACGAGGTGATGACCGGGTTCCGTGCCGGCCGGTCCGGCCAGTGGGGCCTGGACGGCGCCCTGGAGGGCTGGGCGCCGGACCTGATGACGTTCGGCAAGGTGATGGGCGGCGGGTTCCCGTGTGCGGCGTTCGGCGGCCGGGCCGACGTGATGGCGCGGCTGGCCCCGGCCGGCCCGGTCTACCAGGCCGGCACCTTGTCGGGCAACCCGGTCGCCGCGACCGCGGGCCTCACCACGCTGCGCCTGGCTACCGAGGACGTGTACGCCGGCGTCGACAAGGCGGCCCGCGTGGTCCGCGAGGCGGCCTCCGCGGCGCTGGCCGAGGCCGGCGTCCCGCACGTCGCGCAGTCCACGGGCACCATGTTCAGCGTCTTCTTCGCCGAGGGCCCGGTGCGGGACTTCGCGGCGGCGTCCGCGCAGCGCACCGACCGCTACGCCGCCTTCTTCCACGCCATGCTCGACCGGGGCGTGCACCTGCCGCCCAGCGCGTTCGAGGTGTGGTTCCTCTCCGCGGCGCACGACGACGCCGCCCTCGACCGGGTGCTGGCGGCGCTGCCCCACGCGGCCCGGGCAGCCGCCGCCGTCCCCGACCCGCCGACCCTTCCCGGCCCCCCCGACCTCTCAGGCGAGGCATGACCATGTCCACGACAGTGCACCTGCTCCGACACGGCGAGGTCTACAACCCCGGCGGGGTCCTGTACGGCCGCTCGGAGGGCTTCCACCTCTCCGAGCTCGGCCGGCAGATGGCGCAGCGGGCCGCGGACGCGCTCGCCGACCGCGACGTCGCCCGCGTCGTCGCCTCGCCGCTGGAGCGGGCGCAGGAGACCGCCGCTCCGGTCGCGGCGTCCCACGGCGTCGGCGTGCTGGTGGACCCGCGGGTCACCGAGTCGACCAACGTCTTCGAGGGCGAGGAGTTCAGCGTGGGCCGGGGGGTGCTGCGCCGGCCCTCGACCTGGCGGCACCTGTGGAACCCGTGGCGACCGTCCTGGGGAGAGCCCTACCGGGACATCGTGCTGCGCATGGTGGCCGCCATCGACGAGGCCCGCCACGCCGTGGACGGCCGCGAGGCCGTGGTGGTGTCGCACCAGCTGCCGATCTGGACCGTCCGCCTGCACGCGGAGGGCCGGTCCTTCCTGCACGACCCGCGGCGCCGCCAGTGCACGCTGTGCAGCCTGACCAGCCTCACCTTCGAGGGCGAGCGGCTCACCACCGTGTCGTACTCCGAGCCGGCGGCCGACCTGATCCCGGCCAAGGACCGGCGCGCGGCCTTCTCCTCCGGCGGGGCCCGTGAGGAGCAGCCACCGTCGTGACTCTGGCTCGGCTGCTCGTCGCGCCCGTGCTGGCGCTGGTCGCCGGCTGCTCGGCCGCACCCTCCACCGAGGGCGGGTTCGTGTCCGGAGACGGGTCGGTGTCGGTGGTCGCCGCGGCGGAGCGCCGTGAGCCGAGCGCCCCCGTGGCCGGGGAGACCATCGACGGCGAGCCCGTCGCGCTCGCCGACCTGCGCGGCAAGGTGGTCGTGATGCCGGTCTGGGGGTCCTGGTGCGGGCCGTGCCGGGCCGAGGCGCCCATGCTGGCCGCGGCCGCCCGCGAGCTGGCGCCGCAGGGCGTCGCCTTCCTCGGGCTCAACGTCCGCGACCTCGACCAGGCCCAGGCCCGCGCCTTCGTCCGCAACGCCGGGATCGGCTACCCGTCCCTCTACGACCCCACCGGCAGGACCATGCTCGCCTTCCGCGACACCCTGCCCCCTCAGGCGATCCCGAGCTTCCTGGTCCTCGACGAGGAGGGCCGCATCGCCGGCCGGGTGCTCGGGGAGGTCAGCCGGAGCACGCTCCTGGGCGTCGTCGACGAGGTCCGCGAGGACTCGGCGTGACAGCGAGCGGTGCGCGCCTGTCATGAGCGTCGCCGACTGGTTCGTAGAGCAGGTCACGTCCGGCACGATGCTGCTGGCGGTGCCGGTCGCCGCGGCCGCGGGGCTGGTCTCGTTCTTCTCCCCGTGCGTGGTCCCGCTGCTGCCCGGCTACGTGTCCTACGCCACCGGCCTGTCCGGGTCCGACCTGGAGACCGGCCGGCGCGGCCGGCTGCTCGCCGGCAGCGCACTGTTCGTGCTCGGCTTCTCGGTGTGGTTCGTGCTGGTCGGCACCGCCACCGGCGCGCTCGGCGACTGGCTGGTCCGCTACCGCCAGGAGATCAGCACCGTCCTCGGCGCGGTCACCATCGTGGTCGGCCTGGTGTTCATGGGGGTGCTGCCCTGGCTGCAGCGCGACGTCCGGGTGCACCGAGTGCCCGCCGTAGGCCTGGCCGCGGCGCCGCTGCTCGGCCTGCTGTTCGCGATCGGCTGGACCCCGTGCCTGGGGCCCACCCTGACCGCGGTGAACGCCCTGGCCTGGTCGGAGGGCACGGCCGGCCGGGGCGCGGCGCTGATGCTCGCCTACTCGCTCGGCCTGGGCATCCCGTTCCTGGTGCTCGGGCTGGCCTACCGGCGGATGCTCGGGACGGTCGCCTTCGTGCGCCGGCACCAGCTCTGGGTGACCCGGGCCGGCGGGCTGATGCTGGTCGTCGTCGGCCTGCTGCTGGTCACCGGTCTCTGGGACCTGTGGATCGCGGAGCTGCGCGGCTGGGTGGCCGGATCCGACGTGCCCGTATGAACAACCCCACCCGCGTCGAGGAGCCGGTCCGGCCCACGCCCGCGCCGCCGCCCCCGCTGCGGCCGGCCGAGCTGCTGCGCTGGGCCTGGCGCCAGCTCACCTCGATGCGCACCGCGCTGGTGCTGCTGTTCCTGCTGGCGCTCGCCTCGGTGCCCGGCTCCGTGGTGCCGCAGGCCAACGTCGACTCGGTCGGCGTCACCCAGTGGCAGGAGCAGCACCCCACGCTGGCGCCGGTCTACGAGCGGCTCGGGCTGTTCTCGGTCTACGACTCGGTGTGGTTCAGCGCGGTCTACCTGCTGCTGATGGTGTCGCTGGTCGGCTGCATCCTGCCGCGCTGCCGGGTCTACTGGCGGGCGCTGCGGGCCGACCCGCCTAGGGCGCCGCGCAACCTGCACCGGCTGCCGGCGTACCGACGCGGCTTCGCCGACGACCCACCCGAGGCCGTGCTGGACCGGGCCCGGAGGGGGCTCGGCCGGCGCCGCTACCGCACGGTGGTTCGGGGCGACGCGGTCAGCGCGGAGCGCGGCCGGCTGCGCGAGGCCGGCAACCTGCTCTTCCACGTCGCCGTGCTGGTGGTGCTGGCCGGGTTCGCGGCCGGCCAGCTGTTCGGGTACAAGGGCAGCGCGATCGTGCTGGTCGACTCCGGCTTCTCCAACTCGCTCACCCAGTACGACGACTTCGCCCCCGGATCGCTGTTCGACGAGGACGGGCTGGCGCCGCTGTCGTTCACCGTCGACGACTTCGACGTGGACTTCCTCACCAGCGGGGAGCGTCGCGGGCAGCCGGTCGACTTCGGCGCGGACATCACCTACCGGCAGACCCCCGACGCCGAGCCGCACCGCTACCGCCTGCGGGTCAACCACCCGCTCGTCCTGGACGGCGTGCGGGTGCACCTGGTCGGCCACGGCTACGCCCCGGTGGTCACCGTCAAGGACGGCAACGGGGACGTCGCGTACTCCGGGCCGGTGGTGTTCCTGCCCCAGGACGCGTCGTTCGCGTCGTACGGCGTGGTCAAGGCGCCCGACGCGCGGCCCGAGCAGCTCGGCTTCGAGGGCTACTTCCTGCCGACCTACGAGTTCGACATGGACCGCGGGCCGTACTCCTCCTTCCCCGACCTGCTCAACCCCGCGGTCACCCTCGAGGCGTACGCCGGCGACCTCGGCATGGACGACGGCCGGCCGCAGTCGGTGTACCTGCTCGACACCGACGAGATGACCAAGCTGGCCCGGCCCGGAGGCAAGCCGTTCCGCGCCGACCTGGTGCCCGGGCGGGGCGTCCGGCTGCCCGACGGGCACGGCAGCATCGAGCTCAACGGGGTGCAGCGCTGGGTCAAGATCCAGGTCAGCGACACCCCGGGCAAGGGCATCGCGCTGGCCGGAGTGCTGCTGGCGCTGGTCGGCCTGATGGGCTCGCTGTTCGTCCGGCCGCGCCGGACCTGGGTGCGGGCCACCCGCTCCGGCGGACGTACCCTGGTCGAGGTCGCCGGCCTGGATCGCAGCTCCGCGGGCGCCGGCCTGGACGAGGAGGTCGCCGCCCTGGCCGAACAGCTCTGCCGCCCGCTGCCGGTGTCCCGGGTCCGGCCGTGACGCCGTCGGACCTGGCCGCCTTCAGCGCCAACGCCGTGATGTTCGCCGGCATCGTCTACGTGCTGGCGATGCTCGCCCATGTGGTGGAGTGGGGGACCGCGCTGGTCGCCGGCCGGTCCGCCACGCCAGCCGAGGCCGTGACGGTCACCTCGGCGGCCGGCCCGGGGTCCGTCGGCGCAGGCCCGTCGACGGCAGCCCCGCCGCCCGCTTTGCCGCCGCCCGCCGTCCCGGCACCCACCGCTTCCGGCGAGGAGTCCGACCTGCGCCGGCGGGTCGACCTGTGGGGACGGATCGGGGTCGCGCTCACCGTGGTCGCGGCGGGGCTCCAGGCGGCCGGCGTGGTCACCCGGGCGTTCGCGTCCGAGCCGGCGAGGGTGCCGTGGGGCAACATGTACGAGTTCACCCTGACCGGGTCGCTCGGCGTGGTGCTGATCTACCTGGCGCTGCTGCGCTGGCAGCGGCTGCGGTGGATGGGGCTGTTCGTGACGACGTTCACCGTCGTCGTACTCATGTGCGCGGCGCTGTTCCTGGAGGAGGCCGCCGGCCCGCTCGTCCCGGCGCTGCACTCCTACTGGCTGGTGGTCCACGTCGGTGCCGCCGTCCTGGCCACCGGTGCCTTCTCGATGTCCGCGCTGGCCTCGGCGATGTACCTGCTCAAGGCCGGGCGCGAGGAGCGCGGCGCCGTCGCTCCCGGCAGCCTGCTCGACCAGCTCCCGTCGAGCGCCGCGCTGGACCAGATGGCCTACCGGCTGGTCGCCGTCGGCTTCCCGGTCTGGACGTTCGCGGCCCTGGTCGCCGGGCCGATCTGGGCGGAGTACGCCTGGGGGTCCTACTGGAGCTGGGACCCCAAGGAGGTGTGGGCGTTCGTCACCTGGGTGGGGTACGCCGCCTACCTGCACGCCCGGGCGACCGCCGGGTTCCGGGGCCGGGCGGCGGCAGTGGTCGGGCTGCTCGCCTTCGCGACGCTGCTGTTCAACTTCGTGGGGATCAACTTCTTCTTCGGCGGCGGCAGCATGCACAGCTACGCCGGCTGACCGGGGACCCGGCGCCCGCTACTCCGACGAGTCGCTGTCGTGGCGGCGCTTGCGCTCCAGCCAGCGCAGGAAGTCCTCGTCGTCGTCGGGGGCGACGGCGCGCGGCGGCTCCTGGCGGCGTTGGCGTGGCGGCCGGCCCACCCGGCGGCGCTCGAGCAGCCACATGACCGCGTAGGTGGCGGCGGCGAACAGGAAGACGACCAGCAGGACTCGGCCCACGGGTCCAGCGTAGTGCGGGGTTGGTGACCGGCGTCGCCTACCGTGGAGGTCGTGAAGGGCTTCCTGGTCTACACCGTCGCGCGGTTCGGTGTCTTCCTGGCCACCTACGCGCTGGTGGTCGGGGTGTACCTGCTGGTCACCGACGGCGGCGAGCTGCCGATCCTCTGGCCGCTGCTGCTCGCGGCCGTGCTGTCGACGCTGGTCTCGATGGTCCTCCTGCGCCGCCAGCGCGACCGGCTCAGCGCCGGCGTCCAGGCCCGAGCGGAGCGGATCTCCGCCAAGGTCGAGCAGATGCGGTCCAAGGAGGACACCGACTGACCCGTCGGACCACCGTGGCCGGGTCCCGCGCGGGCCGGTCGGCCGGTTTGTGGCCGATAACCGCAAGGACCGCCGCTTGTGGCCTCAGACGACAGCGACACGCCGTACGAGAGTGCGGGTATCGGCCACAAGCAGACATTCCTGCAGACATCGGCCACAAGCCCGCCTACCCGGCCACCAGGAGCCCCACGAACACCCCGGCGCCCCAGAGCAGCTCGGCCGTCCCGGTCCGCTTCAGCACCGGGACCAGCCGCCGGCCCGAGGCGCCCGAGGCGACCGCCCGGACCGCCCCGCCGGCAGGGGCGAGGTAGGCCAGCCCGAGCAGCGCCCACCGCGAGGTCGACAGGCTCACCGCCAGCAGCGCGACCAGGGCGGCGCCGACCAGCAGCCCGTACAGCGCGCGGGTGCGCGGGTCGCCGAGCACCACCGCCAGGGTCCGCTTGCCGGCCGCCTCGTCGGTGGGGATGTCGCGCAGGTTGTTGGCCACCAGGATCGCGCAGGCCAGCGCGCCGACGCCGGCCCCGGCCGCCCACGCCGGCCAGGGTGCGGCGCCGGTCTGCACGTACGTCGTGCCGACGACCGCCACCAGGCCGAAGAACACGAACACCATCACCTCGCCGAGCGCGCGGTAGCCGTACGGCGCCCGCCCCCCGGTGTAGAACCAGGCCGCCACGATGCACAGCAGACCCACGGCGACCAGCCACCAGGCCGTCGTGGCGGCCAGGACCAGGCCGGCCGCCGCCGCGGCGCCGAAGGCCGCGAACGCGGCCCGCTTCACCGCGGCCGGCTGCGCCGCGCCCGACCCGACCAGCCGTTGCGGACCCACCCGCGCCGCGTCGGTGCCCCGGACGCCGTCGGAGTAGTCGTTGGCGTAGTTGACCCCCACCTGCAGCGCCAGGGCCACGACGAGGGCGAGGGCGGCCTTCCACCACACCGCCTGCCCGGCGTACGCCGCGACACCGGTGCCGGCCAGCACGGGTGCGACCGCCGCGGGCAGGGTGCGCGGGCGGGCCCCCTCGAGCCACTGTGCCGGGGTCGCCATGACCGGTGATCCTGCCAGGCATACCGTGGACCGCCGTGAGCAGCCTGCGCCCGGTCAGCGGGGACCCCGCCGAGCTGCTCGCGCTGCTGCGGGACTGGGACGCCGGTGCGGGGGACCCGCCGCCGCTGGTCGTCGAGACCTCGGGGTCGACCGGCCGGCCGAAGCGGGTGCTGCTGTCCCGCCGCGCGATGCGGGCCTCCGCCGACGCCGCGCACCGGCGCCTGGGCGGTCCGGGACGGTGGCTGCTGAGCCTCCCGGCGACCCACGTGGCGGGCGTGCAGGTGCTGTTCCGGTCGGTGCGGGCCGGCACGGAGCCGGTGGTCGCCCCCGACCCGGCGGCGGTCGGGCACACCGGCCGGCGCTACGCCTCGCTCGTGCCCACCCAGCTGCACCGGGCCCTCGCGTCGCCCCGCGACCTCGACGCGCTCGCCGGTCTCGACGCGGTGCTGGTCGGCGGCGCCGCCCTGGCCGACGCGGACCGGGTCGCGGCCCAGGCGGCAGGGGTGAGGGTCGTGGCGACGTACGGGATGAGCGAGACCTGCGGGGGCTGCGTGTACGACGGCGTGCCGCTGCCCGGCGTGGCGGTCAAGGTCGACGCCGGCGGCCGGGTGCTGGTGGGGGGGCCGATGCTGTTCGACGGGTACGACGGAGAGCCGGCCCGGACCGCCGCCGTGCTGCAGGACGGCTGGCTGCGCACCGAGGACCTCGGCCGGGTCGACCACGACGGCCGGCTGGTCGTGCTCGGCAGGGCCGACGACGTCGTGGTCAGCGGCGGCGTGAAGGTGCCGGCGCCCGCCGTCGCCGCCGTGCTGGCCCGGCACCCTGCAGTGGGCCGCGTCGAGGTGGTCGGCGTCCCGGACGAGGAGTGGGGCGAACGGGTGGTCGCCGTGGTCGTCCCGGTGGGGCCGGTCTCGCTCGAGGAGCTGCGGGGCCTGGTGCGTCCCCGCGCCTGGGCGCCCAAGGGGCTGGTGCTCCTCGACGCGCTGCCGACGCTGCCCGGCGGGAAGGTGGACCGGCTGGCGCTGCGCACGGTGGCCGGTGGCTGAGCCGGAGGCCCCGTGGGTCTTCTCGGTGCCGATGACGACACGGTTCCGAGGCGTCACCGTGCGCGAGGGGATGCTGCTGCGCGGACCGGCAGGCTGGGGCGAGTTCAGCCCGTTCCCGGAGTACGACGCCGCGGTCGCCGCCCCCTGGCTGCGCGCCGCGGAGGAGGCCGCGTCGCTGGGCTGGCCCGACCCGGTGCGCGCCGAAGTGCCGGTCAACGTCACGGTTCCCGCCGTGGACCCGGCCGCCGCCCACGCCGTCGTGCTCGCCGGCCGAGGCTGCCGCACCGCCAAGGTCAAGGTCGCGGAGCCCGGACAGACCCTCGCCGAGGCGGAGGCCCGGGTCGAGGCGGTCCGCGACGCGCTCGGCCCGGCCGGCGCGGTGCGGGTCGACGCCAACGGCGGCTGGGACGTCGACCAGGCGGTCGTCGCGATCCGCAGGCTGGACCGGGCGGCCGGCGGCCTGGAGTACGTCGAGCAGCCGGTCGCCGACGTCGCCGACCTGGCCCGGGTGCGCCGCCTGGTCGACGTCCCGGTCGCGGCGGACGAGTCGATCCGGCGCGCCGAGGACCCGTACCTGGTCCGCGACCTCGACGCGGCCGACGTGGCCGTGCTCAAGGTGCAGCCGCTCGGCGGCGTACGCGCCTGCCTGCGCATCGCGGAGGACATCGGCCTGCCGGTCGTGGTGTCCAGCGCGCTGGAGACCAGCGTCGGCATCGCCGCGGGGGTGGCGCTGGCGGCGGCGCTGCCCCGGCTCGACCACGCCTGCGGTCTCGGCACGGTCTCGCTGCTCACCGACGACGTGGCGGCCGTCCCGCTGCTGCCGGTCGGCGGGATGCTGCCGGTGCGCCGCCCCGAGGTCGACCCGGGCGCGCTGGCCCGGCTGGCCGCCACCGACGACCGCCGGCGGGCCTGGCTGCGCCGGCTGGCCCAGGTCCGCGCGGTCCGGCAGGATCGGCGCTCGTGACCGCCGCGCGCAACGCCTCGACCGCACTGGCCGCGACGGTGCTCGACGAGCTGCTCCGCGGCGGCGTGCGCCACGTCGTCCTCGCTCCCGGCAGCCGCTCGGCGCCCCTGGCCTACGCCGCGCTGTCCGCCGCGGACGACGGCGCGGCGACCCTGCACACGCGCGTCGACGAGCGGTCGGCCGGGTTCCTCGCGGTGGGCCTGGCGAAGTCGGGCCGGGCGCCGGTGGCCGTGGTGTGCACCAGCGGTACGGCGGTGGGCAACCTGCACCCGGCCGTCCTGGAGGCGTCGCACGCCGGGGTCCCGCTGGTGCTGCTCACCGCGGACCGGCCGGCATCCCTGCGGCTGACCCGGGCCAACCAGACCACCGACCAGCCCGGCGTGTACGCCGCCGCGGTGCGCCTGGCCGCGGACGTCCCCCCCGGCTGGCCCGGCGACCGCGAGCCCGGCCAGGTCGCCGGCTGGCGGGCCCTCACCGCACGCGCGCTGCACGCGGCGACGGGCCGCGCCGGCGGTCCGCCCGGCCCCGTGCACCTCAACCTGCAGCTGACCGAGCCGCTGACGCCCGACGCCGCGGACGGCTGGTCCGCGCCGCTGGACGGCCGGCCCGGCCGAAGGCCGTGGGTCACCGGGCCCGAGCCCGCGGCGCCCGCCGCCGAACCGCTCGACGGCGACCGGCGGACCGTCGTGCTGGCCGGGGACGACGCCGGCCCGCCCGCACGGCTGCTGGCCGAGGCACGCGGCTGGCCGCTGCTCGCCGAGCCGAGCAGCGGCAGCCGCACCGGCACGCACGCTGTGCGCGCCTATCGGCTGCTGCTCGACGACGAGCAGCTCGCCGGACGGGTCGAGAGGGTGGTGGTCGCCGGGCATCCGACGCTGTCCCGGCCGGTCACCCGGCTGCTGGGCCGGCGCGACGTGGAGGTGGTCGCGCTGGTGCCCCCGGGCACGCCCGGCGGCTGGACCGACCCCGGCCACACGGTGTCCCGTGTGGTTGCCGCCGTGGCGGGCGGCGACTCCGGCGACCCACAGTGGCTGTGGGAGTGGCAGGACCGCGACGCGGCGCTGTCCGCCCGGCTGGACCGCCTGCTGGACGGGTGGGCCGAGCTGACCCCGCACTCCGTCGCCGGCGCGGTCGCGGCTGCCCTGCCGCGCGACGGGCTGCTCGTGGTGGGCGCGTCCAACCCGGTGCGCGACCTGGACCTGATGGTGCCCCGCTACCCGGTCGGAGAGCACCGGCTGGTGCTGGCCAACCGCGGGCTGTCCGGCATCGACGGCACGGTCTCCACGGCGGTCGGCGCCGCGTTGGGCCGGCCCCGGACGTCCCGGGCGCTGGCGCTGCTGGGCGACGTGACCTTCCTGCACGACCAGAACGGGCTCGTGCTCGGTCCCGAGGAGCTCCGCCCCGACCTCACGGTCGTGGTGGTCAACGACGACGGCGGGTCGATCTTCGCCGGCCTCGAGCCGGGTCGCCCCGCCCTCGCGGCGGCGTACGAGCGGCTGTTCGGCACCCCGCACGGCGTCGACCTCGCGGCGCTGGCCTCGGCCACCGGGACGCCGCACCGCCTGGTCACCACTCGTGCCGAGCTGAGCCGCGCTCTGGCGACCCCCAGCGGTGGGGTGGAGGTCGTCGAGGCGGCGGTCCGGCGAGACGACCGCCGGGCGCTGGAGGAGGCGATCCGCGCCCTGGTCTGACCCTCAGCCCACGGTCCTGGCGACCAGGGTGCGCACGTGCACCAGGACGTCGCCGGACCCCTCGCTGCCTCGTCCACCGGAGGCCAGCAGCCAGGAGCGCAGCCACCGGTCGTCCGCGCCGGGAGCGCAGCGGAACCAGTCGACCCCCTGCCGGTCCGCCGTGCGGGCCAGCTGGTAGGCCAGCCTGCGGCCCACTCCGCGCCCCTGGACGGCGTCCACGACCGCGAGGGTGACGACCGCCGTGCCCGGGTCGTGCTGGTCCCGCACCCAGTGCCCCACCCCGACCGCCCGGCCGCGCCCCAGCGCCACCAGGGCGACCCGCTCGCCGGGCTCGCTTCGCGTGAGGGTCCTGCGCAGGGTTGGGCTCAACCGGGCGACCGGCGTGCCGAACCCCTGCGACCTCGACCGCTGGTCGAGCGCGTCGAAGACGTGCTGCACCAGGTGCTCTTCGTGGGAGTGCAGCGGGCGGACCTCGACCTGCTCGACGACCGAGGGCGAGGTGTCTGCGACCGGGGGGCGCTCTAGGACGACGGTGCTCATGCGGTCATTCGACGCCGCGGGACCGGTGCCGGGCATCGGGCGGCTACCTCATTTCCCGGTCCCGGTCCCTTAGCCTGGATCCAGACCCCCGGCCGGTTGAGAGGATGAGCCGTGCCGCACCCGGTCCCGCCCCGTCTCAGCTTGCCGCTCGAACGCTGACCGGCCGCCATGGAGCTCGCTCTCGAACTGGTCTCGCTCGTCGCCACCGTCACGGTCGTCGGAGGGCTGAGCCGCCGCTACCAGCTGCCCGCACCGGTCATCCTGGTCGCCCTCGGGATCGTCGCGTCGTTCCTGCCGTTGGTGCCCGAGGTGCACCTGCACAGCGAGGTGGTGCTGGTCGGGCTGCTGCCGCCGCTGCTGTACTCCGCCGCCCTGCAGACCAGCCTGGTGGACTTCAACGCCAACCGCAGGCCGATCCTGCTGCTGTCCGTGGGCCTGGTGGTCTTCACGACGGTCGGCGTCGCGCTGGTCGTCCACGCGGTGCTGCCCGGCGTCGGCTGGCCCGGGGCGTTCGCGCTCGGCGCGGTCGTGGCGCCTCCGGACGCCGTGGCCACCTCGGCGGTGGCGCGCCGCATCGGCATGCCCCGGCGGATCGTGACCATCCTGGAGGGCGAGTCGCTGCTCAACGACGCCACCGCGCTGGTCGCGCTGCGCACGGCCAGGGCGGCCGGCCTCGGTGTGGTCACGTTTCACGGGGTGGGGTTGTCGTTCCTGGTCGCGGCCGGCGGCGGCGTCCTGGTCGGCGTGCTCGCCTACAAGGCGGTGGCGGTGGTGCGCCGCCATGTCCCCGACGCGGTCGTCGACACCTCGGTCTCGATGCTCACCCCGTTCGTGGCGTACGTCGCCGCCGAGAGTCTCGAGGCCTCGGGCGTGCTGGCCGTCGTGGTGGCCGGCCTGCTCCTGGGCCACCAGGCGCCGCTGCTGCAGACCGCCTCGAGCCGGATCGCCGAGCGGATGAACTGGCGCACGGTCTCGTTCCTGCTGGAGAACACGGTGTTCCTGCTGATCGGGCTGCAGGCGCGGTGGATCCTCGACGACGTGTCGCGGTCCGACCTGTCCACCACCACCATCGCGGTGGTGTGCGCGTCGTGCCTGCTGGCGGTGATCGTCCTGCGGCTGGCGTGGGTCTTCCCGGCCCGGTACCTGCTGGTCCGACCGCGTGCCGACCCCGCGACGGGGCAGGTCCCGCCGGCGTCGTACACGCTGATCCTCGGCTGGGCCGGGATGCGCGGTGTGGTCACCCTGGCGGCGGCGTTCGCGATCCCGGCGTCGTTCCCGCACCGCGAGGTCCTGGTGCTGGCGGCGCTCGTGGTCACCGCGGGGACGCTGCTCGTCCAGGGCACGACGCTGCCGTGGCTGGTCCGCCGGCTGAACGTCCCGGCGCCCGACCTGCGAGAGGACGCCCTTGCCCGGGCCGGGGTCCTGCAGGAGGCGTCCCAGGCGGGTCTCGAGGAGCTCTCCCGGATCCCGGCGGAGGGCGACGAGGACGAGGTGCGCGCGCTGCTCCGGGCGCGGGTCCGGGAGCGGTCGCACGCGGCGTGGGAGCAGCTCGGCCACGACTCCTCCGGCGAGACGCCGAGCGAGACCTACGCGCGGCTTCGGCTGCGGATGCTGGGCGCGGAGCGGGAGCAGGTGCTCAAGGTCCGGTCGACCGGCTCGGTGCCGCATGAGGTGATCGCCGGCGTGCTGGCCTCGCTGGACCAGGAGGAGTCGATGCTGGACCTGCGCGTCCAGCGGCGTACCGAGCTGCGGGCCGCCCTCCAGGGCGCCTCCCCGGTCGGCGCCGCGGCCGCGGTCGGTCCGGCGGCCTGCGAGCACCTCGCCCAGGCCCCCCGGCACCGCGGCCTGCCGTCCCAGCGCGCCTGCGAGGACTGCCTCCGCGAGGGGACCGGCTGGGTCCACCTGCGGCTGTGCCTGGCCTGCGGCCACCTGGGCTGCTGCGACTCCTCCCCTCGTCGTCATGCCAGCGCGCACTTCCGCGACACCGGCCACCCCGTGATGCGCTCCGCCGAGCCCGGCGAGGAGTGGCGCTGGTGCTTCGTCGACGAGGCCGTCGGCTGACCGCCCACCCGTCAATCTTGGTGCGCCGAGCCGTCAATCCTGGTGCGTCGACCCGTCAGTCTTGGTGCGTCGAGCCGTCAATGTTGGTCGCCCGAGCCGTCGATCTTGGTGCGCGGGAGTGGGTGCCGGCGTCTTCGTCGGGCACGATGACCGCATGCGGATCACCAAGTTCGGCCATGCCTGCATCCGGCTCGAGCACGAGGGCAGCGTCGTCGTCCTCGACCCGGGCGGGTTCACCGACGCCGGCGCGGTCGAGGGGGCCGACGCGGTCCTGGTCACCCATGAGCACCCCGACCACCTGGACCTCGACCACCTGCGGGCCGCGTCGGCGCCGGTCTACACCATCGAGGCGGTAGCGGCAAAGGTGCGCGCGGAGGACGAGGCGCTGGCCGGCCAGGTCACGGTCGTGACGCCCGGCGACTCCCTCGACGTGGCGGGCCTGTCCGTCCAGGTCGTGGGGGAGCACCATGCGGTGATCCACGAGTCCCTGCCGCGCTTCGACAGCTCCGGCTACGTGGTGTCGGCGGGCGGGACGACCCTGTTCCACCCCGGCGACTCCTTCGAGCTGCCCGGCCGGCCGGTCGACGTCCTGTGCGCCCCCGTCGCCGCCCCCTGGCTCAAGCTCGCCGAGGTGATGGACTACGTCCGGGCGGTGGCCGCCCCCCGGACCATCGCGATCCACGACGTGCCGGCCAGCGAGATCGGCCTGGCGATGTACGACCAGCGCCTGTCGGCGTACCTGGAGCCCGTCGGCGGCAGCTACACCCGCCTGCGGCCGGGCGAGGACCTGGCGTGACCCCGAGAGAACGGAGCGGCGGTTCTGTCGGGTCGAGCCGATGTCGGTCGGATGGGCAGCCTGGATGCAGGCGGGACTCCTCGCCGGCGACCTCACCCACCGCTCGCTGCGCTCGGAGTGGGCTCGGCCGCCTGCCTCAGGACGTGAGCGCGTCGCGGACCGGGACGAACTTGGCCTGCGACTCGGCGAGCTCGGCCATGGGGTCGGAGTCGGCGACGATGCCGCAGCCGGCGAACAGCCGCACGGTGCTGCCGCTGATCTCGCCGGAGCGGAGCGCGATGCCCCACTCGCCGTCACCGTCGGCGTCCATCCAGCCGACCGGGCCGGCGTACCTGCGGCGGTCCATGCCCTCGATCTCGGCGATCATCCGCAGCGCCGCGTCGGTGGGGGTGCCGCCGACGGCCGCGCTGGGGTGCAGCGACTCGGCCAGCGCCAGGGCCGTCGTGGTGTCGTCGATGACGCCGGCGACGTCGGTCGCCAGGTGCATGACGTTGGGCAGGTGCAGCACGAACGGCGCCTCGGGCACGTTCATCGACGTGCAGTGCGGCGCTAGCGCCTCGGCGACCGAGCGGACGGCGTACTCGTGCTCCTCGAGGTCCTTCGACGACCTGGCCAGGGTCGCGGCCAGCGCGAGGTCTCGGGCGTCGTCGCCGGTACGACGGATGGTGCCGGCGAGGACCCGCGACGTCACCAGCCCGCGCTCCCGGCGGACCAGCAGCTCTGGCGTCGCGCCGAACAGCCCGTCGACGTGGAAGGTCCAGCAGGCGTCGTAGCCGCCGGCCAGCCGCTTGAGCGGGTGGCGCACGTCGACCGGCGCGTCCGCGGTGGCGACCAGGTCGCGGGCCAGGACCACCTTCTCCAGCTCCAGGACGTTGATCCGCCCGACCGCCTGCGCGACCACGAACAGCCACTCGTCCGACGACAGGCTCCCGTCGCTGAACCGCACGTCGCCGGGTGGCGTCGGCGGGGAGGCCGGCCGCACGCTCGGCGGTGTGGTGATCGCCGCGCGGCTGACCGTCGTCACCCAGGCTCGGCCGTCCCGGCGCCCGACTACCACCTCGGGGACCGCGAGCACGCTCTCGCCCGGCTCGTCGGCGAACGCGAACGACCCGAAGGCCACCAGGCCGGTGCCCGGCTGCCCCACCTCGTCCCGCACGACCGCGTGCCGGGTCTGCGCCTCCCACCAGGCGGACGCGTCGGCGAACCGCCGTGCCCCCCGGGTGTCCAGGCGCGCCGCCTCTCCCCAGCCGACCAGCCCGTCGCCGCGGCGGACCCAGGCGGTGGGGTGGTCGGGAGGCAGCAGGTCGAGCAGCGCACCGGGATCGGGGAGCGCCACCGTGCGGACGACGAGCGGGGGAGCGTCGTACGACGGCCCGGGGCTGGCACGTGGGGTCGCCCGCGTCGTCACGGTGGCCCAGCCTACGCAGGTGGTGTGGCAGGGTGACCGGATGACCCGCGCGGATCTGGACAAGGACCCCGCCGACGTCGCCGCGATGTTCGACCGGGTCGCCCGGCGATACGACCTCACCAACGACGTGCTGTCCCTGTGGCAGGACCGGCGCTGGCGCGCCGCGGTCGTGGCGGCCGTCGCGCCGCGGCGCGGCGAACGGGTCCTCGACCTGGCCGCCGGCACCGGCACCTCGAGCGAGCCGTTCGCCGACGTCGGCGCGCTCGTGGTCCCCTGTGACTTCTCGCTCGGGATGCTCCAGGTCGGCAAGGGCGCCCGCCCGGAGCTGCCCTTCACGGCCGGCGACGGCATGCGGCTGCCGTTCCGCGACGACACCTTCGACGCGGTCTCGATCTCCTTCGGGCTGCGCAACATCGTCGACCCCCACACCGGCCTGCGCGAGCTGCTCCGGGTCACCCGGCCCCGCGGCCGTCTGGTGGTGTGCGAGTTCAGTACGCCGACGCGGGCGAGCGTCCGCACGGTGTACCAGGAGTACCTCATGCGCGCCCTGCCGCGGGTGGCCCGGACCGTCTCGTCCAACCCGGAGGCCTACGTCTACCTCGCCGAGTCCATCCGGGCCTGGCCCGACCAGCGAGGGCTCTCCGGGTGGCTGGCGGACGCGGGATGGCGCGACGTGCGCTGGCGGAACCTGTCCGGAGGCATCGTCGCGCTGCATCACGCCACCGCGCCGAAGAGCGCCCCGCACGGGAATATCGGTACGGCGCCGTGACGTAAGTGCCGAGGTCAGCGGCCCCGACGTACGGCGCCCCTGGGTTTCACTCCAGCAACACCGGCTCCTAGACTGTGCCGTGCCAGCCTCGTGAACAAGTTCACAACCTCACGAGCCACGGTCACCGACGAGGGAAGCCGAGGACAGTCGCGATGAGCCGGACGAGTGCCGACGAGCACCGCGCCGACGTCATCGTCGTCGGCGCCGGACCCGCCGGCGCCAGCACGGCCTACCACCTGGCCGCCGCCGGCGTCGACGTGCTGGTGCTGGAGAAGGCGGCGTTCCCGCGCGACAAGGTCTGCGGCGACGGTCTCACCCCGCGCGCCGTGCGCCAGCTGGTGGGCATGGGTCTCGACCTCGACCAGCCCGGCTGGCAGCGCAACCACGGCCTGCGCATCGTGGGTGCGGGGCACCGGCTGGAGCTGCGCTGGCCGGAGCTGGCCACGTTCCCCGACTTCGGCCTGGTGCGCACGCGCGCGGATCTCGACGAGATCCTGGCGCGCCACGCGCAGAAGGCCGGCGCACGCCTGCACGAGCGCACCTCGGTGACCGGGCCGGTCGTGGACGAGCGCACCGGCCGCGTCGTCGGCGTGACGGCGCGCGCGGTCGACGACCACACGGGCAAGGCCGGCCGGACCACCGGCCCCCAGGTCACCTACACCGCCCCCGTGGTCGTCGCCTGCGACGGGGTGTCGGCACGCCTGGGGATGGCGGTGGGGATCCGGCGTCGCGAGAACCGCCCGATGGCCGTGGGCATCCGCGGCTACTACGCCACCCCACGCCACGACGACCCGTGGATGGAGTCGTGGCTGGAGCTCTGGGAGGGCCCGCCCGGCCACAGCGCCCTGCTGCCCGGCTACGGCTGGATCTTCGGAGTGGGCGACGGCACTGCGAACGTCGGGCTCGGCGTGCTCGACACCTCACCGGCCTTCCGGTCCGTCGACTACCGCGACGTGCTGCGGCGCTGGCTCGCCCACACCCCGCCCGAGTGGGGGTTCAGCGAGGAGAACCGCGTCGGCGGCCTCAAGTCGGCCGCGCTGCCCATGGGCTTCAACCGCAAGCCGCACTACCGCGACGGGCTGATGCTGGTCGGCGACTCGGCCGGGATGGTCAACCCGTTCAACGGCGAAGGCATCGACTACGCGCTGGAGGCGGGCGAGGTCGCCGCGCACACCGTCGTGCAGGCGCTGGTCCGCCGGGACGGACCGGGCCGGGAGCGCGTCCTGCGCGGCTACGCGGCGGCGATGGACTCCGCGTACGGCGGGTACTTCACACTCGGCCGCTGGTTCGCCAGGCTGATCGGCAACCCTGCGGTGATGAAGCAGGCGACCAGGTACGGGCTGGGGCGGGAGGCGGCGATGCGGTTCCTGCTCAAGCTCATGGCCAACCTGACCGACCCGGGGGGCGCCGACGCCTCCGACCGGGTCATCAACGCGATGAGCCGGCTGGCCCCGACCGCATGACGATCCGATGAGCACCACCCCATGACCCACCCGATGACCCACCCAGTGACGAGGCTGCCGGGCCATCCACGAGGATGACACCAGCACGACCAGGAGCAAGACGAGGAGGCGCGGATGGAGCTCTACTACCCAGTGGTGGCCCTGGCGGCGGTCGCGTTCGGGTTCGCGGTCTTCTCGGTGATCATGAGCTCGGTGGTCGGTCCCAGGCGCTACAACCGCGCCAAGCTGGACTCCTACGAGTGCGGGATCGAGCCCACGCCCCAGCCGATCGGCGGCGGCCGGTTCCCGGTCAAGTACTACATCACCGCGATGCTGTTCATCGTCTTCGACATCGAGATCGTCTTCCTCTACCCGTGGGCGCTGGGCTTCGACCAGATGGCGTTGTTCGGCCTGGTCGAGATGGTGCTGTTCATCGCCACCGTCTTCGTCGCGTACGTGTACGTCTGGCGGCGAGGAGGCCTGGAGTGGGACTGAGCACCTGCCTGCCAGGACCGGCTCGCACCGCGGAACCGGTGGTGGCGCACCGACTGGAGTGGCGCTGAATGGACAGAAAAGGAACCTGGGGAACCAGCCACGCGCCTGACGGCACCGCGGAGCAGGTGACCGATGGCGTGCCGGGACCTTCGCGGTGGACCGTTCCGCAACGGCTGGGCCCCACGCGGAGCGCACGGAGGGCAGGGTCGTAATGGGCATCGAGGAGAAGCTGCCGAGCGGGATCCTGCTCACCACCGTCGAGGGCGTGGCCGGCTACTTCCGCAAGGCGTCGTTCTGGCCGGCCACCTTCGGGCTGGCCTGCTGCGCGATCGAGATGATGACCAGCGGTGGTCCTCGCTACGACCTCGGCCGGTTCGGGATGGAGGTGTTCCGCGCGTCGCCGCGCCAGGCGGACCTGATGATCGTGGCCGGGCGGGTCAGCCAGAAGATGGCGCCGGTGCTCCGGCAGATCTACGACCAGATGCCCGAGCCCAAGTGGGTGCTGGCGATGGGCGTGTGCGCCTCCAGCGGCGGGATGTTCAACAACTACGCGATCGTCCAGGGCGTCGACCACGTCGTGCCGGTGGACATGTACCTCCCCGGCTGTCCGCCCAGGCCGGAGATGCTGATCGACGCCATCCTCAAGCTGCACCAGCAGATCCTGACCAGCAAGCTGGGGGCGCATCGACGGGCCGAGATCGAGGCGGTCGAGGAACAGACCCTCAACGCGCTGCCCACCTCCGACATGAGGGGCCTGCTGCGGTGACCGGCACGGGCGACAGCGGCAGCCGGGCGGCGGCCTCGACCGAGGGCGCGGAGAACCAGCGCCTCCCGCTCGAGGCGGACGCAGCGCAGGCCGAGGTGGTCGGCGTCCGGAGGGGCATGTTCGGCGCCGAGGACAGCGGCGACACCAGCGGTTTCGGCGGGCTGGTGCGGCCCGTCGCCATGCCCGGCGGCTCCGAGGGGCCGTACGGCGGCTGGTTCGACGAGGTGGCGACCCGGCTCGGCTCGACCCTGGGCGACATGGGACTCGGCGACGCGATCGAGAAGGTGGTCGTGCACCGGGGGGAGATCACCTTCTTCGTGCGGCGCCACGACCTGGTGCGGGTGGCCAAGCACATGCGCGACGACCCGGGGCTGCGCTTCGAGCTGTGCTCGAGCGTCTCCGGCGTGCACTACCCCGATGAGCAGGGCCGCGAGCTGCACGCGGTCTACCACCTGCTCTCGATGACCCACAACCGGCGGATCCGGCTCGAGGTCGTCTGCCCCGACGACGACCCGCACGTGCCGTCGCTGGTGTCGGTGTACCCGACCAACGACTGGCACGAGCGGGAGACCTACGACTTCTTCGGCATCGTCTTCGACGGGCATCCCGCGCTCACCCGGATCCTGATGCCCGACGACTGGCCCGGACACCCCCAGCGCAAGGACTATCCGCTAGGTGGGATTCCAGTGGAGTACAAGGGGGCGACGATCCCGCCGCCGGACACCCGCAGGAGCTACTCATGACCCAGACCCAGGACCCGTACGCCGCCGCCGACCCGTTCGACGCGACCGCCTCCGACAGCGCCGCGGGACGGGTCTTCACCGTCACCGGGCAGGACTGGGACTCGGTCGTCTCCGGCGTGGCCGAGGAGGGCGACGACCGCGTCGTGGTCAACATGGGTCCCCAGCACCCGTCGACCCACGGCGTGCTCCGGCTGATCCTCGAGCTCGAGGGCGAGACGGTGAAGGAGGCCCGAGCCGGCATCGGGTACCTGCACACCGGCATCGAGAAGAACATGGAGTTCCGCACCTGGGTGCAGGGCGTGACGTTCTGCACCCGCATGGACTACCTGTCGCCGTTCTACAACGAGACCACCTACTCCCTGGCGGTGGAGCGCCTGCTGGACATCGAGGACGACATCCCCGAGAAGGCGCAGGTGATGCGCGTCCTGCTGATGGAGATCAACCGGATCTCCTCCCACCTGGTCGCCATCGCCACCGGCGGCATGGAGATCGGCGCCCTCACCGTGATGACGATCGGGTTCCGGGAGCGCGAGCTGTGCCTGGACCTGTTCGAGCTGATCACGGGCCTGAGGATGAACCACGCGTTCATCCGCCCCGGGGGCGTCGCCCAGGACCTGCCGCCGGGCGCGCTGGACCAGATCCGCGACTTCGTGGCGCTGATGAAGAAGCGGCTGCCGGAGTACGCCGCGTTCTGCAACGCCAACCCGATCTTCAAGGGGCGCCTGGTCGACGTCGGGTACCTCGACCTCGCCGGCTGCCTTGCGCTGGGGCTCACCGGGCCGGTGCTGCGCTCCACCGGGTACCCGTGGGACCTGCGCCGCACCCAGCCCTACTCCGGCTACCAGGACTACCAGTTCGACGTGGTCACCTGGGACACCTGCGACGCGTACGGCCGGTTCCGGATCCGCCTGGAGGAGATGTGGCAGTCGCTGCGCATCATCGAGCAGGCCGCCGACCGGCTCGCCGGGCTCGAGGGCGCGCCGCACATGGTGGCGGACAAGAAGATCGCCTGGCCCAGCCAGCTGGCGATCGGCACCGACGGCATGGGCAACAGCCTGGACCACATCCGGCACATCATGGGCGAGTCGATGGAGGCGCTGATCCACCACTTCAAGCTGGTGACCGAGGGGTTCCGCGTCCCGCCGGGGCAGGCCTACGTGCCGATCGAGTCGCCCCGCGGCGAGCTGGGCGCGCACGTGGTGTCCGACGGCGGCACCCGCCCCTACCGGGTGCACTTCCGCGACCCGTCGTTCACCAACCTGCAGGCCACGTCGGTGATGAGCGAGGGCGGCATGGTCGCCGACGTCATCGTCGCGATCGCCTCCATCGACCCGGTGATGGGCGGTGTCGACAGGTGACCCGGCCATGATCGACGCGACCACCATGGAGGAGCTGCGGCAGATCGCCGCGCGCTACCCACACCCCCGCTCCGGGCTGCTGCCGATGCTGCACCTGGTGCAGAGCGCAGAGGGCCGGATCACGCCGGAGGGCATCGAGGCGTGCGCCGACGTGGTGGGCATCTCCGCGGCGGAGGTGTCCGGGGTCGCCACCTTCTACACGATGTACAAGCGGCGCCCGGTCGGCGACTACCACGTCGGGGTGTGCACCAACACGCTGTGCGCGGTGATGGGCGGCGACGCGATCTTCGAGCGGCTGAAGGAGCACCTCGGCATCGGCAACGACGAGACCACGCCCGACGGCGCCATCACCTTGGAGCACGTGGAGTGCAACGCGGCCTGCGACTACGCCCCGGTGATGATGGTCAACTGGGAGTTCATGGACAACATGGACCCGGCGTCGGCCACCCGGCTGGTCGACGACCTGCGGGCCGGCCGGGAGGTCCGGTCCACGCGCGGCCCGCGGGTCTGCACGTGGCGTGAGGCGGAGCGGGTGCTGGCCGGGTTCGACGACGGGCTGGCGGACGAGGGCCCGGCCGCGGGTGGCCCGTCGCTGCTCGGGCTGCAGATCGCACGCGAGAACGGCTGGACCGCGCCGCCGGTGGACGACCGCCGCGGCGGGGCCGACCGCCAAGGGGAGGGAGCGACCCGGTGACCGACCTGCTCACCCCGGTGCTGTCCGACGACTGGGACTCCGACCGGCCCTGGACCCTGGCGTCGTACTCCGACGCCGGCGGGTACGCCGCGCTGGACCAGGCGCTGGGCATGGCGCCGGACGCCCTCATCGCCCTGGTGAAGGACTCCGGTCTCCGCGGTCGCGGCGGCGCGGGCTTCCCCACCGGGATGAAGTGGGGCTTCATCCCGCAGGACAACCCCAACCCGAAGTACCTGGTCGTCAACGCCGACGAGTCCGAGCCGGGCACGTGCAAGGACGTGCCGCTGATGATGGCCAGCCCGCACACGCTGGTGGAGGGCGTGGTCATCACCTCCTACGCCATCCGGGCGCGGCACGCGTTCATCTACGTCCGCGGTGAGGTGCTGCACGTGATCCGCCGGCTTCGCGCCGCGGTCGCGGAGGCGTACGCCGCCGGGCACCTCGGGGAGGACATCCACGGCTCCGGCTACTCCCTGGACGTCGTGGTCCACGCCGGCGCCGGCGCGTACATCTGCGGTGAGGAGACCGCGCTGCTGGACTCCCTGGAGGGCCGGCGCGGGCAGCCCCGCCTGCGCCCGCCGTTCCCCGCCGTGGCCGGCCTCTACGCTTCGCCCACGGTGATCAACAACGTCGAGTCGATCGCGTCCGTCCCGGTCATCGTGCGCAACGGCGCCAGCTGGTTCTCCTCCATGGGCACCGAGCGCAGCAAGGGCATGACGCTGTACTCCCTGTCCGGGCACGTGACCCGGCCCGGTCAGTTCGAGGCCCCGCTGGGCATCACCTTGCGCCAGCTGCTCGACCTCGCCGGCGGAGTGCGTGACGGCCGCACCCTGAAGTTCTGGACCCCCGGAGGGTCCTCGACGCCGCTGCTCACCGCCGACCACCTCGACGTCCCGCTGGACTACGAGGGGGTCGGCGTGGCAGGCTCGATGCTCGGCACCAAGGCCCTGCAGATCTTCGACGACACCACCTGCGTGGTGCGCGCGACGCTGCGCTGGACGGAGTTCTACAAGCACGAGTCGTGCGGCAAGTGCACCCCGTGCCGGGAGGGCACCTGGTGGCTGGTGCAGGTGCTGGCCCGGCTGGAGCGGGGCGAGGGCATCGAGGAGGAGCTGGACCAGCTCCTCGACCAGTGCGACAACATCCTGGGCCGGTCGTTCTGCGCGCTCGCGGACGGCGCCACCAGCCCGATCATGTCGTCCATCCAGTTCTTCCGGGAGGAGTACGTGCGGCATCTGAGCGAAGGCGGCTGTCCGTTCGACCCCGCCGCCTCCACCCTCTTCGCCACGGCGGGAGCCGGCGCATGACCGCGGTCTCGACGTCCTCGTCCGGCGCCGGTCAGGTCGCCCCCGTCGATCTGGTCACCTTGACCATCGACGGTCAGCAGGTCAGCGTCGCCAAGGGCACCCTGGTCATCCGCGCCGCCGAGCAGATCGGCGTGCAGATCCCGCGGTTCTGCGACCATCCGCTGCTGGCGCCGGCCGGGGCGTGCCGGCAGTGCCTGGTCGAGGTGGCGCTGCCCGGTCCGGACGGGGAGCCGCGCACGATGATGGGTCCGCCGGGCCGGGTCAAGCCGCAGGCCTCCTGCACGCTGGTGGCGTCCGAGGGCATGGTCGTGCGCACCCAGGTCACCTCCGACATCGCGGCGAAGGCCCAGGAGGGGGTGATGGAGCAGCTGCTCATCAACCACCCCTTGGACTGCCCGGTCTGCGACAAGGGCGGGGAGTGCCCGCTGCAGAACCAGGCGATGTCCAACGGCCGCGGGGAGAGCCGCTTCGGCGAGACCAAGCGCACCTTCCCCAAGCCGATCAGCATCTCCACCCAGGTCCTGCTGGACCGCGAGCGGTGTGTGCTGTGCGCTCGCTGCACCAGGTTCTCCGACCAGATCGCCGGCGACCCGTTCATCGCGCTGGTCGAACGCGGCGCGCTTCAGCAGGTGGGCATCTACGAGCGCGAGCCCTTCCAGTCCTACTTCTCCGGGAACACCATCCAGATCTGTCCGGTCGGCGCGCTGACCTCGGCGGCGTACCGGTTCCGGGCCCGGCCGTTCGACCTGATCTCCACTCCGTCGGTGGCCGAGCACGACTCCTGCGGGTCGGCGATCCGGGTCGACCACCGTCGCGGCAAGGTGGTCCGCCGCCTCTCCGGCAACGACGCCGAGGTCAACGAGGAGTGGATCACCGACAAGGACCGGTTCTGCTTCGGGTACGCCGTCGCGGCCGACCGGCTCACCACCCCCCTCGTCCGCGACGAGGAGACCGGCGAGCTCGAGCCGGCCTCGTGGCCGGCCGCGTTCGCGGTGGCCGCCCGCGGGCTCGCCGCCGCCCGCGAGGCGGGCGGCGTGGGCGTCCTGACCGGCGGCCGGCTGACCCGCGAGGACGCCTACGCGTACGCCAAGTTCACCCGACTGGTGCTGCGCGGCAACGACATCGACTTCCGCGCTCGGCCGCACTCGGCGGAGGAGGCGTCGTTCCTCGCCGCCCACGTGGCCGGCACCGGGCTCGGCGTGACCTTCACGGCGGTCGAGCGGGCCAGGGCCGTGGTGCTGCTCGGCCTGGAGCCGGAGGAGGAGGCCGGCACGCTGTTCCTCCGGCTGCGCAAGGCCTCCCGGAAGGGCACCCGGGTGTTCGCGGTCGCGCCGTTCACCACGCGCGGCCTGGCCAAGCTGTCGGCGACGGTCGTGCACGCCGTCCCCGGCGAGGAGCCTGCGGCGATCGAGGCGCTGGCCCACGACGGCGACCTCGCCCTCGACGGCGGCGGCGTGGTCCTCCTCGGCGAGCGGCTCGCCGAGGTCCCCGGCGCGTTGAGCGCCGCGCTGACGCTGTCCAGGCAGACCGGCGCCCCGCTCGCCTGGGTGCCCCGCCGTGCCGGGGACCGGGGTGCCCTCGACGCCGGCTGCCTGCCCGGCCTGCTCCCCGGCGGCCGTCCGGTCGCCGACCCCGCCGCCCGCGTCGACGTCGGCACCGTCTGGGGCGCGACCGTGCCCACCGAGCCCGGTCGCGACGGCGACGCGATCCTGGCAGCGGCGGCGTCCGGCGAGCTGGGCGGGCTGCTGGTCGGCGGAGTCGAGCTCGACGACCTGGCCGACCCGAGCGCCGCGCGCGCGGCGGTGCGGGCGGCGGGCTTCGTGGTCAGCCTGGAGCTGCGGGAGAGCGACGTGACCGCGCTCGCCGACGTCGTGCTGCCGGTGGCACCGGCTGCGGAGAAGCCCGGCAGCTTCGTCAGCTGGGAGGGCCGGGTCCGCCCGTTCCCCAAGGCGCTCGCCGGCAGCAGCGCGCTGTCCGACGCCCGGGTGCTGGCCGGCATCGCCGGGGAGATGGGCGTGTCGCTGGGCTTCCTGTCCCCCGAGCAGGCCGGCGCGGAGCTCGACGAGCTCGGCGCCTGGGACGGCGAGCGGTCGGCTTTCGAGCCTGTCGAGGGCTCCGGCCCGGCGGGCGCCGACCAGAGCGACACGCTGTGGCTGGCGACCTGGAAGACCCTGGTCGACGACGGCCGGATGCAGGACGGTGACGCGGCCTACCACGGCACCGCTCGCGCGCCGGTCGTGCTGGTCAGCCCCGCGACCCTGGTGCGGCTCGGGCTCCCCGAGGGAGCCCAGGTCAGCGTCTCCACCGATGCCGGCGCCGTCAGCCTGCCAGTCGCGGTCGCCGACCTTCCCGACCCGGTGGTCTGGGTGCCGGCGCACTCCGGAGGCGTGCACGTCACCCGGGACCTGGGTGCCGGCCACGGCGCCGCCGTCCGGCTCACCCCCGGCCGGGTCCAGGCCGAGCTCCCGCCGGCGATCGGAGGAACGGCATGAACGCCGCACGCATCCCGTCCGTCGTGCTGCCCGCGGCCGACGACCTTTCGGCGTTCGGTCAGGACCCGACCAGCGAGCGGAGCGAGCAGACAGGTCTGCTCAGGCGACCACGGGACACCGCACCGCGGCGCCGGCGACCACGGACCAGGCGGCCGGCGAGCGCTCAGCCTGACCACCGTGCGCTACCCGCCCGACGCCGAGCCGCAGGGGGTGCGCCATGATCGCGGCGATCGTGCCGACCGTGGGAGTGGCCGCGGCCGACGACTTGTCTGCGTTTGGGCAGGACCCCTGGTGGCTGGTGATCGTCAAGGCCGTGCTGGTGTTCCTGGTGCTGGTCCTGCTGACCCTGTTCATCATCTGGTTCGAGCGGCGGGTCGTGGGCCGCATGCAGCACCGCATCGGCCCCAACGTCCACGGCCCGTTCGGGCTGCTGCAGAGCCTGGCCGACGGCGTCAAGCTGGCGCTGAAGGAGGACATCATCCCCAAGGCGGCCGACCGGGCAGTGTTCCTGGTCGCGCCGGTCATCTCCACGACCACGGCGTTCCTCGCCTTCTCGGTGATCCCCTTCGGCCCCGAGGTGACGGTGCCGTTCACCGACATCACCACGCCGCTGCAGCTGACCGACCTGCCGGTCGCGGTGCTGTTCGTGCTGGCCGCCGCGTCGATCGGGATCTACGGCATCGTGCTCGGCGGCTGGTCGTCGGGGTCGACGTACTCGCTCCTCGGCGGCCTGCGCTCGTCGGCGCAGATGATCTCCTACGAGGTCGCGATGGGCCTGGCGCTGGTCGCGGTCTTCCTCTACGCCGGCTCGCTGTCCACCTCGGAGATCGTCGCGGCCCAGGAGGACGTCTGGTTCGGGTTCGTCCTGGTGCCGTCGTTCGTCATCTACGTCATCGCGATGGTCGGCGAGACCAACCGCGCGCCCTTCGACCTCCCCGAGGCCGAGGGCGAGCTGGTCGGCGGGTTCCACACCGAGTACTCGTCGTTGAAGTTCGCGCTGTTCTTCCTCGCCGAGTACGTCAACATGGTCACGGTCTCGGCCCTGGCCACGACGCTGTTCCTGGGTGGCTGGCGGGCTCCGTGGCCGATCTCGCTGTGGGACGGGGCGAACCAGGACTACTGGCCGTTCCTGTGGTTCGTCGGCAAGCTGTTCGTCTTCATCTACCTGTTCATCTGGCTGCGCGGCACCCTTCCCCGGCTGCGCTACGACCAGTTCATGGCCTTCGGCTGGAAGGTCCTGATCCCGGTCTCCCTGGCCTGGATCGTCGCGGTCGCGGCGTTGCGGTCGATCACGCTGGAGGGCGGCCTGGACCGGCAGTACCTGCTGATCGGCATCGGCGTCCTGGCGGTGCTGCTGCTGGCGGTCTTCTTCTTCACCGGCTCGGAGGAGGAGCCGCCGGAGCGCACGGTCGACCGCGACCGCGAGCACGACGCCTTCGCCGGGGGGTACCCGACCCCGCCGATGCCGGTGCCCGGCTACACCGTGCAGAACCGCGGCGTGACCTATGCGCCCGCGAGCGCGACGGCCGGCCGGTCCGGCACCGTCGACGACTCGTCCACGTCCACTACGTCCAGCACGTCCACCGTGACGCGGGAGCAGTGAATGGCCTCGATCAAGGAGCAGCTCTGGGACCCGATCGCCGGCTTCGGCGTCACGTTCCGGACCATGTTCAAGAAGGTGGTCACCGAGCAGTACCCGTTCGAGAAGAAGCCGACCGCGCCTCGCTTCCACGGCCGGCACCAGCTCAACCGCTGGCCGGACGGCCTGGA
Organism: Nocardioidaceae bacterium; assembly: GCA_044866695.1. Classification (GTDB taxonomy): domain Bacteria; phylum Actinomycetota; class Actinomycetes; order Propionibacteriales; family Nocardioidaceae; genus JBIOUF01. The sequence goes on along the minus strand of JBIOUF010000132.1, from coordinate 8,042 downwards.
GAAGTGCATCGGCTGTGAGCTGTGCGCGTGGGCGTGTCCCGCCGACGCCATCTACGTCGAGGGCGCGTCCAACACCGACCAGGAGCGGTTCTCCCCCGGTGAGCGGTACGGCCGGGTGTACCAGATCAACTACCTGCGGTGCATCCTGTGCGGGCTGTGCATCGAGGCCTGCCCGACCCGCGCGCTCACCATGACCAACGAGTACGAGCTGGCCGACGCCACCCGCGCCGACCTGATCTACGAGAAGCAGGACCTGCTCGCACCGCTCCTGCCCGGCATGGAGAAGCCCCCCCACGCCATGATGCTGGGCGACTCCGACACCGACTACTACCGCGGCGCCTTCCGCCCGCACTCCGGCGGCGTGCCCCAGCGAGAGACCGAGGAGCGCCCGTGACCGCATTCTGGATCCTCGCGCCCGTCATGGTGCTGGCCGCCCTGGGCATCCTGTTCGTCCGCAAGGCCGTCCACGCCGCGCTGCTGCTCGCCGTGGTGATGATCGGCCTGGCGATCCTGTACGCCGTCCAGGGCGCGCCGTTCCTGTTCGCCGTCCAGATCATCGTCTACACCGGCGCGATCCTGATGCTGTTCTTGTTCGTGCTGATGCTGGTCGGCGTCGACGCCTCGGACTCCGTTGTGGAGACCATCAAGGGCCAGCGCCTCGCCGCCGTCCTGGTCGGCCTGCTGTTCGGGCTGCTGGTCGTGGTCGGCATCGCCCAGCTCACCGTCGGCCCGATCGCCGGCCTGGACGAGGCCAACGCCGACGGCAACGTGCAGGGCCTGGCCAGGCTGGTCTTCGACAGGTACGTGTTCGCCTTCGAGGTGACCAGCGCCCTGCTCATCACCGCGGCGCTCGGCGCGATGGTCCTTGCCCACCGGGAGCGGCTGACTCCGAAGGCGCTGCAGCCCGACCTGGCGCGGCAGCGCATGCGCGACTACGCCGAGAGCGGCCGGCACCTCGGCCCGCTCCCGTCACCGGGCGTCTACGCGCGGCACAACGCCGTGGACACCCCGGCCCTGCTCCCGGACGGCTCGCCCGCCGAGTCGTCGGTGTCGCGGGTCCTGGCGGCGCGCGGCACGGTCCGGTCGGCTCCGCAGCTGGCCGACGACATCGACGCGCTGACCCGGGAGATGTCCGGCGCGGCCGGCGCACCCGACGACGGCACGGCGTCGACCGCGCGCCAGGAGGCGAAGGGGGATCTCGGATGAGCGCACTGGACCGCCCGGGACGGAGGGCACGGCGATGAGCGCGACGCCGTTCCTCGTACTGGCGGCGATCCTGTTCACCATCGGCTGCGTCGGCGTGCTCACCCGCCGCAACGCGATCGTGGTGTTCATGTGCGTGGAGCTGATGCTCAACGCCTCCAACCTCACCCTGGTCACCTTCGCCCGGGTCAACGGGACGCTCGACGGGCAGGTGGCCGCCTTCTTCGTGATGGTGGTGGCCGCGGCCGAGGTGGTGGTCGGCCTGGCCATCATCATGACCATCTTCCGCACGCGGCGCTCGGCCTCGGTCGACGACGCCAGCCTGCTGAAGTACTGAGAGGCAGACGATGGGAACCACGCTGCTCGGGGCCGAGGTGGTGCCGGTGGTCGAGCCGACCGACGGCACCGGCGTACTGTCGCTGCTCTGGCTGATCATCGCGCTTCCCGCCGCCGGCGCGCTGGTGATCCTGGTGCTCGGCAACCGCCGCACCTCGGCCTTCGCCCACTACCTCGGCTGCGCCACCGTCATCGCCTCGTTCGTCGTCGGGCTGCTCGGCTTCCTCGCGCTGCTCGGGCGCGAGGAGGCGGACCGGCAGGTCGGGCAGACCCTCTACACCTGGTTCGACGCGGGCTGGCTGACCGTCGACATGGGGCTGCTGCTCGACCCGCTGTCGGCGCTGTTCGTGCTGCTGATCACCGGCGTCGGCGGCATCATCCACGTCTACTCGATCGGCTACATGGCCCACGACGAGCGGCGGGCGAGGTTCTTCGGGTACCTCAACCTGTTCGTCGCGGCCATGCTGATGCTGGTCCTCGCCGACAACTACCTCGGCCTGTTCCTGGGCTGGGAGGGCGTCGGCCTGGCGTCGTACCTGCTGATCGGGTTCTGGCAGCACAAGCCGTCGGCCGCGGTCGCGGCGAAGAAGGCCTTCGTGGTCAACCGGGTCGGCGACATCGGCATGGCCCTCGGCACGATGCTGCTCATCGCGACGTTCGGCACCGTGTCGTTCGCCGGTGTCTCCGCGCTCGCCGACGAGGCCTCCGAGACCACCCTGACCGTCCTCGGGCTGCTGCTCCTGCTCGCCGCCTGCGGCAAGTCGGCACAGGTGCCGCTGCAGTCCTGGCTCCTGGACGCCATGGAGGGCCCGACCCCCGTGTCGGCGCTGATCCACGCCGCGACGATGGTGACCGCGGGTGTGTACCTGGTGGTCCGCTCGAACTTCATCTACGAGCACACCGAGGCCGCCCAGACCGCCGTCGTGGTGGTCGGCGCGGTCACGCTGCTGTGGGGCGCGGTCATCGGCTGCGCCAAGGACGACATCAAGAAGGCGCTGGCCGGGTCGACGATGAGCCAGATCGGCTACATGATGCTCGCCGCGGGGCTCGGGGTGGCCGGGTACGCGTTCGCGATCTTCCACCTGCTCACCCACGGGTTCTTCAAGGCCGACCTGTTCCTCGGCGCCGGCTCGGTCATGCACGCGACCAACGACGACGTGGACATGCGGCACTACGGGGCGCTGGCCCGCAAGATCCCGGTGACCTTCGTGACCTTCGCGATCGGCTACCTGGCGATCATCGGCTTCCCGGGGTTCGCGGGCTTCTGGTCCAAGGACAAGATCATCGAGACCGCGTTCGGCGACAACCTGGTCACCGGCCTCGCCGCGCTGCTGGGCGCCGGGATCACCGCGTTCTACATGACCCGGGTCATGCTGATGACCTTCTTCGGCGAGAAGCGCTGGGAGCCGGGCGTCCACCCGCACGAGTCGCCGAAGGTGATGACCATCCCGCTCATCGTGCTGTCCGCGCTGTCGCTGCTGGGCGGGCTGCTGCTCGCCGGCGACTGGATCGTCGACTGGCTCTCGCCGGTGGTCGGCCACGTCGAGCACGAGGAGCTGCCGCTGCCGGCCATCGCCTACACGCTCATCGTCGTCGCCGTCGTGGCGGTCGGCGTGACGATCGCCTGGCTGACCTACGGCCGGCGCCCGGTGCCGCGGGAGGCGCCGCAACGGGTCAGCTTCGTCACCCGGGCGGCCCGCGCGGACCTGTACGGCGACGCGATCAACGAGGCAGTGTTCATGCGGCCCGGTGACACCCTCGTGGAGTCGCTGGTCACCTTCGACGACGACGTGGTCGACGGGGCGGTGGACGGCACCGGCGCCGCCGGGGTGGGGATGTCGGCGACGTTCCGAAGGCTGCAGACCGGCTACGTCCGCTCCTACGCGCTCTCGATCCTGCTCGGCGCCCTGGTCCTGGTCGCCGCGCTGGTGGCGGTGAACCTGGCATGAACGTCTCCATGCTGACCGTCCTGATCGCCGTGCCGCTGGCCGGCGCCGTCGTGGTGACGCTGCTGCCGCGGCGCAACCCGACCCCGCCCAAGCAGGTGGCGCTGGCCGTCTCGCTGGCGACGCTGGCGCTCGCGGTGGTGGCCGCCTTCCAGTTCGACCCCGACGGCGAGCGCTACCAGCTCACCGAGGTGCACGAGTGGATCTCGGCCTTCGGCGCCCACTACGCGGTGGGCGTGGACGGCATCGGGCTCACCCTGGTCCTGCTGACCGCGGTGCTGAGCCCGGTCGTGATCCTCGCGTCGTGGGACGACGGTGACGCGGCGCGGTGGAGCACAAGCTCGTTCTTCGCCTGGATGCTGGCGCTGGAAGGGCTCGCGATCGGCGTCTTCGCCGCGACCGACGTCTTCCTCTTCTACGTCCTCTTCGAGGCCACGCTGATCCCGGTCTACTTCCTGATCGGCGGCTTCGGTGGTCCGCGGCGCTCCTACGCGGCAGTCAAGTTCCTGCTGTTCTCGCTGCTCGGCGGCCTGCTCATGCTGGCGTCGGTGGTGGGGCTCTACGTGGAGTCGGCCAAGAGCGACGGCGGTCCGACGTACCTGCTCTCCGACCTCACCCCGCTCATGGCCGACGTCGACACCGACCTGTCGCGCTGGCTGTTCCTCGGCTTCTTCGTGGCGTTCGCGATCAAGGCGCCGATGTTCCCGGTGCACACCTGGCTTCCCGACGCGGCCGACGAGGCGACGCCGGGCACGTCGGTGCTCCTGGTCAGCATCCTGGACAAGATCGGCACCTTCGGGATGCTGCGCTACTGCCTCGGGCTGTTCCCCGAGGCGTCCCAGTGGGCGACGCCGGTGGTGCTGGTGCTCGCCGTGGTCTCGGTGCTGTACGGCGCTCTGCTCGCGATCGGCCAGCGCAGCATCCCCCGCCTGATCGCCTACACGTCGGTCTCGCACTTCGGGTTCATCGTGCTCGGCATCTTCGTGCTGAACTCGCAGGGCCAGACCGGCTCGACCCTGTACATGTTCAACCACGGCCTGTCCACCGCGGCGCTGTTCCTCATCACCGGCTTCCTGATCAGCAGGCGCGGGTCCCGGTGGATCCCCGACTTCGGTGGGGTGGAGAAGGTCGCGCCGGTGCTGGCCGGCACGTTCCTGGTCGCGGGGCTCTCCTCGCTGTCGCTGCCCGGACTGTCGCCGTTCGTCTCGGAGTTCCTGGTGCTCAGCGGCGCGTTCCTGCACAACTGGTGGTACGCCGCGTTCGCCGTGCTCGGCATCGTCCTGGCGGCGCTCTACATCCTGCTGATGTACCAGCGCACCATGACCGGTCCCACCAGGGCCGAGGTCGCAGCGATGCCCGACCTCCGCCTGCGGGAGATCGTCGCCGTCGCGCCGCTGCTCGTGCTGATCGTCGGGCTCGGGTTCTTCCCCAAGCCGCTGACCGCGATCATCAACCCCGCCGTCGACCACACGCTGACCCAGGTCGGGGTCTCCGATCCCGAGCCCGAGGTCGCGCCGGCCGCCGCGTCCGAGGAGGGTCAGCCGTGACCGACTTCACCGCGCCGCACGTGGAGTACGCCGAGCTCTCGCCGCTGCTGGTCATCCTCGCTTTCGCCGTGCTCGGCGTGCTGGTGGAGGCGTTCGTGGCCCGCGACCGCCGCTTCCTGGTGCAGACCCTGCTCACCCTGGTCGGCCTCGTCGCCGCCCTGGCCGCGACCATCTGGGTCGGCCTGGGTCTCGAGGAGCAGGCCGACGGCGCCGCGCGCGGGCTGGTCGCGGCCGAGGGAGCCATCGTCGTCGACGGGCCGAGCGTGTTCCTGTGGGGCACCATCCTGGTGCTGTCGATGGCGGGCATGCTGCTGTTCGCGGAGCGGCACCTGGACGGCGGGGTCAGCGCGTTCGCCGGCCAGGCCGCCGCGCTGCCCGGCACCGAGGCGGAGCGGCAGGCGTCCACGCGGGGGCTGGAGCACACCGAGGTCTACCCGCTGCTGCTGTTCTCGGTCGGCGGGATGATGCTGTTCCCCGCCGCCAACGACCTGCTGCTGATGTTCGTGGCGCTCGAGGTGCTGTCGCTGCCGCTGTACCTGCTGTGCGGCCTGGCCCGGCGTCGCCGCCTGCTCAGCCAGGAGGCGGCGATGAAGTACTTCCTCCTCGGCGCGTTCAGCTCCGGCTTCTTCCTCTACGGGCTCGCGCTGGTGTACGGCTACGCCGGGTCCTTCAACCTGGCCGACGTCAACAACGCCGTGCAGGGCCGCATCGGCGCGGAGGGCCTGCTGCTGGCCGGCATCGGGCTGCTCGCTGTCGGGCTGCTGTTCAAGGTGAGCGCGGCGCCGTTCCACTCCTGGACCCCCGACGTCTACCAGGGGGCGCCCACCGCGGTCACGGGGTTCATGGCGGCCAGCACCAAGGTGGCGGCGTTCGGCGCGCTGCTGCGGCTGTTCTACGTCGGCCTGGGCGCGGCCCGCGACGACTGGGCGCCGGTCATCTGGGTGGTCGCCGCCCTGACCATGCTGGTCGGCGGCATCTTCGCGCTGACCCAGTCCGACGTGAAGCGGATGCTGGCCTACTCCTCGGTGGCGCACGCCGGCTTCCTGCTCACCGGGTTCGTCGGCCTGCAGCAGGCCGGCGACGGCGCGCTGACCTCGGTGCAGGCGGTCCTGTTCTACCTGGTCACCTACGGCTTCACCACGGTGGCGGCGTTCGCGGTCGTGACCCTGGTCCGCGACTCCGGGGGCGAGGTGACCGCGCTGAGCCGGTGGGCGGGGCTCGGTCGCGAGGCCCCGGTCGTGGCCGGCGTGTTCGCCTTCCTGCTGCTGGCCATGGCCGGGATCCCGCTGACCAGCGGGTTCACCGGCAAGTGGGCCGTGTTCACCTCCGCCGCGTCCGGCGGCGCGTGGCCGCTGGTGGTGATCGGCGTGCTGGTCTCGGCCGCCGCGGCGTTCTTCTACGTCCGGGTCATCGTGCTGATGTACTTCGCCGAGCCGGTCGGCGACGGGCCCACGGTGGCGGTGCCCAGCATCTTGACGACTATCGTGATCGCGGTCGGGTTCGCGACGACGGTGGCACTGGGCATCATGCCCGGACCGGTGCTCGACCTCGCGGCGTCGGCCGGCCAGCTCATCCGCTGACCGGCTGCCCTGCACCATGGTCCTACCGAGTCCCGCCCGCCGTACCGAGGAGCCGCCCGTCATGACCGCGCCCCCGCCTTCGCTGGCGATGCCCGTGGTCGACGAGGTCCTCGAGGCCCGGCTGCGGGCCCGGATGGCCGAGGTGGAGACGGCGCTGCTGGACGTGGTCGCCTCCGAGGCGCCGTTCGTCACCGAGGCCGCCCGGCACCTGCTGCGGGCGGGGGGCAAGCGATTCCGCCCCCTGCTGGTGCTGCTGGCCGCCGAGGCCGCCGACCCGGAGCCTCCGGAGGTGCTCACCGCAGCCTGCGTGGTCGAGCTCACCCACCTGGCCTCGCTCTACCACGACGACGTCATGGACGAGGCGATGCTGCGGCGCGGCGCCGAGTCGGCCAACGCCCGGTGGGACAACCACGTCGCGATCCTCGCCGGCGACTGGCTGTTCTCCAAGTCCTCCGAGCTCACCTCGCTCCTCGGCCCCGAGGCGGTGCGGATCCAGGCCGAGACGTTCTCCCGGCTGGTCGAGGGGCAGATCCTGGAGACCCTGGGCCCGCGGGGCGGCGATCCCCTCGACCACTACCTGCGGGTGGTGGGTGGGAAGACCGGGTCGCTGCTGGCCACCTCGGCCCGCTACGGGGCCATGTTCGCCGGCGCCCCTGCCCAGGTGGTCGAGGCGCTGACGGCGTACGGCGAGAAGGTGGGGGTCGCCTTCCAGCTCTCCGACGACCTCCTCGACGTCGCCAGCGACTCCGACGAGTCGGGCAAGACGCCCGGCACCGACCTGCGCGAGGGCGTCGCCACCCTCCCCGTCCTGCTCGCGCAGCGCTCCACCGACCCCGGCGACGCCCGGCTCCGCGAGCTGTTGCAGGGCGACCTCACCGACGACGCGGCCCTCGCCGAGACCCTCGCCCTCCTCCGCGCCCACCCGGCCATGAACCACGGCCGCGCCTACGTCCTCCGCCTCGCCCACGAGGCCGCCGACCTTCTCGACGTCCTCCCCGACGGCCCCGTCCGCGAGGCCCTGGACGCCTTCGCCGCCCTCATCGCCACCCGCACCGCCTGAGCCGACACCAGCCGTAGCCACCTCGCTCCGCTCGGGGTCTTACCGCTGGTGTCCGCTCAGGCGGTGTCTCGGGAGCCCGAGGACAGCCGAGTCGGCGGGTCTTCCTGGTGGGTGGCTGTCGAGTGGGCGGGTCTTCCTGGTGGGTGGCTGTCGAGTGGGCGAGTCTTCCCCAGGCCGCGCGGCCTCGGTTCCTTCCGGCTGCACCTGGGGCGACGGAGCTTCGCTTCGCCGCCGAGTACGACGGCGAAGGGTTCCACGGAGCCGACGCCGCAACGTCCGACCGGGACCGTCGTGCCTGGTTGGACGGGCTCGGATGGACGGTGCTCGTCTTCCGGCGCGATGTCTACGGACCGACCCAGCGGGCTGGTCG
>JBIOUF010000131.1:0-4322 GCA_044866695.1 Nocardioidaceae bacterium | reverse complement strand
TCCGCCGCCTGTCGGCGACACCGGAGCGTCCTGTCATACCGATGAGCGCGCCCTTGTCGTCAGAAGGGATCGGTGATTGGTTTGCCGGCCGGCAGGCTGTGCAGCGGGCTCGGGTCATTGTCAGCCTCACCGAGCAGCCCGATGGTGGCCAGCGCGAGCTGGATCAGCAAGGTCGACAACCGACCACTCTGGCTGGTCTCCCCGGAGACCGCGAAGGCTGCGACCGCGTTCGATGGTGATGGCGGGCACGCTGGTCACGACGAGGCCCCCTTCTGCCTCCGAGCGGGTCGGAGCATCGACGTCGATTCCTCGATGATCGCCGCCGCCTCGACCAGGTCCTCGCCGAGATAGATCCCGCCGACGTCCTTCCGGGCCGCCGGGGCTGCGAAGGCGTCTCCGGCGTAGAAGGCCCGCACGCCGGGCAGGGCATGGGCCGCTTCGAGCGAGCCGACGGCCGATCGACGTGTCACGGCGCGCTGGGCGGTGACGACAGCGGCGACCGCGTCCACCGACTGGACCGTTGTGACGAGGGCATCTGGTGGTGTCCTTGCCCCGAGCGCCCTGCAGGACCAGCCGCGGCGGGCCAGGATCACTGCAAACGCCTCCAGACCGACGGTGTGCAGGTCCTGGGGACCGGATGCCAAGACAATCGGGCGAGGTCGGAACGGTTGGGGGGCCAAGAAGGCCTGACGAGACAGCCACGATCGCACGACCTCGGTGGCGTGGTGTTCGCGGCCGACGTCGCACCGACCAGCGCGCCAACGAGAACCGATCTCACGCATCGCCGGCAGGATCACCCGTTGGATGGCGTCCTCGACACCTAGCCGCTCGGTAGCGGCGTCCAGTTCCGCGCGCAGCAGGTTGCCGTCCAGCGCGAGCACCGCGTCGAGCACCTTTTCAGCAGGTGATCCGTCCTGGGAGCCGGCCAGCGTGCTGCGTCGAACCAGCGCGACGGCGTCTCTCGTGCTGTGCCCCTTGGTGACCAGATCGCGAAGGGCTCGCAGCTGCTCGAGCTCGACGCTGCCGTAGCGCCGGTGTCGGCCGTCAGTTCTGGGCGGGGTAGGGAACTCGTACCGCCGCTCCCACGAACGAATCGTGGGAACGGGAACGCCGAGGAGCTTCGAGACCGCGGCGATGCGCATCCCATCGCTTTCGGCACCGGTCGGCATGCCGGAAGCATAGGGGAGACGAGACCAGAAAGCAATGCGAAGTGCATAGGTTTATGCATGGCTTTTAGGTGGACTCGGAAGCAAGGTTGGAGGAGTCCGGAACGACCGGGCAGTGAACCACCTAGGAGCCCAAGATGCGCAAAGCACACATCCTCATCGCGGCCGTCGCCGCCACCACCATGCTGCTCACCGCGTGCAGCGAGGAGGACTCGACGCCTTCCGCGTCCGACGAGACGTCGACCTCCTCCAGCAGCCCGGCCGCAGACAAGTCGAGTCCGATGGCGAACGAGAGCGCGGAGACGATCACCGACATCGTCGCGACCAACCCCGACTTCTCTACGCTGCTCACGGCGGTCCAGGCCGCGGAGCTCGGCGAGACGCTTGCCGGCGAGGGCCCGTTCACGGTGTTCGCCCCGACCGACGAGGCGTTCGCCGAGCTCCCACCCGAGACGCTCAAGTCGCTTCTCAAGCCAGCCAACAAGGACCAGCTCACGGCGATCCTGACCTACCACGTGGTGCCGGCCAAGGTGATGGCTGCCGACGTGCAGGCGGGTGAGGTGACCACTGTCAACGGCGAGCCGTTCACCGTCGCGGTCGATGGCGATGGCGTGGAGATCACCGACGGTCAGGGCAACTCGGCCACCGTGACCGAAACGGACATCGAGGCGTCGAACGGCGTAATCCACGTCATCGACTCCGTACTCCAGCCCGCCGGGTAACGACATGAACGCGCGGCCCCTGGACAGCACGAAGACGCTCGGCAAGCGCCGCCGATGCTGTCCAGGGAGGCCCTCGCGACCGGGGTGGAGTGGAGCAAAGTCGGATCGCCTGGCCAGGTCCCGGCGGCGGCCGACCTCACTGGTGGGTGCGTCATAGCCGCGTGCCGTCGCACACTCATTGGTTCCGCAACGCGGCGCGGAGGTCCAGTACCCGGCAGGTTCAGCGGGGGATCTCGACGCCGTAGGCGTCGTGGTCCGAGATGCGGACGCCGTCGTAGGACGCCGAGTGGTGCTCGACACCGACGACTGTCCATTCCCGCGGGATGTGATGTGGTCGATGCTCAACAGCCCCGCGATGTAGTGCGGCGAGGTCGCGGTCGGGACCTGCAACCGACCTGCAACCCGAGCCGAGCCGCCGCGTCGAGGATGTACCCGCGTCCTTGCTGAGAGCCGGTCCACTCTCGTCTGGAGAGCGAGTGGTTCCAGTCGGCTCCCCTGATGGTCGGCGCTGCCGCCTCGATGGCGGCGACCGCCTCGGCGGTCTTCGCCGCCGTGGTGGTGCCGATCCACGGATACCTGGTCCCGCAGGACCGCCACGGCAGGATCGAGGAGCACACCCGCAGCCCGTCGACCTCCACCATAGCGGTCGCCGCGTGCGGATCCCTGAGGTCGCGATTGGCGCCTGGGTCTACACCGCCGGCTCGGGACCGTCGGACCGGGGTTGCGCCTGCGCGTCCTTTCGCCGCGTGGCGTGCGCCCGCGGCCGTGTCACATCGCCGCGTGGCGTGCGCCCGCGGCCGTGTCACATCGCCGCATGTGACCTGCGGGCGGACGTGGTCATGGTGCGGTGTGGTCGCCGGCTGTGATCGGCGGGACCTGTGCGTTGGCGATGACGTGTATTTGTTGTCGTCGGAACAGGAGTCTGCCGGTGGGGTGTTGGATGGGGGTGGGGAGGCGGCCGCGGTGGGCGAGGACGCGGGTCCATTGACGTGATGCGCCGAGGAGGTGGGCGGTTTCGGTGAGGTCGATCCAGTAGGGGTCGGGGTCTGGCTGGTGTGGGCGCCAGCGGCGGGCGAGGTAGGTTTCGACGTCGGCGCGGTCGAAGGTGGCGCCGCCGCGGCCGGTGCGGGCTTTGCGCAGCGCGCCTCTGTAGACGGCCATGTAGACGGCCTTGACGGAGACGCCGAGGAGGTCGGTGACCTCCTGGGTGGTCATCGGCGCGGGGCCCTCGGCCATACCCGCGAGGGTAGGCCGCCCGGGCCGGGGGCCTGGCGGTTGTCCACAACCCCCTGGGGGTGACGTGCCGGGTGGGCGGTGCCGCCGGGCTTCTCGGTCACAGGCGCCGTGGTGGCGGGAGCTGTTCGGCGCCCGCGGTCAGGTGGGGCGGAGGCGTAGGTAGACGGCGGGGTGGCCGTCGCGGCGGGTGGGTTCTTGGATGGCCCACGTGCCGGTGACGTACCGGGTGAGGGTGGGGTGGAGGAGGAACCCGTCGATGGGGTGGTGGTCGTGGGCGAAGTAGCTGGTGGCGTGCCAGCGGGGTGGGATGCCGGCGAGGTCTTGGCGGGGGGTGCGGTTCCAGTCGCCGCCGACGATCCAGGGGTACGGGGAGGACGCGATCAGGGTGCGGAGGTTCGCGGCGTAGGTCGGGTAGAGGGCGGCGTGGCGGGGGTGGGGCATGTGCACGCTGATGATCCGGACGGTGCCGATGCCGGGCAGGGTGATGTCGGCCCAGGGGAAGTGCCGGTCGCTGATCCGCAGCCCCCTCCGGTTGGCCGCGGCCTGGACGGCGCCGCTCGCCTGTACGGGCAGGGCGGGGTCGAGCAGGATGCGTTCCTTGCCCGGGGCGGGTTCGTGGCGGCGGTCCTCTTGGAGCAGCACCACGCCGGCCCGGGGCGCGATCCGGGCGAGGGAGGCGCGTTGGGCGGCGGCGGGCCGGGTGAAGTCCAGGTTGGCGGTGGCGATCACCGTTCCACCAGGGCCACCAGTCCCATCGGCTCGGCCGGGGCGCGACCCGGCCGAGCCGCCGTGGAGCACGCCGACCAGCACTGCGCCACTCCCGCCCCCGCCGCCGCCGGGACCGGTGCCGGGGGTGCGGCGGTAGGTTCTGCCGGCCCAGCGGGCCAGCCATCGGGTGGGGTTGATGGTGTCGGCGTAGATGGGCCCGCCGTGGGGGTGCACTTCGAAGTGCAGGTGGCAGCCGGTGGCGTTCCCCAGGGCGCCGACCCGGCCGAGCTGCTGCCCGGGCTGGACGAGGTCACCGGAGTCTACGGTGAGGGTTTGCATGTGGGCGTACCAGGTGGTCAGCCGGCCGGTGCCGGTGGACACCGTGACCAGCCACCGGCCCGCCCACCCGGTCGTGGTGTCGATCTGGACGCGGCCGCCGTGCGCGGCCAGCACCGGGGTGCCGCACGGGGCGGACAGGTCGGTGCCGGTG
>JBIOUF010000130.1:0-15754 GCA_044866695.1 Nocardioidaceae bacterium | reverse complement strand
TCGGGCCACAAGCGCACCTTCGTGCCGCCATCGGCCGCAAACCGGCCGGCGGTAGGGTCGCAGCCGTGGACGGGCTGTTCGACCTCGACGACGTCGACGCCCGTCCGGCGAGCGGCTCGCGGACAGGTGCCCCGGGAGGCGCGCCAGTGGGGTCGCTGGCCGGCAACGAGCACGCGTCCGCGCCGCTGGCCGTGCGGATGCGGCCCCGCAGCCTGGACGAGCTGGTGGGGCAGCGGCACCTGCTCGAGCCCGGCTCCCCCCTGCGCCGTCTGGTCGAGGGCGACCAGCCGATGTCGCTGCTGCTGTGGGGCCCGTCCGGCACCGGCAAGACGACTCTGGCCGCGATCCTGAGCCGTCAGACGGACCGCGAGTTCGTCGAGGTCTCGGCCGTCTCCGCGGGCGTGCGGGAGGTGCGCGCCGCCATCGACACCGCACGGGCGCGGCTGGCGCGCGGCGGGCGGGAGACGGTGCTCTTCGTCGACGAGGTGCACCGGTTCAGCAAGGCCCAGCAGGACGCGCTGCTTCCCGGCGTGGAGAACCGCTGGGTCACCCTGGTCGCCGCCACCACCGAGAACCCGTTCTTCAGCGTGATCTCCCCGCTGCTGTCCCGGTCTCTGCTGCTGACCCTGTCGCCACTGGAGGACGACGACGTGGGGTCGGTCGTGGACGCCGCGGTCACCGACGAGCGGGGCCTGGCCGGCGCGGTGACGCTGGACGCCGACGCGCGCGCCCACCTGGTCCGGCTGGCCGGCGGGGACGCCCGGCGGGCGCTGACCTACCTCGAGGCCGCGGCCGGCGCCGCGCTGGCGACCGGGTCGGACGTCGTCGGCCTGGACACCGCCGAGACCGCGGTCGACCGGGCGGCCGTGCGCTACGACCGGGAGGGCGACCAGCACTACGACGTCATCAGCGCGTTCATCAAGTCCGTGCGGGGATCCGACGTCGACGCGGCCCTGCACTACCTGGCCCGGATGGTGGAGGCGGGGGAGGACCCGCGGTTCATCGCCCGCCGGCTGGTCATCCTGGCCAGCGAGGACATCGGGCTGGCCGACCCGACGGCGCTGACCACCGCGGTCGCCGCCGCGCAGGCCGTGCAGCTCGTCGGCCTTCCGGAGGGCAGGCTGAACCTTGCCCAGGCCACCATCGCGCTGGCCCTGGCCCCCAAGTCGAACGCGGTCATCCGCGCGATCGACGCGGCGGCCGCCGACGTGCGGGCCGGCCGGCTGGGGCCGGTCCCGGCACACCTGCGCGACGCGCACTACCCCGGCGCCGAGCGGCTCGGTCACGGCGGGGGATACGTGTACGCGCACGACGAGCCGTTCGGCGTGGCCACGCAGCAGTACGCGCCCGACGAGCTGGCCGGCGCCGACTACTACCACCCGACATCGCTGGGCGAGGAGGCCGCGCTGGCCGAGCGGTGGCGCCGGCTGCGGGCCCGCGTGCACGGTGAGGCACCACCGGAGGAGGGCCGAGCGCCGGGGTAGGGTCGGTCGTCATGGATCCCGTGGCCCTGGTCGCCGCAGCGGCGTTCGTGCTCATGGTGGTCGTGGGAGCTCTCGCCTGGTCCGCGCGGTCGTCGCGACAGCCCGCCGGCCGAGCCCTCGCACAGGCCCAGCAGGACGTCGAGGCGCTCGCCGCTCGGGTGTCCGAGCTGTCCGCCGAGGTCGACCGGGTGCGCCGCGAAGGTCGCGAGCACGAGGGCGCCGGCCGGGAGTACGTGATCACCACCCTCGGCTCGGCGCCCGGGCAGCCGCCCCGCGACACCGGCGCGGTGGCCCTGGCCGGGCCCTCGGCCGGTGCCCTCCTTCAGCGCAGGCTGGTGGCGGCGATCCGGCGCAGCACCGCGGACCGTCCGGCGGAGGAGGTCCTGGTGACCCTGGCGGTCCGCACCGTCGCGGTCGGTCACGGGGTGCGCCGGGCGCTGTCGGCGGAGAACCGCGACCGGATCGCCTGGGAGATGCGCCGCGCCGCACGGGCCAGCCGCCGTAGCCGCAGGCGGGAGGTCCGCGCGGCGCGTCGCGAGGCCCGGGCCCGCCGGCTGGCCGCCGGCCGCTCCGGGGCCCCCCCGGCACCGGCCGCCCGGGAGGACGCGGCGTGACCGTCGAGCCTATAGGGGTGCGCGGGTGATGGGCGGGGTCAGCAGGGGCGTGTGGTTCGCGGCGGGCGCGGCGGCGGGGCTGTACGTGTCGTCCCGGGTCCGTCGGCTGGCCGACGCGGTGACCGTCGACGGCATCCACGACCGGCTGTCGGGGCTGTTCGCGGGCGCCCGGCTGTTCGGCGACGAGGTGCGCGCCGGGATGGCGGAGAAGGAAACCCAGTTGCGCCACCAGCTCGCGCCGGGGCTTCCTGGAACCCCCGACGACGCGGCAGCGGACGACCGGACCGGGGACCGGCTGCCGCAGAGAGGACGCGAGAGCTGATGGAGACCGCGGAGATCCGCCGCCGGTTCATCGCCCACTTCGAGAGGCGCGGGCACACCCACGTCCCGTCCGCCTCGCTGATCCTCGACGACCCCAACCTGCTGTTCGTCAACGCCGGCATGGTCCCGTTCAAGCCCTACTTCCTCGGGCAGGAGACTCCGCCGTACCCTCGCGCGGTCAGCGTGCAGAAGTCCGTGCGCACCCAGGACATCGAGGAGGTCGGCAAGACCACCCGGCACGGCACGTTCTTCCAGATGTGCGGCAACTTCTCCTTCGGCGACTACTTCAAGGAAGGCGCCATCGGGCATGCCTGGGACCTGGTCACGACCGCCCAGGAGGACGGTGGCCTGGGCTTCCGCCCGGACTCCATCTGGGTGACCGTGCTGGACGGCGACGACGAGGCCGCCGACCTGTGGCGCTCGGTCGCCGGGCTGCCGGCGGAGCGGATCCAGCGGCGCGGTCTGCTGGACAACTACTGGCACATGGGGGTGCCCGGCCCCGGCGGTCCGTGCAGCGAGATCTACGTCGACCGCGGTCCCGAGTTCGGACCCGAGGGCGGGCCGGTGGTCGACGAGGACCGCTTCCTGGAGATCTGGAACCTGGTCTTCATGCAGGAGGACCTCTCCGAGGTCAGGGCGAAGGACGACTTCGACATCCGGGCGCCGTTGCCCAGGCGCAACATCGACACCGGGATGGGACTGGAGCGGGTGGCCTACCTGCTCCAGGGCAAGCACAACCTCTACGAGATCGACGAGACCTACCCGGTGATCGCCCGGGCCTCGGAGCTCACCGGGCGGCGCTACGGGGACGACCACGCCGCCGACGTGCGGTTCCGGGTCGTGGCCGACCACGTGCGCAGCGCGCTCATGCTGGTCGGCGACGGGGTCACGCCGGGCAACGAGGGCCGCGGCTACGTCCTGCGCCGCCTGCTGCGCCGGGCGATCCGGTCGGTGCGCCTGCTGGGATACCAGGACCGGTGCCTGCCCGAGCTGCTGCCGGTCAGCAAGGACCGGATGAAGGCGTCGTACCCGGAGCTGGAGACGGACTGGTCGCGGATCTCCGGCGTCGCCTACGGCGAGGAGGACGCCTTCCGCCAGACGCTGCGCGCCGGCACCCAGATCTTCGACCTGGCCGTGCAGGCGGCGAAGGCCGAGGGCGCGACCCGGCTGTCCGGCGAGCGGGCGTTCGCGCTGCACGACACCTACGGGTTCCCCGTCGACCTGACCTTGGAGATGGCGGCCGAGCAGGGGCTCGCCGTCGACGAGGCCGGGTTCCGGCGGCTGATGGCCGAGCAGCGCGACCGCGCGAAGGCCGACGCGAAGGCGAAGAAGACCAAGCACGGCGCGGTGACGGCGTACCGCGAGGTGGCCGACGCATTGGGTCGTCCGGTGGAGTTCACCGGCTACGACGAGGTGGTCTCCGAGGGCACCGTCGCCGGCATCGTCGCCGGGGCCGGGCCGCTCACCTCCGCCCAGCAGGGCATGGAGGTCGACCTGGTGCTCGACCGCACGCCGTTCTATGCCGAGGGCGGCGGGCAGCTCGCCGACCAGGGGGTCGTCGAGCTGGGCAACGGCGCCCGGGTCGAGGTGCTCGACGTGCAGTCGCCGCTGTCGGGCCTGATCGTCCACCAGGTCCGCGTCCAGTCCGGCGAGGTCACCGTCGGCGACGCCGCGCACGCGCTGGTCGACGTCGACCGGAGGTGGTCCATCTCCCGCTCGCACACCGCGACGCACATGGTGCACAAGGCGTTCCGCGAGGCGCTCGGGGAGACCGCCACCCAGGCCGGGTCGGAGAACGCGCCGGGCCGGTTCCGGTTCGACTTCTCCGCCACCGGAGCGGTGCCGGCGTCGGTGCTGCGCGACGTGGAGGCGCGGGTCAACGACCTGGTGCTGGCCGACCTCGCGGTCCGCGCGGAGGTCATGACCCAGGAGGAGGCCCGCCGGTCCGGCGCGATGGCGCTGTTCGGCGAGAAGTACGGCGACCGGGTCCGCGTCGTCTCGGTCGGCGACTGGGCCCGCGAGCTGTGCGGCGGCACGCACACCGCGCGGTCCGCGCAGCTCGGCGTGGTCAAGCTGCTCGGCGAGTCCTCCATCGGGTCCGGCGTGCGCCGGGTCGAGGCGCTGGTCGGCTCCGACGCGTACCGGTTCCTGGCCCGCGAGCACGTTCTGGTCGCCCAGCTCAGCGAGACGCTCAAGGCGCGGCCCGAGGAGCTCCCGGAGCGGGTCGGCGACCTGGTGGAGCGGCTCCGTGCCGCCGAGAAGGAGATCGAGCGGACCCGCCTGGCGCAGCTGCTGGCCTCTGCCGGGTCGCTGGCCGACCAGGCCGGCGACGTCTCCGGCGTGGCGTTGGTCGCCCACCGCGTCGACGGCGCCGGCGCCGCCGACGTACGCCGCCTCGCCCTCGACGTGCGCGCGCGGCTCGCCCCCGGCCGGCCCGGCGTGGTCGCGGTGGTCGGCACCGGTGGCGGCAAGCCGGCCGTCGTGGTCGCGGTCAACGACGCGGCCCGCGCCCGCGGCCTGTCGGCCAACGCGCTGGTCAAGGTCGCCACCGCGGCGCTGGGCGGCAGCGGCGGCGGCAAGGACGACGTCGCCCAGGGCGGCGGCACCGACCCGGGCGGTGCCGACCAGGCGCTTCGCGACGTCGAGGCAGAGCTCGCTCGGACAGTCGGCGCCTGAGGTCGAGCCGTCAATGTCGGTGGGTCGAGCCGTCAGTCTTGGTGGGTCGAGCCGTCAATGGTGGTGGGCCAAGCCGTCAATGGTGGTGGTCGCGCGCCTTGGTTTCGAGGCTCGCTCCGCGGTTCCTGAGGAGGGCGACGAAGGAGCCCGTCTCGAAGGGCGCACCTCGACCAGCGGCGCGGGCGAGCCGTCAATGCCGGCGTACCGCCGCCGCCCGTCGCCCGTTCCGGCGGCTCGGAACCCGCGCCGGCACGTCGGCTGCGAGACTGGCGGAGTGCGGTCCGGGGTGCGGCTGGGCGTGGACGTCGGCGACGTCCGGGTCGGCGTGGCCCGCTCCGACCCGGCCGGGCTGCTGGCCACGCCGGTGGAGACCGTGCGGCGCGACCGCGGCGAGGGCGGCGACGACGGCCGGGTCGGCGCCCGGATCGCGGCGCTGGCCGCCGAGCACGCAGCGGTCGAGGTCGTCCTGGGGCTGCCCCGGTCGCTGTCCGGCCGTGAGGGCCCGGCGGCGGTGAAGGCCCGCGCGTTCGCGGCCGCGCTGGCTGCGGCGGTCGCCCCCGTTCCGGTGCGGCTGGTGGACGAACGGCTCAGCACGGTGTCGGCCGAGGCGGCGCTGCGCGAAGGCGGCCGCAAGGGGAGGCGGCGGCGCGCCGTCGTGGACCAGGCCGCCGCGGTGGTGATCTTGCAGAATGCCCTGGACACCGAGCGCAGCACGGGGGTGGCGCCCGGGGAGACCGTGCCCATGTCGCCGAGCGGACAGGGATAGCCGTGGAGGACCCCGCCAGCCCCCGAACCGGGTCGACGTTCGGCACGCTCGCCGAGGCGGAGCCGCCGCAGCCTCGACCCCGGCGGGTGATGGGCTGCCTGGCCGGCCTGCTCGCCCTGGCCGTCGTCCTCGCGGTCGTCGTCGCGCTGGTCACCGTCGGCTCCAGCCAGCTGCGCAAGCTGCTCAGAGGCCCGGAGGACTACACCGGGAACGGCCGGGGCAGCGTGCTCGTCGAGGTGGCCGAGGGCGACTCCGCCACGGCGATCGGCGAGACGCTTCACGACGCGGGGGTGGTGAAGAGCGTCGAGGCGTTCACCGACGCGGCCGCGGACGACCCCGCCTCCCGGGGGATCCAGGTCGGCTACTACCAGATGCGGGAGCAGATGTCGGCCGCCGCGGCGCTGGCGGTGCTGGTCGACCCCGACAACCTCATCCAGGACCGGGTGACGGTCCCCGAAGGCCTCACCGTCGAGCAGACCGTCGAGGTCCTGGCCAAGGGGACCGACTTCTCCGCCGCGCGGCTACGGGCGGTGCTGGCCGACCCGGCGGCGCTCGGCCTGCCGCCGTACGCCGAGGGCAACCCGGAGGGCTACCTGTTCCCGGCGACGTACCTGGTCAGGCCCGACGCCACGGCGCGGTCGCTGCTGCGCGACATGGTGGGGCGGTTCAAGGAGGCCGCGCGCGACGTGGGACTGGTCGCTGGGGCCGACCGGCAGGGGGTGAGCCCGCACGACGCCGTGACGGTGGCCAGCATCGTCCAGCGCGAGGCCCGCCGTGAGCAGGACCTCGCCGGGGTCGCCGAGGTCGTGTACAACCGGCTGGACGGGTTCTGCCGTGGCTCCGGGCGGCGGCTGCAGATGGACTCCACGGTGCACTACGCCGCCGGCGACAACGACTCGGTGTTCACCACCGAGGAGATGCGCGCGGTCGACAGCCCGTACAACACCTATCTGGTTCCCGGCCTCCCGCCCGGCCCGATCGCGTCACCGGGCGAGGCGGCGCTGGCGGCGGCGCTCGACCCGGCCGACGAGGGGTCGTGCTTCTTCGTGACCGTGGACCTGGACACCGGTGAGACGCTGTTCGCCGACACCGCCGCGGAGCACAAGGAGAACGTCGCGAGGCTCCGGGAGTTCTGCGAGGACTCCGAGCTGTGCTGAGCCCGTCGGTGGGCGGCCGCGCGGCCGTCCTGGGCAGCCCGGTCGCGCACTCCCTGTCGCCGGTGCTGCACCGTGCCGCGTACGCCGCGCTCGGGCTGGACTGGACCTACGACGCCGTCGACGTGACGGAGGCGGGGCTGGCCGGCTTCCTCGACGGCCTCGACGAGACCTGGCGCGGCCTGTCGCTGACCATGCCGCTCAAGCGGCGCGCGGCGCGGCTGGCCGACGAGGTCAGCGAGCGGGTGGCGCTGGCGGGGGCGGCGAACACGCTGCTGCTGCGCTCGGGTCGCCGCCTGGCGCACAACACCGACATCCCCGGGGCCGCGGCCGCGGTGCGGGAGCGGCACGCCGGGCCGGTCGGCCGGGTCGTCGTCCTCGGCGGCGGGGCGACCGCGACGTCGGTGCTGCACGCGATGGCCGACCTCGGCTGCCACGCGGCGAGCCTGGTGGTCCGCAACCCGGGGCGGGCCGCCGAGACCGTCGCCGCGGTCGCCCGGCACCCCCACGCGCCCGCGGTCGAGGTCGTGACGATCGGCGACCCGGTGCCCCGGGGCGACCTGGTCGTGTCCACGGTGCCGGCGGCCGCCCAGACCGGTTGCGCGCTGACCGTCTTGGACGCCGCCGAGGTGGTGTTCGACGTGGCGTACGACCCCTGGCCGACCCCGTTCGCGCGCCTCGCGGCAGAGCGGGGTCAGGTGCTGGTGTCGGGGCTGGACCTGCTGGTGCACCAGGCCGGGTTCCAGGTGACCCTGATGACCGGCGCCGACCCGGCTCCGCTCGCCCCGATGCGCGCCGCGGGCGAGGCCGCGCTCCGGGAGCGGGCGACCGCCGCGTCCGGATGACCGGCTCGGTCCCTGGGGACGGCGCGCGCCACCGCCGGGCGCCGTGGCCTACCCTGCACGCGATGACCTGGCACCTGGACGCCGCGGCGGTGAGCGCGTTCGTCGGCGCTGTCGGCGGCGCGCTCGTCCCCGGGCTGGTGCGGCGCCTCCCCGAGCCCACCTCGCCCGACCCGCAGATCTCCGTCGTCGACGACCAGGGGGACACCGTGGTGCCGCCACCGGTGCCCTTG
This sequence comes from Nocardioidaceae bacterium, assembly GCA_044866695.1. Taxonomy (GTDB): domain Bacteria; phylum Actinomycetota; class Actinomycetes; order Propionibacteriales; family Nocardioidaceae; genus JBIOUF01. The sequence goes on along the minus strand of JBIOUF010000130.1, from coordinate 7,664 downwards.
GCGTCCCACTTCGCGAGTCCCGTCGCGCCACCCGCCGACGGCGAGCCCGCCCCGGGCGATGCGCCTGGCCATGCGGACCCGGGGGGCAAGGAGCTGTACGCCGCCATCGCCGCGCTCCCGGGCCTGCGCGCGAAGGCGGCCGTCGCGGGTGGGGTGGCCGCCGGTCTGGCCGGCGTCCGCCTGGGCTGGTCCGGCTCACTCCTGCTGGTCCTCGCGCTGGTGCCGTTCGGGGTCGCCCTGGCCGTCGTGGACTGGCGCACCCGGCTGCTGCCCACCCGGCTGGTCGCCCCCGCGTACGTGGTGGTGCTGGCGCTGCTGCCCGTGGCCGCGCTGCTGGACTCCGACCCGGGGCGGCTGTGGCGGGCCGGTTGGGGCTGGGTGGCGTTCGGCGGGCTGTTCCTCCTGCTGTGGCTGGTGTACCCGGCCGGCATGGGCTACGGAGACGTGCGGCTGTCCGGCGTGCTCGGCCTGGTCCTCGGCTACGTCGGCTGGGGGGCCTTGGTGGTCGGCGTCCTCGCCGCGTTCGTCCTCGGCGGGGTGGGGGGGCTCCTGCTCAGCGCGCTGAGGGTGGTGGACCGGCGGTCCTACCCGTTCGGCCCGTTCCTCCTCCTCGGCGCGCTGGCCGGGGTCCTGGTCGGCGCTCCCGTCGCGGACTGGTACCTGTCCGGCTGACCGCCGAGTGGGCGGGTCTTCGCCGGCCGTGGCTGCCGAGTGGGCGGGTCTTCGTCGGCCGTGGCTGCCGAGTCGGCGGGTCTTCATCGGCCGTGGCTGCCGAGTCGGCGGGTCCTCGCCGGCTGTGGGGCTTGCGTCGGCGGGAGTGCTGCCGACCGCGCGAACCGTGGGCGGGTGGCGGGTGCCCGCGTCGCGGTGGTGCCTGGTCGGGAACGGCGAGTCGGCGCAGCCGCAGCGGGCGCTTCGCGCCGGAGGGGAGGTTGCGCCGACTCGCCTGTCCTCGGGCTGCGCCCCAGGTCACCAGCGCAGCACGGGGCCGGTCTCGTTCTGCGTGCGAGACTTTCCCCCGTGCTGCGCTGGCTGACTGCCGGAGAGTCGCACGGGCCTGCCCTGGTGGCGGTGCTCGAGGGGCTGCCCGCGCACGTCCGGGTGACGTCGGACGATGTCCGGGCGGCGCTGGCGCGGCGGCGGCTGGGCTACGGACGCGGGGCGCGGATGTCGTTCGAGGCCGACGAGATCGAGGTGCTCGGGGGCGTCCGGCACGGTGAGACGCAGGGCGGCCCGGTGGCCATCCGCGTCGGCAACACCGAGTGGCCGAAGTGGCAGACGGTGATGGCGGCGGACCCGGTGGACCCGGCCCTGCTGGAAGGGTCCGCCCGGGCGGCGGCTCTGACCCGGCCGCGCCCCGGGCACGCGGACCTTGCCGGGATGCAGAAGTACGGGTTCGAGGAGGCCCGGCCGGTGCTGGAGCGCGCCTCTGCGCGGGAGACCGCGGCGCGCGTGGCGCTGGGCGCGGTGGCGGTGGCCTTCCTGGAGCAGTCGACCGGCGCGCGGGTCGTCTCGCACGTGGTCGCGATCGGCACCGCCACGGCGCCGTACGGCTCGGTGCCCGGGCCCGACGACGTGGCCCGCCTGGACGCCGACCCGGTGCGCTGTCTCGATCCCGGCGCGAGCGCGGCGATGGTGGCCGAGATCAACGAGGCGCACAAGGACGGAGACACCCTGGGCGGGGTCGTCGAGGTCGCCGTGCACGGCCTGCCGCCCGGCCTCGGCTCGCACGTGCACTGGGACCGGCGGCTCGACGCGCGGCTGGCCGGCGCGCTGATGGGCATCCAGGCCATGAAGGGGGTGGAGGTCGGCGACGGGTTTGCGCTCGCGGCCACCCCGGGCTCGGTGGCGCACGACGAGATCGTGTCCACCGCCGACGGCCTGCGCCGTACCTCGGGCCGCTCCGGCGGCACCGAGGGCGGGATGTCGACCGGCGAGCTGCTCCGGGTGCGGGCGGCGATGAAACCCATCGCCACGGTCCCTCGCGCCCTGCGGACCGTGGACGTCGCGACCGGCGACGCCGCGGTGGCACACCACCAGCGCTCCGACGTGTGCGCCGTCCCGGCCGCCGGGGTGGTCGCGGAGGCGATGGTGGCCCTGGTGCTGGCCGACGCCGTGCTTGAGAAGTTCGGCGGCGACTCGGTGCGCGAGACCCGTCGCAACGTGGCCGGCTACCTCGACGCGCTGAGGTTCCGGTGACCGAGCCCGGGCGAGGGCCACGGGTGGTGCTGGTCGGCCCGATGGGCGCGGGCAAGTCCACGGTGGCCGCGCTGCTCGCCGAGAAGTGGTCGGTCGAGGCGCGCGACACCGACGACGACGTGGAGCGGGAGTCCGGCGCGACCGTGGCCGAGCTGTTCGTGGACCGCGGTGAGCAGGAGTTCCGGGCGCTGGAGCGCGAGGCGGTACGCCGCGCCCTCGCCGAGCACGACGGCGTCCTGGCCCTCGGCGGCGGGGCGGTCCTGGCCGAGGAGACCCGGTCGCTGCTGCGCGGGCACCCGGTGGTGTTCCTCGACGTGGGGCTGGCCGACGCCGTCAGGCGGGTGGGGCTGGGCGGTGGCCGCCCGCTGCTGCTCGGCAACGTCCGGGGCCGCCTGCGGACCCTGCTCGCCGAGCGGCAGCCGGTCTACCTCTCGGTGGCGGCGCACCGGGTCGACACCAGCGGGCGGTCGCCCGAGGAGGTTGCCGACGAGGTGCTGGAACTGGTGGAAGGGCCGGCTCGGTGACCGACCGGCCGACAGTGCTGCCGGTGCGCGGCGCGGCGCCGTACGACGTCGTGGTGGGCAGCGGCCTGCTGGGGGAGCTGCCCGCCATGCTCGGACCGGGGGTCCGCCGGGTCGCGGTCGTCCACCCGCGCGCCCTGGCGGCGACCGGCGAGGCGGTGCGGCAGGACCTGGTCGGCCAGGGGTACGACGCCCATGCCATCGAGATCCCGGACGGGGAGGAGGCCAAGCTCGCGCCCGTCGCGTCGTTCTGCTGGCAGGTGCTGGGCCGGACCGGCTTCACCCGCTCCGACGCGGTGGTCACCGTCGGCGGTGGGGCCACCACCGACATGGGGGGCTTCGTCGCGGCCACCTGGCTGCGCGGCGTCCGCGTGGTGCACGTGCCCACCACGCTGCTGGCCATGGTCGACGCGGCGGTCGGCGGCAAGACCGCGATGAACACCGCCGAGGGGAAGAACCTGGTGGGCGCCTTCCACGAGCCGGCCGGCGTGCTGTGCGACCTCGCCGCGCTGGACACCCTGCCGCGGAACGAGCTGGTCAGCGGGCTCGCCGAGGTGGTCAAGTGCGGGTTCATCGCCGACCCGGAGATCCTCGCGCTCGTGGAGCGGGCCCCCGAGCGGGCGACGACGCCGGACTCCCCGGAGCTGCGAGAGCTGGTCGAACGCGCGATCCGGGTCAAGGTCGACGTCGTGGTCGACGACCTGCGGGAGACCGGCGGCACGGCGGGCCATCCCGGCCGGGAGGTGCTCAACTACGGTCACACCCTCGGCCACGCCATCGAGCGCGCCGAGCGGTACGCGTACCGGCACGGCGCGGCGGTCGCCATCGGCATGCGGTACGTCGCCGAGCTGGCCCGTCTCGCGGGACGTCTCGACGAGGCCACCGCCGACCGGCACCGGACCGTCCTGGAGCTGGTCGGCCTGCCCACGACCTACTCCGGCGCGTCCTGGGGACAGCTGCTCGAGGGGATCCGCCTGGACAAGAAGAGCCGGGGAGACCTGCTCCGGTTCGTCGTCCTCGAGGGCCTGGCCCGCCCGACCGTCCTGGAAGGCCCCGACCCCGCGCTGCTCACCGCCGCCTACGCCGAGATCGCCCGCTGACGACCCGTCGAGGCTGCCGGGCGAGCCGTCGTCCACAAGACCCCCCTGGGCCGGTCGGGCTGTCCCCGGCCGACCGTAGAGTCCGGTCATGGACGTGCGCAGCCTGACCCAGACCGAGGCCGAGGAGCGGGCCGGGCTCCTCGACGTGGAGCGCTACGACATCGGGGTCGACCTCACCGGGACGCCCACCGGCCCGGAGGTCCGGTGCGTCGCCACGGTGAGGTTCGCCTGCCGCGAGCCGGGCGCGGAGACGTTCGTCGACTGCTGCGCCGAGGTCGCGTCGGCCACGCTCAACGGTGCCCCGCTGCCCCCCGCCGAGCACGGCCGGATCCGGCTGCCCGGCCTGGCCGCCGCCAACACCCTGGTCGTGGAGTCGGTGCAGGCCAACACCACCGCCGACGAGGGCGTGCACCGGGCCGTGGACCCCGCCGACGGCGAGGTGTACGTGTGGATGAGCTTCGAGCCCGACGCGGCCCGGTTCGCCTGGGCCTGCTTCGACCAGCCCGACCTCAAGGCGCCCTACGCCTTCACCGTCGACGCGCCTGCCGCGTGGCGGGTGGTCAGCAACTCCGGCGACCCGGTGGTCGAGCAGCGCGGAGACACGCGGCGGTGGGTCTTCCCCGACACGCCGGCCCTGTCGTCGTACAACCCGGTGGTCCTGGCCGGGCCACTGCACGAGATCCGCCGCGAGGCCGGCGGCTACGACCTGGGCATCTTCGCCCGGCGGTCCCTGCGCCAGCAGCTCGAGCGCGACGCCGAGGAGGTCTTCACCGTCACGGCGCAGGGTCTGGCGTTCTTCGGCGACCGGTTCGCGATGCCGTTCCCCCAGGCCAAGTACGACCAGGTCTTCATGCCCGAGATGGCCGGCGCGATGGAGAACTACGGGGCGGTGACCTGGAGCGACAGCTTCATCTGCCGCAGCGCGCCCACCCCCGCCGAGCAGGAGCAGCTGGCGCTGGTGCTGCTGCACGAGATGGCGCACATGTGGTTCGGCAACATCGTCACGATGCGGTGGTGGGACGACCTGTGGCTCAACGAGGCGTTCGCGGAGTTCGCCGCCCACTGGGCTGCGGTCAGCGCCACCCGGCACACCGACTGCTGGGCGAGCAACCTGGTGGTCGGGGAGCTGAGGGCCTACCTCGCCGACCAGGGGCCGGGGAGCCATCCGATCCGGCAGCCGATCCGCGACGTCGCCGAGGCCGCCTCGATCTTCGACGCGATCACCTACCCGAAGGGCGCGGCCACGCTGTGGCAGCTGAAGGCCTACGTCGGGGAGGACGCGTTCGGCCGCGGGATGGCCGCCTACTTCGCGCGCCACGCGTGGGGCAACACCGTCCTGGAGGACCTGGTGGAGGCCCTGTCCGAGGCGAGCGGCCGGGACCTGGTGGCCTGGCAGAAGGGCTGGCTGGAGACCGCCGGCACCGACCGGCTCACCCTGGAACGCCGGCCGGACCGCCTCGTGCTGCGGGCGTCCGGGCCCGCCGGTGGACCGCCGCGGCCGCACCGGGTGGCCGTAGGGGCCTACCGCGACGCCGGCGACCGGCTCGAGCGGGTCGGGCTGGCCGAGGTGGAGCTGGACGCGGAGGGCACGTCGGTGGACCTGCCCACCGGGATGCACCTCTACCTGGTCAACGACGAGAACCTCACCTTCGCGACGACCCGGCCGGACCGGCACAGCCGGTCCAGCCTCTTCGCCGACGCCGGCCGGCTGCCCACCGCGGTGGCCAGGGCGGTCACCGTGGCGACGGTGTGGGACATGCTGCGCGCCGGCGACGCGTCGGCCGGGGAGGTGGTGGGGGCGCTGTGCGGCGTGCTCGGCGCGGAGTCCTCCGACACCGTGTTCGAGCCGGTCCTGGACCTGGCCTGCACGGTGGTGGAGCGGTGGGCTCCGGGCACCTACCGGTCCTCGCTGGGCAGCCGGGTGGCCGATGTCTGCCGTGCGCTGGTCGACGTCACGGCTCGGGGCGGAGTGGCCCTCCGGGGCCTGGCGCGCACGACCTCGGACCGCGGTGAGCTCGAGACCCTCACCGAACGCGCCCGCGACGACGTCGACCTGCGCTGGCGGCTGCTTCAGCGACAGGCCGCCCTGAGCGCGCTGGACCGCGAGGAGGTCGAGCGGCGATGCACGGCCCTCCGCGCCCAGGACCCCGACCCGGACTCCGCCGCCCGGGCCGTGGCGGTGACTGCCTCGCTGCCGGACCGTGGCGCCAAGGAGACGGCCTGGCGGGCGACGTTCGTGGACCGCACGGTGCCGATCGGGGCGGCCCGCGAGGTCAGCCGAGCGTTCTGGCGACCGGACCAGGAGGCCGTGCTGGCTCCGTTCGCCGCGGTCTACCTGGAGATGCTCCGCGACCTGGACGACGTCGGGATGGTCACCGGGATGCACCTCAGCGTCTCGGGCTTCCCGGTGTTCGGCATCGACGAGGCGTTCCTCGCACGCGCCCTGGCAACCGTGCAGGAGACCTCGCCGCTGGTCCGGGCGCGGGTCGTGGAACGGGTCGACGAGGTCGGCCGCATGCTGCGCTCCAGGGCGCGGGGGTAGCGGTTCGTCGTCGCACTAGACTGGGCGGCTGCCTCCCGACGTACCCACGACCGAACAGGACCACCGCTGCGCATGGCCACGACCAACGACCTCAAGAACGGCATGGTGCTCAACCTGGACGGCCAGTTGTGGCAGGTGGTCTGGTTCCAGCATCACAAGCCCGGCAAGGGCGGCGCCGTGGTGCGCAGCAAGCTCAAGAACATCGAGTCCGGCAAGACCGTCGACAAGACCTTCAACGCCGACGTCAAGGTCGAGGTCGCCAACGTCGACAAGCGCACGATGCAGTACCTGTACAACGACGGCACCAGCTACGTCTTCATGGACACCGGCAGCTACGACCAGATCGAGGTCGGTCCGGACGTCGTCGGCGACGCGCGGAGCTTCCTGCTGGAGAACCAGGAGGCGATCGTCGCCACCAACGACGGCCGCGTGCTGTACGTCGAGCTGCCCGCGTCGGTCGAGCTGGAGGTGACCTACACCGAGCCGGGACTGCAGGGCGACCGCTCCACCGGAGGGACGAAGCCGGCGACGGTCGAGACCGGAGCCACCGTCGCGGTGCCCCTGTTCATCACCACCGGCGAGCGGATCAAGGTGGACACCCGCGACGGGAGCTACCTGGGTCGCGTCACCGGCTGATGTCGGCTCGCTCCAAGGCGCGCAAGCGCGCGCTCGACGTGCTCTTCGAGAGCGAGGTCCGGGGCCTGCCGTTGGGCTCGACCCTCGACGAGAGGCTGGCCGCGGGGGAGGCTCCGCCCGGCGAGTACGCCACCGCGCTGGTGCGCGGCGTGGTGCAGCACCAGGGCCGGATCGACGCGCTCCTGGCGGCGTACGCCCAAGGATGGAGCCTGGACCGGATGCCCGCCGTGGACCGCAACGCCCTGCGCATCGGCGTCTACGAGGTGCTGTACGCCGACGACGTGCCCGATGCCGTCGCGGTCAGCGAGGCCATGGGCCTGGTCCGCGACCTGTCCACCGACGAGTCACCGGCCTTCGTCAACGGCGTCCTCGGCACCATCGTCCGGGACAAACCGGCCCTGTCTGCGTGACGGCCCGCTTGTGGCCGATGCCCGCACGGATCCCTGCTTGTGGCCCGCGGCGACAGCGACACGCCGGGCGGGCATGTCGTCATCGGCCACACGAGGCCGAGGTCCCGCCCCCGGACCGACCGGGCCTCCCGGTGCGCGGCGCGCGTGCCGTGGGTGGGCGCATGACCGGGGGTCGAGCCGTCAGTCTTGGTGGGTTGAGCCGTCAGTCTTGGTGGGTTGAGCAGCCGTCAGTCTTGGTGTGGGCCGGATAACGCGA
>JBIOUF010000129.1:0-3201 GCA_044866695.1 Nocardioidaceae bacterium | reverse complement strand
CCCGAGAGCACGGTGGTGACCTACCTGGACTGGTGGGCCGGCGGACTGGTGCTGCTCGGGTACGCCGCCGCGTTCACCGGCCTCGGCGTGCTGCTGACCGGGCGCCGCGACGTCTCCTGACGCCGGTCGCGCAGTCCGACGCCGCGCTGGCGTGGGGTGTGGCCGATGGACGCAGCTCGGCTCGGCGTGTCGGTGCAGCCTGCGGCCAGTACGCCGGGCTCGTGCAGCCATCGGCCACAACCCCGCCTGCCCGCCCGCTCAGGAGACGGTGACCCGAACGCAGGTTCAGGTACTGTTCTTCTGGTGAGCGGGCCCGGCTGGACGTTCCTCAGCAACCACGGTCATGTGCTGGTCTGCCTCGCCCTCGACCCGGACGCACGGCTGCGCGACGTCGCGGCGCGGGTGGGCATCACCGAGCGGGCGGTCCAGCTGATCATCGCCGACCTGGAGGCGTCGGGTCACGTGGACCGGCGCCGGGTCGGCCGTCGCAACCACTATCAGGTGCGCCGCGCCGCGCGCTTCCGGCACCCGCTTGAGTCCCCGGCCCGGGTCGGGGACTTCATCGACCTGGTCGCGGCCGCCCATGGCGGCCGGGCCAGCGCGGCCGGCTCAGGGTCGCCGCCCCTCGTCGGCCTGCACCGGGTCGACCAGCATCGGGTCGGCCAGCACCAGGGCGACCCGGCCGGCGTCGGCGAGGCCGCCGTCACGGGCGAAGGCGACCCATCCGCCACGGTCGATGACGATCTCGATGAGGTCGTCGACGAGGTCGTGCCGGAGGTCGCCGACCGGCGTCTCGAGCGGCTCTCCGGTGGCCGGACGCAGCCGCTCACCGTCGACGACCGCGGGGAACCGGTAACCCTCCTCGACGACCAGCAGTGACGGCCTGCGGGTCCGCAGCGCGGCCCAGCACGACTCGATGCCGGTCGCGACGGATGCCTCGTCCCTGCCCCGGGCCGCGGCCACGTCGATGAGCGCCTCCTCCTCGCGTGAGAGCAGGTACTCCTCCAGCGACAGCCGCGCCGCGGCGTACAGGTCCGCGGGGCGGTCCACGACGGGGCCGGTGAGCACGCCGCCGAGGCGCTGCAGGCTGCGCCCACGGCGTACCAGGGCCGACACCACCTCCCGCGAGCCGGCCACGACCAGTGGTGCCGGGTGCTCGGCGCGGACCCGTCCCAGTTCGCTGTCGACCCGGTCGAGGAACTCCTCGAGCCGGTCGTCCCCGGTGCCGAGCTCGCCGAGGACCGGCAGCCGGTGCTGCACCGGGAAGCCGCCCTGCTGTACCGGCACGAGCGTGTCGGCGTAGCCGCGGAACAGCTGCGCGCACAACGGCGTGAGGACCAGCAGCAGGTGCGGAGGGGTCCGGTGCAGGGTGTGCACCAGGTCCCGGGTCGCGAACGTGCGCTCCACCACCGCCCGCGCCTGCACCGGTGAGGGCAGCCGGTAGCTGCGCTGGACGGCCTGGCTGACCAGGAGGACGAGTGCGTGGCCGGTCGGCCCGTGGGATGCGTCCGCGGCCAGCGTCCGGAGCCGGTCGACCAGGATTACGGAGCCGGCCTGGCGTCGCGCAAGCTGCTGCTCGGCGTCGCGGACCAGGGCGGTGAGACGACGCGTGTCCGCGGCCGACATCGTGTCCCCGGGCGTGGTGTCCAGCAGCAGCGTGACGGACGGCCAGGCCCGGGCCTGCACCAGCCGTGTCACGTCGCGCGCGTGGAGGTGGTCCAGTGGCCTGGTGGTGGTGTGGACGAGCATTATCGGGTCCTCTCCTTCTCGGTGGGCTGGTGGGCGTCGTGAGGATGGGGTCCGGGACGCGGTTCGCCGGAGCGCGGCCCGGTGGCGCCGGGACGGGTGGCCCGCAGGCTGGCGACGACCGCGACCGTGACGCAGGCGGCGATCACGGCGAGCGAGACGGCGACGGGCATCTTGACCACGTCGAGGAGCAGCATCTTGGCGCCGACGAAGAGCAGGATCGCCGCCAGGCCGGTCTTGAGATAGACGAACCGGTGCATGAGGTCGGCGAGCAGGAAGTACATCGCGCGCAGCCCCAGGATCGCGAAGGCGTTGCTGGTGAACACCAGGAACGGCTCGGTGGTGACCGCGAAGATCGCCGGGATGGAGTCGACGGCGAAGACGATGTCGCTGGTCTCGACCAGGACGAGGACGAGGAAGAGCGGGGTGGCGACCAAGCGCCCGGCCTCGCGCACCCAGAGCCGGTCGCCGTGCATCCGGTCGGTGGTGGGCACCACCTTGCGGGCCAGGAGGAGCACCCGGCTGCGCATGGGGTCGGCGTGCTCGCCCCGGTGCCGGAGCATCATCCAGCCCGTGTAGAGCAGGAAGGCCCCGAAGACGTAGAGCACCCAGTGGAACTGCTCGAGCAGCGCGACGCCGCCCCAGATCGCGAGGGCGCGGAACACCAGAGCCCCCACCACGCCGTAGAAGAGCACCTTGTGCTGGTACTGCCGCGGCACGCCGAAGGCGGTGAAGACCAGCGCCCAGACGAAGACGTTGTCGACGGCCAGGCTCTTCTCGATCAGGTAGCCGGCGTAGTACTGGCCGCCGGCCTGGGCGCCGTACGCCGACCAGACCACCGCGCCGAAGCCGAGCCCGAGGCCGACCCAGACCACCGACCAGGCGGCGGCCTCGCGCAGCGAGATCACATGCGCCGTGCGGTGGGCCACCAGGTCGACGACGAGCATCGCCACGATGACGGCGACGACGCCGGCCCATGCCCAGAGCGGGACGTCCATCGAATCCTCCGAGGGTTGCGGGCGCGAGGTCGCGCCGTGTTCTCGGAGGTCTCTCCCAGCCGGCCCGCGGTGCTCGGCGGTCCGGCCGGCTCACCGGGCCTCGTGCCTGCGAGGCCGTCGTGACGGTGAGTCCTGAGCGGGATACTCCCCTCTCGTCGTACGAAGACAGTTTCCGGTATCTCAGGGCGTATGTCAAGCGAGCGCCCTCAGCCGAGTGCCCGGGGGACCTCCGCGACCGTGTCGACCAGGTGCACCGCGCCGGCCATCCGGCGGCCCGCCGCGAGGGCGCGGAGCAGCGGCCACACCGGGAGCCGCGAGGTCCAGTACCCGCGCCCGACCAGCACCATCGGGGCGACCTCGGCCGGCGGCGCGTAGTAGTTCTCGCAGGCGTCCTGGAAGACCTCCTGGACGGTGCCCGCGGCGCCGGGCAGGAAGACGATGCCGGCGCTGCAGATGC
>JBIOUF010000128.1:0-22470 GCA_044866695.1 Nocardioidaceae bacterium | reverse complement strand
CGTCAGTCCTCGTGGTGCCGCCTGACCAGGCTCTTGGGTGCACAGGCCCGCCAGGCGTCCGTGATCACCTCGGAGAGCTCGTCGCGGCCGATCTCGCCGAGCCGGGAGAGCCGCACCAGGACGGCGTTGTAGCCGTTGAAATGGTCGATGGTGAAGAACGGCCCGTCGCCGGACACCAGTGCCGCCTTGTCGTCGGCGTTCGCGGTCCGGATCACCAGCAGGTCGTCGTACGGCTCCCCGGTGCCGGGGTCCACCGCGGTGTGGTGCGGCTTGCGGTAGAGCACGAACCCGCGCCCCCTGTCGCGGTGCGGCACCAGCCAGGTCGGGACGTCCCCCCAGGACGTGCCGAACCAGGTCCCGGGCAGCGACGCGCAGATCTCCTCGACGTCCTCTGGCCGCGCTGGGCGGGCGTCGTCACGATCCATCCGCGCTCCTCCCTCGGGTACGACGGTAACCCCGGCCATCCAGAGCCGGCCGTCCCACTCGACCACGTGCGGATGCGGCTCCCCGACGCACCAGAATCCACGGCTCGGGCCACCAACATTGACGGGTCGACGCACCAACATTGACGGCTCGACGCGCCAACATTGACGGCTCGACCCACCAAGACTGACGGGTCGACGCACCAGGATGGGGCGGGTCAACGTTCGGCATCGGCGAGCTCGTCGGTGACCAGGAGGTCCTGGCGGACCGAGCCGGAGCGGTATGCAGCGCGACCGACCATGTGGGCGGAGATGGGGGCGGTGAGGAACTGGAACAGCGCGACCAGCACCAGCGTGGTGAGGGCGAAGGCGGTGCGCAGCCGCAGCTCCAGGCCGACCAGCACGAGCAGCAGCCCGAGGACCTGCGGCTTGGTGGCCGCGTGCATCCGGCTGAGCAGGTCGGGAAAGCGCACCAGTCCCACGGCGGCGGCCAGGGACAGCAGCGACCCGGCGAGCAGGAGGGCTCCCGAGGCGGCGTCGAGCGCCGTCTCCCAGCCGGCGCTCACGAGGGGCCGCCCTCGGGGTCCTCGCGGGAGGCGAACCGGGCGACGCTGACCGACCCGACGAACCCGAGCAGCGACAGCACCAGCAGCAGCGGCAGCGTCGTGGTGTGCAGGTTGACCGCGGCCTCCACGGCCATCGCACAGACCGAGATCGCGACGATGACGTCGAGGGCCACGGTGCGGTTCAGGGCCGTGGGGCCCCTGACCAGGCGGTAGAGGGTGAGCGCGCCGGCGACGCCCAGCACCACCGTGCAGACCAGCCCGACCCAGGTCATCGGCTCTCCTCCAGCACCCGTCGTTCGTACGCCGCCCGCTCGTCGGCCGAGGCCAGTGCGCGGACGACCCGCCCCTCCTGGGCCCACACGCGCTGCCGGGCCCGCTCCACCTCGGCCGGGGTGTGCGTGGCGATGATGTGCAGGTACAGGGTGCGTCGCCGGTAGTCGGTGTCCAGCACCAGGCTGCCCGGCACGAGCGAGACCAGCTCCGCGGTGAGCAGGAAGTAGGCGTCGCCTCGGCTGCGCAGCGGCACCGCGATGATCGCGTTGCTGGGCTGGTAGCGGGGGTTCGTCGCCAGCCAGGCGACCTGCACGCTGGCCGCCACCAGGTCGGCGAGGAACCTGCCCACGAGCACCAGCAGTGGCAGCGGACGCACGGTGCCGGTCCAGTGCAACGGCGGGAGCGGGAACACGGCGTGGACGGCGAGCGCGACGACCGTGCCGCCCAGCAGGTTGGCCACCGAGAGGTCGCCCCACATCAGCACCCAGACGACCACCAGCCACACGACCACCGGCCACTGGTGGCCGGCCCGCACCCGCGACCTGCGGTCGCCGCTCACGGTCCCTCCACCTGTTCTGCGGTGTCCGGACCGAGCACCGCCGCGACGTACCCGGTACGGTCGCGCAGCTCGACCGCCGCCTCGGCCGAGACGTCGTACAGCGGCCGGGCGACGACGGTGAGCAGGCAGGTGATCGTGACCATCGCGAGCGCCGGCACCGCCATCCCGGGCGGAAGGCGGTCGGACCGGGACAGCACGTCGGTGTCCCACCGTTCGCCCGACTTGGTGCCTCGGGACCAGTCCGGGTCCGCCGAGCCGTCGGTGGCCGCCTGGTTCTGCGAGACCGGCTTCCAGAACGCCCGGTTCCAGGTCTTGGCGACGGCGTACAGGGTCAGCAGGCTCGTGCCGGCCGCACCGGCGACCACGAGCCAGGCCAGCCAGGAGCCGTCCCGGACGCCGGCCTGCAGCAGCGCCACCTTGCCCAGGAACCCGGAGAACGGCGGGATGCCGGCCAGGTTCATCGCGGGCACGAAGAACATCACCGACAGCACCGGGGCCGCCCGCGCCAGCCCGCCGAGCCGGTCCATCGCGGTGCTGCCGCCGCGGAGCTCGACCAGGCCGACGACCAGGAACAGCGCGGTCTGGATGGTGATGTGGTGGACGACGTAGAAGATCGCCCCGGTCAGGCCCAGCTCGGAGGCCAGCGCGACGCCGAACACCAGGTACCCGATGTGGCTGACCAGGGTGAACGACAGCATCCGCTTGATGTCGGACTGCGCCACGGCGCCGAGGATGCCGACCACCATGGTGGCCAGCGCCGCCCACAGCAGCAGGTCGCCGAGCGGACTGTCGGGGAACAGCAGGGTCTGGGCCCGGATGACCGCGTAGACACCCACCTTGGTGAGCAGGCCGGCGAACACCGCGGTCACCGGGGCGGGGGCGGTGGGGTAGCTGTCCGGCAGCCACGCCGACAGCGGGAACACCGCCGCCTTCACCGCGAACACCAGCAGCAGCAAGAGCTGCAGCAGCAGGCGGACCCCTTCCGGGACGGTCTGCAGCCGTACGGCGACGTCGGCCATGCCGACCGACCCGGTCGCGGCGTACACGGCGGCCAGCGCGACCAGGAACAGCATCGACGAGAGCAGGCTGACCACCGCGTAGGTCGTCCCGGCCCGCACCCTCGGGCCCGTGCCGCCGAGGGTGATCAGCACGAAGCTCGCCGAGAGCAGCACCTCGAATCCGACGAAGAGGTTGAACAGGTCGCCGGCGAGGAAGGCGTTGGAGACCCCGGCGCTGAGCACCAGGAAGGTGGGGAAGTACACCGACAGCGGCGTGTCGCGGCCGTACTCCACCACGCCCTGGCCCAGCGAGTAGGCCAGCACCAGGAGCGTCACGGTCGTGGAGACCAGCAGCATCAGCGCCGAGAGCCGGTCCGCCACCAGGCTGATCCCGAGCTCCGCCGGCCAGCCGCCCAGCGCGACGACCTGCGGCCCCTCGGTGTGGGCCCGGTGCAGCAGCACGGCCGCGACCACGACGACGGCGCCGAGGACGGCCAGGCTGATCAGCCGCTGGGCGCGCGCCGACCGGCCCAGCACGAGGCAGGCGCCGGCGCCCATCAGCGGCAGGACGACGGGGAGGGGCAGGAGCGCGGTCACGGGTCCGCCCCCTCCTCGTCGGGGAGTCCGCCGCCGTCCGCCTCGTAGGAGGAGGACACCTGGTCGCTCGCGGCGAGCCTGGCGACCAGGGCGTCCTCCACGTCGTCTCGGACCTCGTCGTCGCCGTCCAGCTGCCAGGACCGGTACGCCATCGCCAGCATGAACGCCGACACCCCGAGCGTGATGACGATGGCGGTGAGCACCATCGCCATCGGCAGCGGGTCGCTCATCGGCGACCCCTCGGGCACCGAGCCGATCACCGGCGCCGCGCCCGACCGACCTGACGCCACCAGGAACGCCAGGTTGACCCCGTTGCTCAGCAGCAGGACGCCGACCAGGATCCGGGTCAGCGACCGCTCCAGCAGCAGGGCGACCCCGCAGGCCACGAGCAGGCCGCAGAGGGCGACCATCGTCAGGTCCACGGTCATCGGACCCCCTCCACGGGACCCTCCACCGGTGCGGTGCTGGCGTCGCCGGTCCGGTCGTCCTCGTCCTGGGCGTCGATGCCGCCGCCGAGGCTGCGCAGGATGTCGAGCATCAGCCCGATCACCACGACGTAGACGCCAAGGTCGAAGAAGAGGGAGGTGACCAGCTTGACGTCGCCGAGTAGAGGTACGTCGAGGCGGACGATGGCGCTCTGCAGCACCTCGCCGCCGAACAGCAGCGGCGCCAGGGCGGAGGCGGTGGCGACGAAGAGGCCGAGCCCGAGCAGCGAGCCGGCGTCGACCGGCGCCGCGTCGTCGAGCTCGTGCCGTCCGCCGGCGAGGTAGCGGAGCATCAGCGCCAGGCCGACCACCAGCCCGCCCGCGAACCCGCCGCCGGGCTCGTTGTGGCCGGAGAAGACCAGGAACAGCGACACCACGACGATGGTGTGGAACGCCAGCCGGGTCACCATCTCGAACAGCACGGAGCGGCGCTGGGGCACCAGGGTGCGGCTGGCCCGCAGCCAGCGGCTCGGGGTGTCGATCGCCCGCTCGGGCTCGACCGGGCCGGCGCGGCCGGTGAGCAGGAACACCAGGCTGGCCACGCCGGTCGCGGCCACCACCAGCACCGAGAGCTCGCCCATGGTGTCCCAGGCACGGATGTCCACCAGCGTCACGTTGACGACGTTCTGGCCCCCGCCGAGCTCGTAGGCCGCCTCCGGGTAGGCGGTCGAGACCGGCGGCAGCGAGCGGGCTCCGGCCGCCACCAGCGCCGCGCCCGCGACGGTGACGCCGGCGAGCACGCCGATCCCGGCGCGCCACCACCTGCTGGCGGTCAGCGGCCGGTCGGAGAAGTACGGCGAGAACCTGCGCAGGACCAGCAGGAAGACCACCAGCGTGACCGTCTCGACCAGCATCTGGGTCAACGCCAGGTCGGGCGCGCCGTGCAGGACGTACAGCAGCGCGACGCCGTAGCCGACGACGCCGACCAGGATGACCGCCTTGACCCGCTTGCGGGCCCGGACCGCGGCCACGGCGGCGACCGCCATCAGCGTCCCGACGACCGGCTGGGCGGGCTGCTGCCACAGCACCACGTCGTCGGGGAGCGCCGTGCGGGTGAGCAGGACGCCGCCCGGCACGACGACCAGGACCAGGAGGATCGTGCCCAGGTAGACCGGCAGGGAGCCACGCTGGGTCAGCCCGGTGACCTCGACGGAGACCCGGTCCAGCGCCCGCATGGCGCTCTGGTAGCCGTGCTCGGCCTGAGGGACCCGGGCCCCCCAGCGGGCGACCGGCGCCCACGAGTCCCGGAAGCGATGGAGCAGCGCGCCGGCCACGAGCGTCACGAGGGTGAGCCACAGCGGCAGCCCGAGGCCGTGCCAGAGCGCGAGGTACTCCTCTTCGTGACCCGCCGGGTACAGGTGGTCGTAGCCGGCGAAGAGGTCGGTCCACACGGCACCGAGGAAGCCGGCGACCAGGCCGCCGACGCCCAGCACCGCCGCGGGGGCGAGGAACAGCCACGGCACCGGGTCGGGCTCGCGGGGCGGCCGGGCGTCCGGGCTGTCGACCAGGAGACCCCACACGAACCGCAGCGAGTACGCCACGGTCAGGGCCGAGCCCGCCGCCAGGCCGGCCAGGGTCAGCCAGCCCGCCCACGGAGGCAGCCCGGTGCCGTCGCCGTACGCCGCGACGTCGGCGAAGGCGGCGTACACCGACTCCTTGGCGACGAACCCGGCCAGCGGCGGCACTCCGGCCATCGAGGCAGCGCCGAGAACGGCGACCGTCACCACCCCCGGCATCCGGTGCCGCAGGCCGGAGAGGTGCCGCAGGTCGCGGGTGCCGCAGCTGTGGTCGACGATGCCGACCACCATGAACAGCGTCGCCTTGAACAGCGCGTGTGCGCAGAGCATCGCCAGCCCGGCGAGCGCGGCAGCCCGCGTGCCGACGCCGACCGCGGCGGTGAGGAAGCCCAGCTGGCTGACGGTGCCGTACGCCAGCAGGAGCTTGAGGTCGTGCTGCGCCAGCGCGCGCAGGCCGCCCAGGAGCATCGTCGCCACCCCGAGCACGAGCAGCGCGGGCCGCCACACCGGGTCGTCGGCGAAGGCCGGGCCCAGCAGGGCGACGAGGAAGACGCCGGCCTTGACCATCGCGGCGGCGTGCAGGTAGGCGCTCACCGGTGTCGGCGCGGCCATGGCGCCGGGCAGCCAGAAGTGGAACGGGACCAGGGCGCTCTTCGACACCGCGCCGACCAGCACCAGGGCCACCGCGGCGGTGACCAGGCCGCCCTCCGGGTCGGCCGCGAGCACGTCCCCGACCCGGTAGGACCCCACCCGCTCGCCGAGGACGACGAAGCCGACCAGCATCGCCAGGCCGCCGAAGGTGGTGACGACCAGCGCGGTCATCGCGGCGCGGCGGTTGGCCTGGCGCTCCGGGTTGTGCCCGACCAGCAGGTAGGAGAACACCGTGGTGAGCTCCCAGAACACGAACAGCAGCAGCAGGTCGTCGCTGACCACCAGGCCGAGCATCGACCCGGCGAACCCGGTCATCACCGCCGAGAACCGCCCCAGCCCGGCATCGCCCTCGCGGAAGTACCTCGCGCAGTAGAGCAGCACCAGCGCGCCGATGCCGGTGACCAGGACGGCCAGCGTCCAGCGCAGCGTGTCGACGGCGAACGCGAGCTCGATGCCGATCTGCGGAATCCACGGCACCACCGACACCACCGGCACGGCGTCCGCGCCGGTCACCTCCGATGTCTGGGCCAGCAGCCAGCCGAACGACACCAGGGGCACCCCCGCCAGCACCACGAACGCGTCCCGGCCGAGCCGCCGCACCAGTGCAGGGGCCACCGCGGCAGCGACGAAGTGGGACGCGATCAGGAGCAGCATGAGGTACGGGAGCCTAGCGGCCGGTGCCCTCCCGGCCGTCGCAGCCGGTGGTCGAGGAGCGAGCCTGCGAGCGTCTCGAAACCACCGGCACCGATGCAGAGTCTGCACGCAGGCCGCTGGCATCGAGAGGCCTCCGCTGCCACGTCGGCTGAGTCTCGCTGGGTGTACGGCGCGACGGGTCCGGCGGGGGTGGCTACGTCGAAGCCTGCTTGGGACTACCTTCACCTGGCGGCTGCCCAGCGCCTCGTAGTCCACGACGGCGCACGCGATCCCGCGGGTTGTGAACAGGTGTCTCGGACCGCCGGAGGCCGCTACGGGCTCAGGTCTGGCGGGCCTTCGCCCTCGACGTCGCCCGTCTCGTACCAGGCGAGCTCCCGCGTTGGCTCGGCGAGATACCAGGCGAAGGTGTCGGCCGCGAGATCCTTCAGGCGGCGCTTGGCAATAGCGGCGTTCCGGTCCAGGAACGCCGAGAGGAAGCGGCAGGAGTCGCGCGGGATGCGTTGGTGCTCGGCCCAGCGGATCAGTTGGCGACGGCGGTCCTCGGTGACGACCCCGTCTGTTGCGACGGCCTCGACGATCCAGAACTGGGGCGGATGCGCGCCGATATCCACGATCACCGCGTCGGGGAGAAGGTTCCCCGCGTCGATCGTCAGGCCGAGGGATCGGAGCCGGGACTCGTCGGCCAAGTAGACCTTGTCACCCGGCTCGGAGATGGAGAGGACGACGGGGTCCGTCAGCCGAGCGGGTGCCCACTGCTCGACCACACCTTGCAGGATGCGCGATGCGTGGCCCGGTTCCAGGTGGCGCACCCTCCCATCGGGGAGCCGGACCTCGAGGGCGTGGGCGGCGTGGTCCCGCTTGCGGAGCGTAGCAATCCGGAAGCGGTCGCCGGGGCTCATGCGGGTCTCGCGCCAAGCCTCGATCACGACGTCGAGCGCCTCACCTTCGAGCGCGGGGTCGAAGAGTGCGGCGAAGCCTTCGGTGAGCGCCCATCGCGGGGAGCTGCTGTTGGTCGCAGCCCAGGCTCTCGGCTGTCCAGGCTCCGGTGACCTCCGCAGCGGGCTCGGAGTCGAGCGCGGCGACCGGCACAGGGCACTCCACGGCGTCCGCTACGTCGAGCCAGCGACCGGACAGCCCAGCCACCAGAGCGCGCTCCCGCCACCAGGTGCCGGCGGCAGCCAGGACGGCCGCAGCCGCAGAGGTTACGGGTCCGGCCGGGTCGGGACCAGCGACCGAGCCCCTGGAGCCGCGTGCTCCCAGGTCGCGGGCGGCGAGAGGGGCGGGCGTGGTCACGGGACGAAGTGTGCCGTACGCCTCCGACGTCGCGGGGACCCTCGCCGGGGAGCGCCGGGGCCTGCCGCGCGACTGATCCGATCACGCTAGGCGACTCCGCCAGCCTCCTCCACGCTCCGCTCGGCCGCCCGGCGCCTACGGCAGTCGATCGCGACGAGCGCGCGCGGCGCACACCAGGCGGTGCGGTGCGGTTGGGTGGCTTCGAGACGCTCGCAGGCTCGCTCCTCGGCCACCGTTGGGACCGGTGGTTGAGGAGGGCGAGCCGCTGGGCGAGCCCGTCTCGAAACCACCGGTGCGGTGCGGTTGGGCGCTCGACCCGCCGTCAGCGCAGCTCGGTCTTGAGCACCTTCCCGGTCGGCCCGTGCTCGAAGGCGGAGCGGAGCTCGACCAGGCGGGGGTACTTGTACGCGGCCACCCGCTCCTTGACGTACTCGATGACCTCGTCCTCGGTGAGCCGCACCCCCTCCCGGGGCACCACGAACGCCTTGACCTCCTCGCCCAGGCGGGGGTCGGGGACGCCGATGACCGCGGCCTCCGCGATGCCGGGATGGGTGTAGAGGACCTCCTCGATCTCGCGCGGGTAGACGTTGTAGCCGCCTCGGATCACCAGGTCCTTCTTGCGGTCGACGATGAACAGGAAGCCGTCGGCGTCGAAGTAGCCCATGTCGCCGGTGCGGAACCAGCCGCGGGTGAACGACTTGGCGGTCGCCTCGGGGTCGTCGTGGTAGCCGCGCATCACGTTGACGCCGCGTACGACGATCTCGCCGACGTGGTCCTGACCCGCCGGCAGCGCCCGGTCGTCGGGGTCCCACACCTCGACGTCGACGCCCCAGATGGGCTTGCCGACGCTGTAGGCCCTGCGCTCCTCGGCGCTGATGTTGAACGTGGTCGTGGAGGCGGTCTCGGTGAGCCCGTAGCCCTCGAGGATCACGATGCCGAACCGGCGCTCGAAGGCGTCCAGCACCTCGGCGGGCAGCGAGGCGCCGCCGCTCACGCCGACCCGCAGCGACGCCACGTCGCCGGGGTCGACGTCGGGGTGGTGCAGCAGCGCGAGGTACATGGTCGGCACACCCTCGAACACGGTCACCTTGTCGCGGGCGATCACCTCCAGCACCTTCCCCGGCTCGAACCGCGGCACCAGGGACATCGTGGCGCCGAACCGCATGCACACGTTGAGCTGGCTGGACAGCCCGAACACGTGGAACAGCGGCAGCACCACGATGACGACGTCGTCGTCGCGGATGCCGAACAGCCGCCCCGGGGTGTCGGCGTTCATCAGCAGCTGGAAGTGGGTCAGCTCCGCTCCCTTCGGAGTGCCCGTGGTGCCGGAGGTGTAGACGACGACCGCGACGTCGCCGGGGTCGCTCTGGTGGAACGGAGCCGGCGCGTTCGGGTCGGCGGCGGCGGCCACGGCCTCGAGCGGCTCGCCGACCGCGGCCGCCGGGACGCCAGGGGTGTTCACGACGAAGACGTGCGGCGTGCCCGCGGCGGCGGCCGCCTTCGCCGCGGCCTCGGCCGTGCCGGCCCAGGTCACGATCGCCTTGGCGCGGCTGTTGCCGAGCTGGAAGCTGATCTCGGGTGCCTTGAGCAGCACGTTCATGGGCACGACGATGCAGCCCGCCTTGAGGATGCCGAAGTAGGCGACGACGAACTGCGGGATGTTCGGCAGCTGCAACCCCACGCGGTCACCGGGCACGAAGCCCAGGTCGTGCAGGCCCGCGGCGACCCGGTCGGACTGCTCGTCGACCTGCCGGAACGTCAGCGCGCCCCCGTCGAAGAGCAGGGCGGCCTTGTCCGGCGTCGTCTTCGCGGACTCGCGGAGCAGGGTGGCGATGTTGAGCGACATGGGGCGCGAGGCTTCCTTCCCGTTGCGGCAAGGCCCCAGTTGTCTCACATCACAGCGGCGACAGTCCATGTGCCGCGAGTTCGGTGACCTTCGACCGAGGTACCTCCGCCTCGCCGAGGACCAGACTGGAGAACGGCCCGGCCGCCGCCGGCCGGCGTCCAGGAGGAGGGTGCCATGGAGCGGTTGAGCCCGCTGTCGGCGGCCTTCTTGTCGCTGGAGGACGCCGACCCCGCCGCGTCGCTCGCGATCGGGTCGATGGTCGTGTTCGAGGGGCCCGCGCCGTCGTACGAGGAGTTCCTGGCCTCGATCCGCGGCCGGCTGCCGCTGGTGCCGCGGTACCGCCAGAAGCTGCGCACCGTGCCGTTCGACATCGCCGCCCCCGGCTGGGTGGACGACCCCGGCTTCGACCTGCGGTGGCATGTGCGGCACACCGCCGTACCGGCGCCCGGCGGCCCCGACCAGGTCGGGCGGCTGCTCAGCCGGGTGATGGCCCAGCGGATGGACCGCACCCGGCCGCTGTGGGAGTGCTGGCTCTGCGAGGGCCTCGCGGGCGGCCGGTGGGGCCTGCTGTCCAAGATCCACCACAGCGTCGTCGACGGGGTCTCCGGCACCGACATCTACCGGCTGGTGCTCGACCCCACCCCCGAGCCCGTGCCCGCGGTGACCGACGACTGGGCCCCGGCCCGGCCGCCCTCGACGGTCGCCGTGCTGGCCGGCGGAGTCTGGGAGACCCTGCGCATACCGCTGGCCGACGCGGGCGTCGTCGGCGGTGCCCTGCGCTCACCCGGCGCGCTGGCCCGCCGAGCCGGCAGGTCCGCGCGCGGGCTGGTCGCGCTCACCGGGGCGGCGGTCCGGCCCAGCCGGAGCCCGTCGCTGGTCGGTCCGCTCAGCGGCAGCCGCCGGTTCGCCTGGACCGGCGCGGCCCTGGCGGACGTGAGCACGGTGCGGCGCCGGTTCGGCGGGTCGGTCAACGACGTCGCGCTGACGGTGGTCGCCGGCGGGTTCCGGCGGCTGCTGCTCGCGCGCGGCGAGGAGCCGGGGCCGCATGCGCTGCGCACGCTGGTGCCGGTCTCGGTGCGCGCCCCGGGGCAGGAGTCCGTGCCGGACAACCGGGTCTCGCTGATGGTGCCGTACCTGCCCGTGGACATCGCCGACCCGGTCACCCGGCTCGCGGAGGTGCGGTCCCGGATCAGGGCACTGCAGGCGGCTGGGGAGCCCGACGCCGGCAAGGCGGTCACCGGCCTGGCCACGCTCGGGCCGTTCGGGCCGTGGGCGTACGGCGTGCGCTTCGCGGCCCACCTGCCGCAGCGCACCCTCGGCACCGTCACCACCAATGTGCCCGGCCCGCGACAGCCGCTCTACGCGCTCGGCCGGCGAGCGGTCGAGATCGTGCCGTACGTGCCCATCGCCGACGACGTGCGCGTCGGGGTGGCGATCTTCTCCTACGCCGGCCGGCTCACCTTCGGCGTCACCGCGGACTACGACGCGGTACCCGACGTCGAGGTGCTCACGGCGGGCATCGACGACGCGATGAGCGTGCTGAGGCAGGCGGCGGAGCACGCCGCGGAGGACCAGGAGACGGAGGTCAGCGCACCTTGACCTCCAGATCGGCCCGGTCCCGGGTCGCCGCGACCAACCTGGCGTTCGGCTCGTCGCTGCGGCGCACCCAGTCCTCCGCGTGGTGGGGCGCCTTGCCGAAGCGGACGTGCCGGGCGACCAGTCTGGACCGCCGCACCTCGTCGTCGGCCTCGACGTACCAGACCTCGTCGAGCAGCGGCGAGACCAGCTCCCAGCCGCCGTCGCCGCAGAGCAGGTAGCTGCCCTCGGTGAGCACCACCCGGGCCGGGTCGCCGGCCGGTGCTGCGGCATGCAATGACGGCGGGCGGGTACGCCGGGGTATCCGGACCCTGGAGGCACACAGATGGACCCCGCACAGCTGGCCAAGTCGGTCAAGGACACGTTGCTCGGCTCCGCCAAGGCGGTCGCAGACAAGGCCGCCTCGGTGGTGCAGCAGGCGCCTCCCGGGGCACCCGGCGCCGAGCCCCCGCAGCTGGAGGAGCCCACCGAGCCCAGGGGTCCGCTGCCGCCCAAGGCCGACCAGTCCGCGCCGGAGACCCGGACGCCGACGGGGGTGGAGACCGGGGCCGCCCAGAGCGACCTGGGCCAGCAGGCGCCGTACCTCACGACCGCCCAGGGGCTCCGGCTCTACGACACCGACCACTCGCTCAAGGCCGGCGAGCGCGGTCCGACCCTCCTGCAGGACCACCACCTGCGCGAGAAGGTCATGCACTTCGACCACGAGCGGATCCCCGAGCGGGTCGTGCACGCCCGCGGGGCCGGCGCACACGGCGTGTTCGTCGCGAACGGCGCTGCGACCAGCGTGTGCAAGGCGGCGTTCCTGGCCTCGGGTGCGCAGACCCCCGTCTTCGTGCGGTTCTCCACCGTGCTGGGCTCTCGCGGGTCGGCGGACACCGTTCGCGACACCCGCGGGTTCGCGACGAAGTTCTACACCTCCCAAGGCACCTTCGACCTGGTCGGCAACAACATGCCGGTCTTCTTCATCCAGGACGGCATCAAGTTCCCCGACATGATCCACGCCGGCAAGCCGCACCCGGACCGAGAGATCCCACAGGCGCAGAGCGCGCACGACACATTCTGGGACTTCGTCTCGCTGCACACCGAGGCGCAGCACCACACGATGTGGAACATGTCCGACCGAGGCATCCCGCGGTCCTACCGGATGATGGAGGGCTTCGGCGTCCACACGTTCCGGCTGCAGAACGAGGCCGGCGAGACCGCGCTGGTGAAGTTCCACTGGAAGCCCCGGCTGGGCGTGCACTCGCTGACCTGGGAGGAGGCCCAGATCGTCAGCGGGACCGACCCGGACTTCCACCGCCGCGACCTGTACGACGCGATCGAGGCCGGCGCTCACCCCGAGTGGGACCTCGGCATCCAGGTCTTCCCGGACACCCCGGAGCACGTCTTCGAGGGCATCGACCTGCTCGACCCGACCAAGATCGTGCCGGAGGAGCTCGCCGAGGTGCAGCCGATCGGCACGTTGACGCTCAACGGCAACCCGACCAACTTCTTCGCCGAGGTCGAGCAGGTCGCCTTCCACGTCGGTCACCTGGTTCCCGGCATCGACGTCACCGACGACCCGTTGTTGCACGCCCGGCTGTTCTCCTACCTGGACACCCAGATCACCCGGCTCGGCGGACCGAACTTCGCGCAGATCCCCGTCAACCGCCCGCACGCCCCGGTCAACGACATGCTGCGGGACGGGTTCATGCAGCAGGCGGTGCACGGCGGCGCGGCGCCGTACCGGCCGAACTCGCTCGACGGCGGCTGCCCGTTCAAGGCCGGCGCGGACGTCGGGGCGTACGTCGAGACGCCCGTCGTCGTTCCGACCGCGCCGAAGCTCCGCAAGAGCCCGGCGTCGTTCGCCGACCACTTCAGCCAGGCGGGCATGTTCTTCCGGAGCCTCTCGGCGGTGGAGCGGGACCACGTCGTCGCCGCGTACACCTTCGAGCTCGACAAGTGCTACGAGCAGGTCGTCAAGGAGCGCCAGCTGCGAGCGCTGGCCGAGATCGACACGGACCTGTGCGCCGCGGTGGCGGCCGGGCTCGGCCTGCCCGCGCCGGAGCCGACGACCTCGTCTGCGGCGCCGGTCGAGGCGAGCCCCGCGCTGTCCCAGGTCGGCGAGGCCTGGCCGGTGGACGGCCGGGTCATCGGCATCGTGGCCGACGTCGACGACGAGAGCTCCTACGCCAACGGAAGCGTGCTGGTCGCCGCGCTGCAAGGCGCCGGCACGTCGCCGCTGGTGGTCGCTGCCCGAGGCGGCGAGCTCGGCAACGGCACGGTCCAGCGGACCTTTCTCACCGCCCGCTCGGTGGAGTTCGACGCCCTGCTCGTCGCTGGCTGCCCCGCGCCGGCGCCGGACGCGCGGCTGGACACCAAGGGTGCCCCGACCGTCCCCGCCGGCGGGCGGAGCCTGGACCCGCGGGTCTCCCTGCTGCTGCAGGAGGCCTACCGTCACGGCAAGGCGATCGGCGCGTGGGGCGCGGGCAAGGACGCGCTTGCCGCCGCCGGGCTGACGGCCGCGGCCGGCACCGGCGTCCTGGCCGGCGAGAGCCCGGCCGACGTCGTGCCCGACGTCCTCACCCTGCTGAGCCGGCACCGGGTCTGGGGCCGGCTGCTCTCGGAACCACCGGTCTGAGGCCGCGTCCACGAGAGCTGAAGAGCGAACCTTCGACAGCTTCACGAACCACGCACGAGCATCTCGAGGTCGCCGGCATGTCCCAGCCCGACTTGGAGCCCAGACCCGGTCGCGCTGTGCACATCGTCATTCCTCTGCCAGGACGGCAACCCGCAAGAGGTCGCCGGCCGCCGTGGGGTGGTGCTGATCGAGGCGGTGCGCAAACGGCGGGTACGACCCCGTTGTCGCGGAGGTCGCCACGGCACTGCCGGGGCTGGGGGCCTCCGGCCGGCGCGGTTCGAGTACGCCCAGCGGTCCAGCCGCTACCCCGGTCGCCGGCGCCGCCTTGTGGCCGATGCCCGCAGGTCCGACCGGCGTGTCGATGCAGCCAGAGGCCACAAGCAGGCCGAGGTGCAGGCATCGGCCACAAGCACGCCGACCGGACGCTGGGACGTCACCCGTGGGCCCCTCGTAAAGCCGTTGCGGCGTGTCCGACTCCCGCCAGCCGACCCGGCGTCGGTTCACCCCTCCCGCTGACCGGCTCGACCATCGCTGCCCAGCCCGGCCTCCCGTGCCCGGGCCGTTCGGGTCCTGGGCGTACGGCGTGCGCTTCGCGGCCCACCTGCCGCAGCGCCCCCTCGGCACCGTCACCACCAACGTGCCCGGTCCGCGGCAGCCGCTCTACGCGCTCGGCCGGCGAGCGGTCGAGATCGTGCCGTACGTGCAGGCGGCGGAGCACGCCGCGGAGGACGAGAAGACGGAGGTCAGCGCACCATGACCACCAGATCGGCCCGGTCCCGGGTCGCCGCGACCAACCTGGCGTTCGGCTCGTCGCTGCGGCGCACCCAGTCCTGCGCGTGGTGGGGCGCCTTGCCGAAGCGGACGTGCCGGGCGACCAGCCTGGACCGCCGCACCTCGTCGTCGGCCTCGACGTACCAGACCTCGTCGAGCAGCGGCGAGACCAGCTCCCAGCCGCCGTCGCCGCAGAGCAGGTAGTTGCCCTCGGTGAGCACCACCCGGGCCGAGGCCGGCACCGGGATCGCGCCGGCCAGCGGCTGCTCCAGGTCGCGCTCGAACGCCGGCGCGTAGACCAGCGGCTCCCGCCGGCGCAGCCGGCGCAGCGTGGCGACGTACCCGCCGACGTCGAAGGTCGCCGGTGCGCCCTTGCGGTGGCGCAGCCCGAGCCGGTCAAGCTCGACGTCGGCCAGGTGGAAGCCGTCCATCGGCACGTGCCGCGCCCATCCTGCGTCGCCAGACCCGTCCGGGTCCGCGCGGAGCCGGGACAGCAGCGCCTCGACCAGCGTGCTCTTCCCCGCTCCAGGTTTCCCGGTGACGCCCAGGACGAACCGGTCGCGACCGGCGACGGCCGCCAGGACGCGCTCGGTCAGCGTGGCGACGTCAGGCTCGAACGCGGCCGGCTGCCTCACGGCGCCATGCTGCCCGACCCCGGGTCTCGGGCGACGGCGGGCCGGGTGCCGGCCGCGCGGGCGGCCCGGGCGGCGTGGCGGGCCAGCCGGAGTGGCTCTGGGGTCCGGTGCCGCGGCGTGGCGGCGAGCACGAGCGTCACGGCGGTGTCGAGGTCCACGCGCCAGCCGGGATGGACGACGAGCGGGCGCAGCCGGGGGTGAACCCGGAGCCAGCAGCCGACGGTCCGGTCCCCGATGCGCAGCGGGCTGACCGCGCCGCGGGACTCCGCGGGCCAGGGCCCCTCGGCCACCAGCGGGCGATGCGTGACCCCCACTGTGGGTAGGCCAAGCTCGGCGCCGAGGTGCAGCGCCAGTCCGGCGCCACGCGGATGGTCCCGGCCGGTGCCGTCCACGAGCAGCAAGTCCGGGGTGGCCGCGAGGGCCCGGCTGACCTGGTCCAGGAGCGGGCCGACCCGGAGCGCCAGCAGACCAGGCGTGTACGGCGCCGCGGCCACGCCGGTGCCGATCCGTCGGTCCAGCACCCGCCCCCCGTGCATGACCACCGCAGCTCCCCAGGTGGGGTCACCGGCTGCGCCGGGTCCCGAGACACCCCGCGGGAAGCAGGCCCAGCAGCCGGCCACCGCGAGGCCGCCGGCCACCGCGAGCCCCCCGGCCGGCGGCGTCCACCTGGGCGCGTCCATGCCGGCCAGCTCCAGCTGGGTGTCGACGAGGGCGTCCGGCTGGTCCGGCCACATCTCAGGGGACCCAGACCGCCGCGTCGTGGGCGAAGACCACGCGGCGGGGGTCGAAGGCGAGCAACCGTGCCATCCAGGCCGGTGCCGGCGGCAGCGGCGGCCGGTGGCCCAGGTCGCGGGCTCGGTGCGCGAGCACGTCGGCGCTCCACGACGACGCGGTGTCGTGGCACTGCCCGGCCAGCACGACCGACCCGTCGTCGCACTGGGCGACCAGGGACTGGTGGCCGTCGACGTGCCCGGGCGTGGGCACCACCTGCAGCCCTGGCAGCACCTCGGCCTCGCCGTCGACCAGCTCGTAGCTCGCGCCGGGGAAGTCCACCAGCCGCTCGGCGGTGTACCCGCCGGCTCTCGCGGTGGCGAGCTCGTCGCGCTGGCAGACCACCGGGCGACCGGCCAGTGCGGGGTTGCCGCCGATGTGGTCGAAGTGGAGGTGGCAGTTCACCACCAGCGACACCGCGTCGAGCCGCAGCCCGTGCCGGCGCAGCGCGTCGGGCAGCGCGACGCGCCGTGGGCGGTACCACGCCTCGGTCTCCTCGTCGACCTCCCCCACGCCGGTGTCCAGCACGACCAGGCCGGCCGGGTGCGGGATCGCATAGCCGTACGCCGCCTCGACGCGGGGCCGCCCCGTGCCGGTCTCCTCCGCGGGACGCACGAACGTGCCGAGGTCGAGTCGGCGGACGTCGTCGACCGTCATGCCCATCCTCCCGACGCTACGCCCGCCTTCCCCCGAGCCGTCCCATCCTGTGCCGGGTGGGCGGCCGAGTCGGCTCGTCTTGTGCCGGGTGGGCGGCCGAGTCGGCTCGTCTTGCGCCGGGTCGCGGGTCGGGTGGGGGGAGGTTGTGCCGGGTGGGCGGCCGAGTCGGGGGAGGTTGTGCCGGGTCGCGGGTCGAGTGGGGGGAGGTTGTGCCGGGTCGGCGGTCGGGTGGGGGGAGGTTGTGCCGGGTCGGCGGTGGGGGGGCGCTGGCCGAGGGGGCGGTCGTGTACGAGACTCGGGTCCGTCCTTCCCGAGACCGGAGCCCGACGACGGGACGCGACGTACACGAGCGTGACAGATATCCGAGACGAGACGAGACCCAGACGAGAAGGAGCGTGGCATGCCGGCGAACCGCATCCTCCCGACGCCGGAGGCGGCCGACCTGGTCGCGCTGGTCCGTGACCTCGCGACGAAGGAGCTGGCGCCGCGGGTGGCCGGCGACGAGGCGGCCGAGCGGTTCCCGCGGGACGTGTTCCGCCTGCTCGGCGAGGCCGGCGTCCTCGGGCTGCCGTACCCCGAGGAGTACGGCGGCGGCGGCCAGCCGTACGAGGTGTACCTCCAGGTCGTGGAGGAGATCGCGGGAGTGTGGGCCAGTGTCGGGGTCGGCGTCTCGGTGCATGTCCTGAGCTGTTTCGGGCTGGCCACCGAGGGCAGCGAGGACCAGCGGCGGCGCTGGCTGCCGGACCTGCTTGGTGGGGAGCGGCTCGGGGCGTACTGCCTCTCGGAGGCCCACGCCGGCTCGGACCCGGCGGCCATGCGGACCCGAGCGGTGCGCGACGGGGACGACTACGTGCTGACCGGCGCCAAGGCCTGGACCACCCATGGCGGCCAGGCCGACTTCTACAAGGTGCTCGCGCGCACCAGCGACGAGCGCACCGGCATCTCGTGCTTCCTGGTCCCCGGCGACTCCCCCGGCCTCGCGTCCGACCCGCCCGAGCGCAAGATGGGGCTGACCGGCTCGCCGACCACCACGATGCGGTTCGAGGGGGTGCGCGTCCCTGCCGAGCGGCGGCTCGGCGAGGAGGGCGGGGGCCTCAGGATCGCCCTGGCCGGCCTGGACGCCGGACGGCTCGGCATCGCCGCCGTCGCCACCGGCATCGCGCAGGCGGCGCTGGACCACGCGGTCGCCTACGCCAAGGAACGCCAGACGTTCGGCCGCCGGATTCTCGACCACCAGGGCTTGGGCTTCCTGCTCGCCGACATGGCCGCGGCCGTGCACACGGCGCGCGCGGCCTACCTGGCCGCCGCCCGGCTGAAGGACGCCGGCCTCCCGTTCGGCACCGAGGCCTCGGTCGCGAAGCTGGTCGCCACCGACAACGCCATGAAGGTCACCACCGACGCCGTGCAGGTGCTGGGCGGCTACGGCTACACCAAGGACTTCCCCGTCGAGCGGCTCATGCGCGAGGCCAAGGTGACCCAGATCTTCGAGGGCACCAACCAGGTCCAGCGGATGGTGCTCGCCCGCGCCCTGGACCGGGACCCCGGGGGCCGGGTCACCGTGGTCGGCTGACCGCCCGGCCGGGCGCGGTGAGAGGCTGTGCCCGGTGACTACTCCCGCCGGGTCGAGGACGAAGGGTGCGCGCATGAGGGTCGGCATGCCGATGAGCTACGCCGGTGGCTTCAAGGAGACCGTGGCGGAGCTGCGCGAGCTCGAGGCGGTGGGGCTCGACGTCGTACGCGTCCCGGAGGTCTACACCTTCGACTCGGTCAGCCAGCTGGGCTTCATCGCGGCCCGGACCAGCACGCTGACGATCGCCTCCGGCATCTTCAACATCTACTCGCGCACCCCGACCCTGCTGGCGATGACCGCCGCGGGGCTCGACTACGTCTCCGACGGCCGGTTCGAGCTCGGCATCGGCGCCTCGGGCCCCCAGGTCGTCGAGGGCTTCCACGGCGTGCCGTACGACGCCCCGGTCGGCCGCAGCCGCGAGGTCGTGGAGATCTGCCGCCAGGTGTGGCGCCGCGAGGCCGTCCAGCACGACGGGCGCTACTACCACGTCCCGCTGACGAAGGAGCACGGCGGCAGCGGCCTGGGCAAGCCGCTGAAGCTGATCAACCGCCCGGTGCGCGACCGGATCCCCGTCGTGCTGGCCGCGCTCGGGCCGAGGAACGTCGAGCTGGCGGCCGAGCTGTTCGACGGCTGGGAGCCGATCTTCTACGTCCCCGAGCGAGCCGGCGAGGTGTTCGGCGACGCGCTGGCGGCCGGTACGGCGAAGCGCCCCGGCGACCTCGGCCCCTTGGACGTCGTCGTGGACACCCAGCTGCTGGTGACCGAGGACGCCGACGAGGTGGCCACCGCCGTCCAGACCATCCGCGGCCACCTGGCCCTCTACATCGGCGGCATGGGCGCGCGCGGGAGGAACTTCTACAACGACCTGGCGGTCCGCTACGGGTACCAGGCCGAGGCCGCGGCGGTCCAGGACCTCTACCTCGCCGGCCGCAAGGCCGAGGCGGCCGCCGCCGTCCCCGAGGACCTGGTGCACGGGATGACCCTGGTCGGTTCCCCGGAGCGGGTGCGCGAACGGGTCGCCGCGTTCGCCGAGTCCGGGGTGACCACGCTGAACGCGACGCCGCTCGCCCGGACCCACGAGCAGCGGGTCAAGGACGTCGCGCGGCTCAAGGAGTACGCCTCGTGACCGAGACCGCTCAGGGCCTCGGCGGCAGGAGCGTCGCCGTCCTGGGCGGCACGGGACCGCAGGGGCGTGGGCTGGCCCGCCGGTTCGCGACGGCCGGCCTCCGGGTCGTGATCGGCAGCCGCAGCGCGGAGCGCGCCGAGCGGACCGCCGCCGCCGTGGCGGAGGCCGGTGGCGGCACGGTGACCGGCGCCCCCAACGCCGCCGCCGCCGAGGCCGGCGACATCGTCGTCGTGGCGGTGCCCTGGGAGGGGCACGGGGCCCTGCTCGAGAAGCTCGCCGGAGAGCTGGCCGGCAAGGTGGTCGTCGACTGCGTCAACCCGCTGGGCTTCGACGAGCGGGGCGCCTACGCCTTGCAGGTCGAGGAGGGGTCGGCCGCCCAGCAGGCCGCTGCCCTGCTGCCCGAGAGCACCGTGGTGGCGGCCTTCCACCACCTCAGCGCCGTCCACCTCGAGGACCCGGACCGCGCTGAGCTGGACACCGACGTACTGGTGCTCGGCGACGACCGCGAGGCCACCGACCTGGTGCAGGCGCTGGCCGACGTCGTGCCCGGTCTCAGGGGCGTCTACGCGGGCCGGCTGCGCAACGCCCACCAGGTCGAGGCGCTCACCGCCAACCTGATCTCGGTCAACCGCCGTTACCGGTCGCACTCCGGTGTGCGCGTCACGGACATCTGATGTACCCCGCCTACCCCGCTCCGTCGGCCCTGGCGACCCGGCTCTACGCCAGCATGGTCGAGCTCATGGCCGAGCACGTCCTCCCCGCCGAGGCCGGCTACGACGCCTACCGGGCGTCGCGGGGGGAGCACGACACCACCGTCCCCCCGGTCGTGGAGCAGCTGAAGCGGCGCGCTCGCGAGCGTGGCCTGTGGAACCTCTTCCTGCCGTCGGAGTCGGGACTCACCCAGCTCGAGTACGCGCCCATCGCCGAGCTCTCGGGGTGGTCGCTGGAGCTGGCCCCGGAGGCGCTCAACTGCGCCGCTCCGGACACCGGGAACATGGAGCTGCTGCACCTGCTCGGCACCGAGGAGCAGAAGCGGCGGTGGCTGGAGCCGCTGCTGGACGGGAGGATCCGGTCGGCGTTCGCCATGACCGAGCCGGACGTCGCCAGCAGCGACGCCACGAACATCACCACGTCGCTGGTCCGCGACGGCGACGAGTACGTCGTCGACGGCCGCAAGTGGTGGACCAGCGGCGCCGCGGACCCCCGCTGCGAGCTGCTGGTCGTCATGGGCAAGACCGACCCCGATGCCCCCGCGCACCGGCAGCAGTCCATGCTGCTGGTGCCGATGGCGACGCGAGGCGTCCAGCTGGTGCGCGACCTGCCGGTGTTCGGACACCACGACCGGCACGGCCACTGCGAGCTGCGCTTCACCGACGTCCGCGTCCCGGCGGACCACCTGCTGGGGGAGGAGGGCGGCGGCTTCGCGGCCGCGCAGGCCCGGCTCGGCCCGGGCCGGATCCACCACACCATGCGGGCCCTCGGCGCCGGGGAGCGGGCGCTCGCCCTGATGGTCAAGCGCGCGAAGCAGCGCGTCGCGTTCGGCCGGCCGCTCGCCGAGCAGGGCGCGGTGCGCGAGCGGATCGCGGAGTCGCGGGTCGAGCTCGACCAGGCCAGGGCGCTGTGCCACCGGGCCGCCTTCACGATCGACACCGAGGGCAACAAGGCTGCCCGGCATCTGGTCGCCGCAGCCAAGGTCGCCGTGCCTCGCGCGGTCTGCGCCGTGATCGACCGGGCGATCCAGGTGCACGGCGGAGCCGGCGTCAGCGACGACGTACCCCTGGCCCGCCTCTGGGGCTGGCACCGGGCGATGCGGATCTACGACGGGCCCGACGAGGTGCACCTGGGCACGCTGGCCAAGGCGGAGCTGACCCGGCCGCCGCTGTTCGACCTCTGAGTCGATGGCCTGGATCAGTAGCGGAGAGCCGAAGGGAGAGCGATGACCGAGGACCGCATGAGCGCGTTCGACTTCATCCTGCACCGGGGGGAGGGCGACTCGCGGACCCGGTCGTCGGTCGTCAGCGTCGAGATCCTGGACCGAGCCCCGGACTGGGACCGCTTCGTGCTGACCTTCGACCGGGCCAGCCGCACGGTCGCCCGGCTGCGGCAGAAGGTCGTCGTGCCGGCGGTGCCCACGACGGGGCCCCGGTGGGTGGTCGACCCGGACTTCGACCTGGCCTACCACGTACGCCGGATCCGGCTGCCGGAGCCGGGCACCCGCCGGCAGCTGCTGGACTTCGCCGAGCAGGTGGTCTCCTCCATGCTCGACCTCAGCCGTCCGCTCTGGACGGCGACGCTGGTCGAGGGTCTCCAGGACGGGACCGCCGCCCTGGTCACCCACCTCAGCCACGCGGTCACCGACGGCATGGGCGCCATCGAGCTGTTCGCGCAGCTCTACGACCTGCGCCGCGACGCCGACCGCGGCCCGCTCCCTCCGCTGCCGGCGCCGCTGGACCTCACCCCGGTGGAGCTGGCCAGGGCCGGGCTCGGTGCCCTGCCCATGGCCGCAGCGGGCACCCTGGCCGGGGCGGTGAGCGGCCTGGCGGGCCGAGCCGGACGCGTGCTCGGCGCCCCGGTCGAGGCCGCGACCGAGGCGTACGCCTACGCCACGTCCGCGGCACGCGTGCTCGGCGACGACGCGGTGGAGCCGTCGCCGCTGCTGCGACGGCGCGGGACCAGCCGGCGGTGCGTGACGCTCGCCGTCGACCTGAAGCGGGTCAAGGCGGCCGGGAAGACCCTCGGCGGATCGGTCAACGACGTCTACCTGGCCGGCCTGTGCGCCGCCCTGCGGCGCTACCACGAGGAGCAGGGCGTCCCCGTCGCCGCGCTGCCGATGGCCATCCCGGTGAACATCCGCTCCGAGGGG
>JBIOUF010000127.1:0-3797 GCA_044866695.1 Nocardioidaceae bacterium | reverse complement strand
GCATCTGGCGACGGCTCGACCGCCGACCCGTCGCATCTGGCGACGGCTCGACCGCCGACCCGTCGCATCTGGCGACGGCTCGACCGCCGACCCGCCGCATCTGGCGACGGCTCGACCGCCCTGCGCGAGGAAGTTGCGACGGCTCGGCGTCCATCCGCGAACCACAAACGACGGCTCGACCGCCCCGAGCCGCTTGTGCGCGCGGGAGTCGCCCAGGCGTTCGCCGACGCCTGGACCAGGCCGAGTCCCTGTCCGGCCACGCCGTCCGGCGGGTGCACGTGGTCGGCGGCGGGGCGCTCAACCAGGTGCTGTGCCAGGCCACCGCCGACCGCTCCGGCCGCACCGTGCTCGCGCGCCCGGTCGAGGCGCCGCGATCGGCAACGTGGTCGTCCAGTGCCGCACGGCTGGAGCCCTCTCCGGCGATCTTGAGGTGCTGCGCCGGCTGGTCGCCGACACCTCGGACATCGTCCGGTACACGCCAGGAGCCAACCACGTGGTTTCCACCATGGCGCGCTGACCGCCGACTGCGGGTGACTCCGGTGGGGTCACATGTACCAGAAGTACTCGACGTTGGTGGACTCGCCGTCCTCGTACCACCAGACCGTGTCGTCGTCTCCCTCACCGTCGATCTGGTCGACCTCCAGGTCCTGCTGGTTCAGCCACTCGCCGCCGGCGAGCCGGTCGTAGCCGGCGCCGCCGAACAGGCAGTCCATCCCGCGACCGCCGACCAGAAGGTCGTCGCCGTCACCGCCGTACAGGGTGTCGTTGCCGCCCCTGCCCTCGATGACGTCGTTGCCGCCCATGCCGAGGATCACGTCCGGGGCGCGAGTTCCCACCAGCACGTCGTCGCCCTTGGTGCCGACGATGAGGTTGACGGCGGTCGAGCAGCTCACGATCGCCGATGCGGGGGCCGCAGCCAGCGTGGTCAGCCCTGCGGCGCCCAGCGCCGTCAGGCCAAGCATGGCGGCCGCTGTGCGAGTCCGCTTCGTGGTCCTCCCGGCCCTGCCGGCACCCTGTGTCGTGTGTGTGACTGACTTGCGCATACTTGCTCCCCTTCGCTTCCGGGCGGATGAGTCCAGCCCCCGTCTTGTGGATGGCCCTGAGGGTGTCAGTGCCGCGTCATCACCGCGTCAGCACGAGCTGGGCGCGTGGGTCCGGCGGCGGTACGTCGATCGCCCGCATCGCCTCGGCCCACCGGTCGAACGCCCGTCGCGCCTCCCCGTGCCGGCCGGCCCGCACCAGCGTGCGGACGAGGGTGCGATGCGCGGACTCGTCGTACGGGTCCGCGGTGAGCAGCCTGGTCAGCAGGACCGAGGCCGCGTCGTGGTCGCCCTGCCGGGCTCGGAGCCGGGCCAGCTGCCGCACCGCACCCAGCATCGCCGCGCGGACCTCCTCGCGCAGCGGGTCCGCCCACGCGGCGTCGGGCTCGTCGCCGAGCACCTCACCACGGCCGGCGGCCAGGTCGCACAGCAGCTCGACGGCCGCCTCGGGCTCGCCCGCCCGGACGAGGTCCCGCGCATGTGCGGCGTCGACCAGCAGGCGGTCCGCGTCCACCTCGACGTGCCGGAGGTCCAGGGCGAGGCCGCCGTGGTCGCCGCGGACGAAGTGATCCGCGGGCCACTCTCGCTCCGGGTCGAGGACACTCCTGACGGCGGACAGGAGCACTGACAGCCGGTGGCCGGTGCGGGCCGGGTCGTCGTCGGGCCAGAGCAGCTCGCAGATCTCCCCTCGACGCAGCAGTCGCCCGCGCTGCGCGGCCAGGATCTTGACCAGGGTCCTGGCCTGTCTGGAGCGCCAGACGGTCACCGGTACGGCCGTGCCGTTGACGAGGACCTCGAAGCCGTCCAGCAGCCGGACGGACACCCGGCGAGCGGCGTCGGGCGCGTCAACCGGGACGCCGGCGACGGTCATGACGCCGGAACCGCGGAGCCGTCGCGCGGCGGCCCGGGCCTGGATCTGCTCCTGCGCGGCCGCACCAGGCACGCGACCTAGCAGCACGCGAACCCGGTCGGCGGCCGGCTCCGCGCCACCGGCCGCCCACACCGCCTCCGCCTCGGCCAGGGCGGCCCTCGCGATCCCCGGGTCCTGGGTGCCGGCCGCCAAGAGCTCCAGACCCTCCGCCACCACAGCCAGCATGCCGCTGGCACGGGCCTGCCCGAGCGCCCGGGTGGCGGCGGCGGTGGCAGCTTCGGCGTCCCCGTCCGCGAGCTGCAGCCAGCCGGCGGCGGCCACCGGGTATGGAGCGAAGCCTGGTGCCGTCGCCGCTTGCACCTCCCTCAGTGCCTCGCGGGCTCGGCCCAGGTCCGCCGTGCCGGGGGCGTGGTAGCAGAGGAGGCGGATGAGACCGCACAGAGCCGGCACCAGCGTCTGGACCTCCCCGACCCGGCGCGCGGCGTCGGCGGCCTGCTCGTACGCCGCCATCGCCTCGTGCCAGCGACCGCGGGCCAAGTGCAGGTCAGCCAGACCGAGCAGGCCCGACGACGTCCTGCGCAGGCCGTGTCTGCGGGCCAGGGCCACCGACCGGGCCAGCTGCAGCTGTGCCTCGTCGTACCGGCCCGTGTGCCGCAGCGCTTCGCCCAGGTTCGACAGCGACGCCACCACCAGTCCGGGCGGGGATCCTCGCTCCGCCGCCTCGACCGCGCGCTCGGCGGTCGTGAGCGCGGCGTCGTACTGGGCGGCGGTCAGGTGGGTGTCCGCCTGGCTGCACAGGACGCGCGCCCTCAACGGGTGGTCGCCGCACCGCTCCGCTGCCGCCAGCGCCTGCGCGAGATGCAGCTCCCGCTCGTCGTCTGTGACCGTGTAGGCGGCGGTCGCGTGGGCCGAGCCGAGAGCAGCGTCGTCGCCGAGCCGCTGCGCGATGGACACGGCAGAGGCGGCGATGCGGGCCGCGTCGGCGCCGCGGCCGAGCCGGGCCAGCGCGGCCGACCGACAGACGTCGACGGCTACGTCGTCGGGTGTCGGTCGCCCGTCGGCCCGCGCTCGGTCGAGCACGCGTAGCGCCTCGACGTAGTCGCCCAGGGAGTAGTGCGCCATGGCGCTGCGCCAGGCGACCGCCGGGTCGAGCGCCCCCATGTCGTCGCCGAGCAGCGGCGCGAGGGTGCGCACGGCGGCGCGCGAGTCCCCCGCCAGCCGCTGGGCATGCCCGAGCAGCAGCCGCTGCCCTGCCGGCCAGGACGCGGGAGCCAGGTCCGCGAGCCGGGAGGTCAGGATGTCGAGGACGCCACGGGCATCCCCGTCACGGAGGAGCCGCTCAGCCCGGCGTTCGACAAGCCGTGCCGCCTCCTCGTGCGCGCCCGCGGCGGCCAGGGTGCGCGCCGCGGAGAGCGGCAGGTCGTGACGGTCGAACCAGACGGCGAGGCGCTCCGACACCGGCCTGGGCCGGCGGGGCGAGCGCGGGGCCAGCAGCCTTGCCAGGGCCGGCACCAGCCCGGAGACGTCGTCGCGGTCACCCGCGGGGACGAGCAGTCCGGTGCGGCGCAGCCAGGTGTAGGCGCGGTCCGCCCGGTCCGGCGGGTGCCCGATCAGCGTCCACGCCTCGGGATGGTGATGCTCGAGCCCGGCGGCGGACTCCAGGACCGTCCTGACGTCGTCCGGGAGCGCGCCGACCACCTCGCCCTGCAGCCACAGCGCGGAGGCGGAGCCCGGCTCGCAGAGCGCCGCGGCCAGGTCATCGGTGGCGGTGCCCCGGCCGGCCAGGTCTCCTGCGAGGTGCACCAGGTACGGCCACCCGGCGGTGACCTCGAGCAGTGCGGACGCGATGGTCGGGTCGTCCACGCCGTACTCCTCGCGGAGCGTCG
>JBIOUF010000126.1:0-15484 GCA_044866695.1 Nocardioidaceae bacterium | reverse complement strand
GTCGGCCCGCCAGAGTTGACGGCTCGGCCCGCAAGAATTGACGGCTCGGCCCGCCAGAGTTGACGGCTCGACCCGCCAGAGTTGACGGCTCGACGGGGACAGGGGTGGGGTTGGGTGGGTGGGTGGGTTGGGGGTTGGGGTGGGGGGGTTGGGTGGGTGGGGGGTCGGCACGTCGGCAAAGCGATGGTGGAGCGGGCGGGGGCTAGGACGAGTCGGGGCAGCGGCTGGCGAGCTCGTCCCAGCCGAGGGGCTCCCCGGCGGGGCCCGGCCGGGTGAGCAGGTCGGCGGCGCGGGCGCGGCCGAGGTTCCACTCCAGCCAGTCGTCGGAGGAGGCGGTGCGGCCGGCCAGCGCGCAGGCCTGCAGGTCGTCGGGGAGCGCGGCGAAGACCGGCACGGCGTCGTCGGAGAGGGCGTGCAGGTAGGTCCAGTCCACGCGCCCGGTCTCGGCGTACCGGTCCAGGTTGCGCTCGGCGATCCACGCGTCGGGGTTGAGCACCGCCAGGCCGAGCAGCGCCACGACGCCGCTGAGCAGCGCGAAGCGGGGCAGCCACCCGGCCCGCAGCGCGATCCCGCCGGCCAGCACGGCGAGGATCAGCAGGCCCAGCCAGCCCTCGAAGACGTCGACCAGGAGCCGGAGCTGGGTGAAGCCGTACGCCTCCTGGTAGACGTGCATGCGGTACAGGGCCGAGGCGACCACCACCAGGGTCTGCAGGCAGAGCACGCCCAGCGACGCCCGGAGCCAGGCCCGGTCCGGGCTCGTCGCGCGGGGCGCCTTGCGGGCCGCCGCCCAGATCACCACCAGGGTCAGGGCCGTGGCCACGGTGAGCTGCCCGAAGCCCTGGTGGACGTACTCGGCGTAGGTGAGCCCGGTCGTGCGCTTCAGGTAGTCGTGACCGCCGAAGATCACCGTGGCCTGGGCGGCCAGGAACCCGGCGAAGACGCCGACGACGACCAGCACCGGGGCGAGCCACTCGAACCGGTGCGCGACCGGCCGTGGCTGCGCGCCGCGCCGGTCGACGCGGGGCGGGTTGAGGGCGAGGTACGCCGCCGCGAGCACCGTGCCACCGACCGCGAGCGAGACGAACACGCGCAGCACGAACGTGTCCATCGTGAGGTCGGGCAGCAGGCTGTCCGCCCACTCGGCGAACAGGGCGTCGGCGGAGGCGAACAGGGCGCCGAAGACCAGCAGGCCCAGCAGCGACCAGACCAGCGTGCGCAGCGCTGCCGCTCGCTGCCCCAGGCCGGTGAGCCGGGTCAGCGTCCGGCCCAGCCAGGGCAGGCCGCGGAGCCCGGCGAGGGGCCAGCTCAGGCCGGCCAGCACGAAGCCGGGCAGGGTCCGGCCTCGGGTGACGCCGCAGACGCACAGGCCTGCCCCCGCGAGCAGGCAGAGCACCACGATCCACTCGGCGTCGCGCACGAGGGTCGTGGCCGCGAGCAGGACGCACAGCGCCGCGCAGGTCACGGTGAACTGGTCGCGGCGGTGCACGCTCGCGAGCGCCACAACAGCGCCCGCCGCGAGCAGCACGACGAAGGTGCCGAGACCGAGGTCCCGGAACGGGAGCACCACCCCGCCGAGGACGCCCGTGGCCACGGCGCACAGGAGCACCGACAGCC
The DNA here is from genome assembly GCA_044866695.1 of Nocardioidaceae bacterium. Taxonomy (GTDB): domain Bacteria; phylum Actinomycetota; class Actinomycetes; order Propionibacteriales; family Nocardioidaceae; genus JBIOUF01. The sequence continues at coordinate 13,870 of JBIOUF010000126.1, read as the reverse complement.
GGGCCGGGACCCCGAGGTCGGGCCAGAAGCGGCCGAAGACGTCGTCGAGCAGCGGCCGGCCCGGCACGAGGGCGGACGTCGTCCTCGGTGCCGGTGGCGGGGGCGCGGTGGGCATGGTCTCCTCCTCGGGCGGAGCGGGCGGAGCGGGCGGAGCGGGCGGGGCGGACCGGTCCGGGGGCTGCAGCGGGAGGTCGACGCGGACCCGCGCGCCCGCCTCGCCCGCGACGGGGTCGAGGAACCGGATGCTGCCGGCGTGCAGGTCGGTGACCCACCGCGCGATCGCCAGGCCGAGGCCGGTCCCTCCGCCGCAGTCCGCGGCGCTCAGCGTCCCGAACGGCTCGAAGACCCGCTCGCGGTCCGGCGCCGGGACGCCGGGCCCCTGGTCGTGCACCTCCAGCCGGTACCGGTCGCCGCACCGGGTCGCGGTGACCTGGACGGTGCAGCCGGCCGGGCTGTGCCGCGAGGCGTTGTCGACCAGGTTGGTCACCAGCTGCCGCATCCGCGCGGGGTCGGCTCGGACCACCAGGTCGGCGGGATGCACGCGTACGTCGTAGGTCACCTCGCGGCCGACGGCGCGCGCCTCGGCGACGGCGTCGGCGAGCAGGGGCCCGACCGGCACGGGCTCGGGGGACAGCGGCGCCTGGCCCGCGTCGACGCGGGCCAGGTCGAGCAGGTCGTCCACCAGGCCCCCCAGGCGTTCGGCCTGCGCGAGGGCGGCGACCAGGGAGCCGGGGTCGCGGGGGGCGACGCCGTCGACGAGGTTCTCCAGCACGGCGCAAAGCGCGGCCAGCGGCGTGCGCAGCTCGTGGCTGACGTTGGCCACCAGCTCCCGCCTCTGCCGGTCGACGCCGGCCAGGTCGCGCGCCATCGTGTTGAACGCACGGGCGAGCTCGCCGACCTCGTCGCCGGAGGTCTCGCTGACCCGTACGGCGTAGTCCCCGGTCGCCATCCGGCCGGCCGCCGCGGTCATCTCCCGCAGCGGGGACGTCATGCCGACGGCGAGGAGCTGGGTGACCGCCAGGGCGAGCAGGATCGTCACGGGGATGCTCAGCCACACCGGCACGCCGCCGGCCCGGCCGAGGCTGGCGACGACCGCGGCGACGGTGACGCTGGCGGCCACCAGGAGGCCGAGCTTCAGCTTGATGGAGGTGACCCGGGCCAGCGGCTGGGCGGTCATCGGGTCCCCTCGGTGTCCTCGGCGGGGGCGGTCTCGAGCGCGTACCCCACGCTGTGCACCGTCCGGATCCGCTCGGCGCCGACCTTCGCGCGCAGGCCCTTGACGTGGCTGTCGACGGTGCGGGTGCCAGACGCGCCGGGCCAGCCCCAGACCTCGGTCATCAGCCGCTCGCGAGACACCACCGCCCCGGGCGTGGCGGCCAGGCAGAGCAGCAGGTCGAGCTCGGTGGGCGTCAGCCGGATCTCCTGACCGCCGCGCCAGACCCGCCGGGCGGCCGCGTCCACGCGCAGGTCGCCCAGATCCAGGGCACGGCGGCCGGCGAGCTCGGCGGCGCGCTCGACGCGGCGCAGCAGGGCGCTGACGCGGGCGACCAGCTCGCGCATCCGGAACGGCTTGGTGAGGTAGTCGTCGGCGCCCAGCCCGAGCCCCAGCAGCACGTCGGCCTCGTCCGCCCTCGCCGTGAGCATCAGCACCGGCACGGGCCGGTCCGCCTGGATGCGCCGGCACACCTCGTGGCCGTCGTACCCGGGAAGCATGATGTCCAGGACGACCAGGTCCGGGGAGTGCTCGCCGAACGCGGCCACCGCGCCCGGGCCGTCGTAGGCGCACACCACGTCGTACCCCTCCGCCTCGAGCCGGTCGGACACCGCCTGGTTGATCACCGGGTCGTCCTCCACCACCAGGACCCGGCGGGACGAGGCGGTGGTCATGGTCGAAGGCTACGAGCGCGACCGGCCGGGACCGGGGGACGACCTGTGCAGGTTCTGTGCAGATCGGCCCGGTTGAGGAGGCCGGAGCGGGCTGCCTACGCTGCGAACGTGCTCGCCGAGCTCAGCAGCCGGCGCCGAGACGTCGCCGCGCTCGCGGCCGTGGTCGTCGCCGGGGCGGTCGTGGGCGGGCTCCGCGGCGGGTTCACCGACCTGTACGTCTACGTCCACGGCGGCCGGGCGGTCCTCCACGGCTGGCCGCTCTACGGGTCCGGAGACCCGGTCATGGGCCTGCCGTTCACCTACCCGCCGTTCGCCGCCGTCGCGATGGTGCCTCTGGCCCTCCTGCCGGCGTGGCTCGCGGCGGCGCTGTGGACCGGCCTGTCGACGGGCGCCCTCGCCGCGGCCGTCGTGGTGGCGCGGGCGGCGGTGGGCAGGCCCGCTCCGGTGTGGCCGCTGTGCCTGCTGGCCGTCACGGCGCTCGCGCTGGAGCCGGTGTGGCAGAACCTCGCGTTCGGCCAGGTCAACCTGGTGCTGATGGCGCTGGTGCTGGTCGACCTGGCCGGCCCGGAGCGGCGCTGGTCCGGCGTGCTGGTGGGCATCGCGGCCGGGGTCAAGCTCACCCCGCTGGTCTTCGTGGTGCTGCTGGTCCTGGCCGGACGACGAGCCGCCGCCGCCCGGGCCGCGCTGGCCTTCGCCGCGACGGTCGTCGTCGGGTTCGCGGTGACGCCCCGCTCGGCGGCGGCGTACTGGACCGAAGGGCTGGTCGACCCGGGCCGGGTCGGGCCTGCCGCCCTGGCGCACAACCAGTCGGTGTACGGCGCGCTGGCCCGGCTCCTCGACGGGCCGCCGCCGACGCTGCTGTGGCTCGCCGTAGCCGGGCCCTTCGCACTGGCGGCCCTCCTGGTCGGGGCAGTCTGGTACCGGCGCGGCGACCGGCTGCTCGGGACCGGCCTGGGCGCGGCGGCGATGCTGCTGGCGTCCCCGGTCTCGTGGTCGCACCACTGGGTCTGGGCGGTCCCGGTCGCCGTCGCGCTGTGGGCGCGGAGCCGCTGGGCAGCCCTGGCCTGGACCGCGGTGTTCGTCGCCCGGCCGATGCTGTGGGCGCCGTGGGGAGCGGCCCGGGAGTACCGGTGGGGTCCCGCCGACCACGTCCTCGGCAACGCCTACGTCCTGGCCGCCCTGGCCCTCGTCGCCTGGGCGGCCGTCGAGGTAGAGACGGAGGCCCGAGCCCGCCGCACGGGTCAGAGCAGGCCGAGCCGGGTCGCGTGGCGGCGCACGGCGTCGCTGTCGGCGGCGAGCACGAACGGCACGTCCTCCGACCAGGCTCCCGAGACCTTCTCGACGCGCCCGTCGCCCGGGTCGAGCCGGACCTCGCGGATGTAGACCGCGGCGATCCGTCCGGGGCGGGCCCGGACCGTCTCGGCGTAGATCTCCGGGTCCCGCTCTCCGGAGTCGCCGAGCAGGATGAACGGGAGACCGGGGTGCAGGTCGAGGATCTCGTCGATGCGGCCGGCCTTGTGCTCGGGGCCGGATGCGGAGCCGAGGAGGTCGCGCAGCAGCACCGGGCCCATCGGGAAGGCCCGGTGCCGCAGGAAGGCCACCAGGAACGCGTGCAGGTTCCACGGGCTCGACGAGACGTAGAAGACCGGGTTGCCGCCCGTGGCCAGGTCGCGGTACAGCTCTGGTGCTCCCGGGAACGGCGTCCGGGTCAGCGCGGAGCCGGTGAGCGTCTGACGGACCATGTGCCGGACCCGTTGGACGCCGGTCTGCAGGATCGTGTCGTCGATGTCGGAGATGACGCCGTACCTCGCGTCCGGGCCCGGGACCCGGACCTCCAGCGGCGTGGTGTACCGCTCGGTCAGGCCGCGGTACCGCCCGGCGAGCTCGACCAGGCCGGTGGTCCACGGGGAGGTGAGCCGCTCGGGGGCCGGGCGCAGGCGGGTGAGGAAGTAGCCCTCCGGGTTGGTGACGGTCTCGACGGTGGTGCCGGCGACCGTGACCCGCAGCGGCACGCCGGGGAGCTCGTCGGTGACGAAGTGCCGCAGCGTACGCCGCATCGCGGCGACGACGCCCTCGCCGTCGACCGCGTCCGAGGGTGGCGGGTCGTCCAGCACCCGCCCGCGCACCACCACCTCCTCGGCACCGCCGTGCCCGATGTAGGGCTCGATCCGGAAGGCCTCCGGCGGCCCTGACCCGGACCGGCGCAGCCGGGCCGCGTCCCAGGTCTGCTCGACGCCGAGGAGCAGCCGGCGCCGGATCGACCGGTCCTCGCCCGCGCACACCCGATCAGCCAACCACAGGGTGTGGCCACGCCGGTCGAGGACCTCGTCTGCTGGGACGTGGGCGAGGGTTTCGCGAGGGTCGCAGTGGCTGTGGATCATGGAGCGTCGGGTCGGCCCTGTGCTGCGCCTCCCGGAACCACCAGGCCGCACTCGTAGGCGTGCACGACCGCCTGGGGCCCGCGAGTCGAGGTGCAGCTTGGCGAAGATCCGGTTGACATGGGTCTTGACCGTGGGTAGCGACACGACCAGCGCGTTGGAGAGCCCGTGCGCGATCAGCCGCAGCACGTCGCGCTCCCGGTCGGTCAGCCTGCCGAGGGACCGGGCGACGTCGCCCGGCAGCGGCCGGCCTGACGTACTGCTCGATCAAGCGGCGCGTCAGAGGCTGCCGCAGTTGAGGGTGTCGAGTCGGTCGATGCATCGAGGACGGGCGGCGTCAGACCCCGGATCCGCGAGTGGCTGCGGCGTGATCGGTGTGTGGGAGGACCAGGGTGCCTTGCCTGCTCGGATCCCTCCTGCTCGCCTCTGCAGCGTAGGGCGCTGGACCGGCACCGGGAGCGGGCTACCGGGAGGGCCGGAGGACTCGAACGTCGACATCGAGCGCGCGTGCGCCAGAGAGCTTGGTGTCCGCGGTCACCAAGGGCGCGCCCAGGGCCTGAGCCAGCACGATGTATGCGGCGTCATAGACAGTGAACCTTGCCTTCAGGCCAAGAACACTGAGCATCATCGTGGCGAGCGCGTAACGCTCGATGCGAAGTGCGCTGAAGTCCTCCACGGCATCGGCCATCCGCCGGTCGGAGAGCATTCCCGCGATCGCATGGCCTCGCAGCGCACTCGCCACCTCGTAGTCGAGAAGGTTCGGTGCGTGCAGCTCGGAGTCCGCGATGAGGGCCAACAACGTCGGGTTGGCCGGCTGGTCCACCAGGGCGTCGACCATGGCCGAGGCGTCGATGACGATCAACGGGCTTCGCGCGTCCTGCGGATCTCGGCCACGGTGTCGGCCAACGTCGGACCGCCCTCGCGTTCGCGTCGCGCCAGGCGTTCGACGACGTCGGCATTCGACGGTCGAGCGGCCAGCCGGTCCAGCTCGGCGCGGAGGTAGGCGGTGAGCGTCAGGCCGCGCTCTGCGGCATGCGTCTTGAGGGACGTGAGTGTCGTCTCGGAGACGTCGCGAACCTGGACGAGAGCCATGGCTTCATGGTATGCGAATCGATGTTGTGCATGCAATACGCCTGCAGACCATCGAGCTGGTGCTGCTGCGGGTCCTGCTCGGCCTTGTCGGGCAGGCCTCAGCCGGCGGTGACGTTCTGCTCGACGTCGGCCGCCGCCGCCTCCAGCAGGTCGTGCGCCAGGCCGGCCAGCGCCCGGGAGGCGGCCAGCTCGTCGCCGATCTCGGGGACGTTGCGGTCCGAGGGGTTGCGGCGGGCGGTGCCGACCTGCCGCAGCTCGGTCCCCGCGTCCGTGCGCAGGACCGCCTCGGCCCGGGTCTGGGAGTCGTCCTCGAAGATGAACAGCTCCAGCTGCCACGTCCTGGTGTGCATCGCGCCCTCCTCGCCTCTGGACAACGGCCCTACCTTTCCAGCCTTCCCGGGCGACTGGCCAGGGGCGGAAGTCCTCGGAGTGGTCCCCGCGCCGGCGCCGGGACCTCCTCCTCTGGCCCGGTCGCGGGCGGGCGGGCAGGATGCGGCCATGCAGTGGGGCGTCGACGGGGCAGGCCTGACCCCACCCGTGCCCCCGGCCGACGTCCTGCTCGCCGATGGCCGGGTGGCCAGGATCCGCCCGCTGGAGGCGGGGGACCGCGAGCGTCTGGTGGCGTTGCACGCGACGGCCTCCCTGGAGAGTCTCAGGATGCGCTTCTTCACCGTGGGCCGCCGGACCGGCGACCAGTACGTCGAGCGGCTCTACGACCAGCCGGAGTCCGTGCTGGCCGCACTCGTCGCGGAGGCCGGCGAGGACCTGCTCGCCCTCGGCGCGGCGCACCGGCTGAGCGACGACGAGGCCGAGGTGGCACTGTTCGTCGCCGACGCCGCCCACGGCCGGGGGCTCGGCACCCTCCTGCTGGAGCACCTCGCGGCCGTGGCCCGGCGCTGCGACGTGACCACGCTGCATGCGGAGGTGCTGGCCGAGAACACCGCCATGCTGCGGGTGATCAAGGATGCCGGGTTCACGGCCCGGCGCCGGGTCGAGGACGACGTCGTGCTGCTGGAGCTGAGCACGTCGCTGACCCGGACCGCGGTGGCAGCCTCCGACCAGCGCGACTGCGCGGCGGAGGCGCGGTCGCTGCAGCCCCTGCTGTACCCGAGCACGGTGGCGGTGGTCGGCGTACGACGCGACCGCACCGGCGTGGGGAACGCCGTGGTGCGGGGGATCCGGGCCTGCGGGTACCGAGGAGAGCTCTTCGTCGTGCATCCGGCTGCCGCCGAGCTCGACGGCGTCGCGGTCTACCCCCGGCTGTCCGCCGTCCCGGCGCGGCTCGACCTGGTCGTGGCCACCGTGCCGGCGGACCGGGTGCACGAGGTCGTGGCCGACGCCTGTCGCGCCGACGCGTCCTGTGTGGTGGTGATCTCATCGGGGTTCCGGGAGCTGGGTCCCGACGGCGCGGCCGCCGAGGCCGCGCTCGTCCGGCTGGCGCGGGCGCACAGCGTGCGGCTGGTCGGTCCCAACTGCCTGGGCGTGATGAGCAACGACCCGTCGGTCCGGCTGAACGCGACCCTGGCTCCGTCGTTGCCCCCGAGCGGCGGCCTCGCCGTGGCGTCGCAGTCCGGAGGCGTGGGCATCACGCTGCTGGAGACCGCCGGGAGGACCGGGCTGGGCATCAGCGGCTTCGTGTCGCTGGGCAACAAGGCCGACGTCTCCGGCAACGACCTGCTCGCGGCGTGGCTGGACGACCCGCGGGTCACCGCGGCCGCGCTGTACCTGGAGTCGCTGGGCAACGTACGGAGGTTCGCCCGGCTGGCCCGCACGTTCGCCGAGCGCAAGCCGCTGCTCGTCGTGGTCGGCGGGCGGTCCTCGGGAGGTCGCCGCGCCGGGGCGTCGCACACGGCGGCGGCGGCGGTGCCCAGCGCGGGCCTTCGGGCGCTGGTGGCGCAGACCGGCGTGATCGAGTGTCGCACCGGCCGCGAGCTGACCGACACCGCCCGGCTGCTGGCCGAGCAGCCGCTCGCCCGCGGTCCCCGGGTCGGCCTGGTGAGCAACGCCGGCGGGATCGGCGTGATGGCGGCGGACGCGGCCGAGGCGCTCGGGCTCGCCGTCCCCGAGCTGGGGCCGGGGCTGCGCCACCGGATTGCCCGTAGGGCGGCCGGCGCGGCGGGGGTCCGCAACCCGGTCGACCTCGGCGCGGCGGTGGCTCCCGACGAGCTGCGCGCGTGTGTCGGGGAGCTGCTCGCCTCCGAGGAGGTGGACGCGGTCGTGGTCGCCCTGGTGAGCACCATCGCCGGCGACCTGCCCGGCCTGCTTCAGGTCGTCCGCGAGATGGCCGCGGCGGGTCAAGGACTGCCGCTGCTCCTGGTCATCTTGGGTGACGGCGCGGTCGGGCCGCCGGCCGGGGCCACCTCGTTCGAGACGGTCGAGGACGCGCTGAGCGCACTGGCACACCAGGTCCGGTACGCCGCCTGGCTTAGGTCCCGGCACGAGCCGGTCGACGCCGACGACGCCGCCGACGCTGTCGACGACGACGCGCCGAACGCGGCCCGGGCGGTGGCCCGGGGGCTGCTCGCCGGCCCGCCGGTGGACCAGTGGCTGTCGTTGCCCGACATCCGGCGGCTGCTCTCGCCGTACGGGCTCCGGCCGCTCGGTGAGGTGGCCGACGGCGCCGCCGCAGCGGTCCGGGTCGCCGACCGCCTCGGCTACCCGGTCGCGGTGAAGGTGGCCGACCCGGCCATCGTGCACAAGACCGAGCGGGGGCTGGTCCGCGTGGGGGTGGGGTCCCCTGCCGAGGTCCGGCAGGCCGCGGACCACTTCGCCAGGGAGCTCGGCGCGGACGGCGTCGCGGTCATCGTGCAGCCGATGCTGCCCGGTCGGGTCGAGGTCGCCCTGGGCATCGTCCGGGACTCCGCCTTCGGACCCCTGGTGATGGTGGCGGCCGGCGGCACCGCTCTCGACGTCTGGGACGACCGGGCGTTCCTGATGCCGCCCTTCGACCACGTCGACGCGCGCCGGGCCGTCCGGTCCCTGCGGATCTGGCCGCTCCTCGACGGCTACCGCGGCTCGCCCCCGGTCGACGTCGCCGGGCTGGAGCGCGCGCTGGTCCGGCTCGGCCGGCTGGCCGCGGAGGTCCCCGAGGTCGCCGAGCTGGACCTCAACCCGGTCATGGCGTCCGCCTCGGGGATCGCGATCGTGGATGCGAAGGTGCGCCTCGCGCCCGCCCTGGCCGTGCAGACCGGGATCCCGCGACAGCTGAGCACCGCGCTCTGAGCCCCAGCGCCGCCAGGGACCTTCCGGTTGCCCGGCCAGGCGGCGAGAGCAGGTTTTCGGGAAGGCGGTCCGGCACGGACGCCTGCGCCTTCGCCACTGTCCAGGCTGCTCCGCAGGCGGTCGGCTGGGAGGAAGTGGCTGCGTACTTCAAGCGCTGCGGGACGGCGCGCCTGCGGTGGGCGTCGGTCCCGGCTGCCCACTGGCTTGCTGACTGGAGGTGCTCGCTGATGGCTGTTGGCATGCTCGTCGCGGCGGCGACGGACCCGGACATCAACTCCGACGGCATCGTGGAGTGGGGAGTCCGCAACATCGTCCCGGTGGTGCTGCTGTTCATCGGGATCGCGATCATCGCCGGTGCCCGAAAGGGCCAGATGAGCCAGAACGCGCTGACCATCACCAACGTGCTCCTGGGCTGCGCGGTGATCGGGGGAGCGGCGATGTTCTACGGCTTCGGCGACGAGATCGCCGACTTCGTGTTCGCCCGCGGCTGAGCGCGGGTGCGCGGGGTGTTGCTGCGTCCGGACGACGACGTCTACCGGGTCGACGCGGTGTGGCTCGGCCCCCAGGGGATGACGCTGCCGTGGACGGCGAGGTACTCGGCGTACGGGATCGGGGTGACCCTGTTCGTCGGGGTGCTGCTGGTCGAGGCGGTGCTGCCGGTCCCGGTCAGCGTGCCGCCGGTGTGGGAGCTGGTGGTCACCGTGCTGGCGACCTACGCGGTCACCGGGCTGGTCGACCACGACCGGCCGCTGCGGTCGGTGTGGCAGCTGGCCCGCGCGGAGGCCCTGGCGCCCCACGCGCGCCGCCACCCGCGGGCTCGCGGGGTGCCCGGCACGGCCCGCCACGGGGGCGACCGGTCCGGGCCGACGACCCGGCTCTCGGTCGCCGCCGTCCGGGTCGGGACGCTGGCCGACCTCGAGCGGCGGCTGGGCGGGGGTGGTCGGCGTGCGCAGACGACGACTGCGGCGTGAGCGGCGGGCCCCGTCGGGCTCGGCCCAGGACTCCGGGTCCACCCCGGCCGGGCCGCGGCCGGCGCGGCGGTCCGGTGGGCGAGGGCGCGGCGCCCGCCCCCAGGAGCGGGTACGCCGGGCCAGGCTGGCGATCCGGGAGATCGACGGCCACCTCGTCTTCACCGACCGCGAGAGCTGGGCGTGGTTCTGGCTGCCCACCCAGCCGTGGGCGTTCCGGTCCGACGCCCAGCGCGAGCAGCTGGTCGTGGGCCTGGGTGACGCGCTGGCCTGGCTGTCGGGTCACCGGCTGCACCTGCGCGTGACGACCCGGCCGTACCCGGCCGACGAGTGGGCGCGCCGGCTGCACCGGCTGAGCCCCCAGGCTCAGGCCGCCGAGGAGCGGGCGGGGACACCCGGCGCGCGGGGCGCGTGGGAGGACCACCTGGTCGCGATGCAGCGGCACCTGCAGCACCAGACCATGGCGGACAAGGAGGTGTTCCTCGGGGTCCGGCTGGCCGGCCGGCCGCTGACCGGGCGGGTGGCGTCCGCGGTGCTGCGCCGGCCGGGGTCGCGGGAGTTCGCCCGGCTGCAGGGGCTCCTCGAGCGGGTCACCGAAGCGGTCGCCCTGCCGGGCATGGACGGCCGCCCGGCCACCGTGCGGGAGATGGAGTGGCTGCTGCGCCGCAGCCTCGGCATCGGCCTGCCGTCGCCGCGCAACCTCTCCCCGCACGACGACCCCCGGTGGGACGCCGAGGACCTGCACTCCTTCGCCGACGACGTCGAGCACACCCAGGCTCCCTTCGCGCGGACGACCCGGGTGGTGGGGTTGCGGGACACCGGCAACGGCACCCGGGTCCAGGAGCGGCACGTCGCCGTGCTGTCGGTGGGCCGTCTGGAGGAGATCGAGGCCCCGGACCCGGCACACGACCCGTGGCTCGCCCACACCGACCGGCTCCCGTTCCCCGTGGAGTGGTCGGCCCACTTCGACGTGCTCTCCGGCGGCGAGGCGCGCAAGACGATCCAGCGCAAGCTGCTGGTGGTGCGCGACATGCAGCGGCACTACCACGAGCACGACCTGGACGAGCCGCTGACGCTGGACCGGCAGGCGGCCCAGGCCCGGATGGTGGAGGACCAGATGTCCCGCGGCGCCGACGTCGCCTCCGCCCGGGCCCACGGCTGGTTCCGCCTCGCGGTGTCGGGCTCGACCGAGGCCGAGTGCCTGGAGCGGGTCCGCCGGGTGGTCGCCTCCTACCGCGGCCGGCGGGTGACCATCGAGCACCCCCGCGGGCAGCACGGCCTGCTCCGCGAGTTCATCCCGGGCGAGCCGGTGTCGACCACGGCGTACCGGCGGCGCCTGCCGGTCCTCTACGTGGCCGCGGGACTGCCGACCGCCGCGTCCCAGGCCGGCGACCGCCGGGGCCCCTACCTGGGCTACACGGCGGGGTCGTCTCGCCGGGCGGTGATGTTCGACACCCACTACGCCACCGAGGTGCGCGAGACCTCGGGGCTGGTGCCGGTGGTCGGCGGGCTGGGCGCGGGCAAGACGGTGCTGCTCGGCGCGGTGGCGCACGCCGCGGCGCTGCGCGGGATCCCCACCGTGATCATGGACCCGTCCGGGCCGCTGGCCCGGCTCACCGAGCTGCCCGAGCTCGAGGGCAGGGCCCGGCACGTGGACCTGACCAGCTCCGCGCCCGGCACGTTGAACCCCTTCGACGTGGTGCCCGAGCCGCTGCCGGCGTCGTACGCCGACGAGGAGGCGCTGGAGGAGGCCCGGGTGCTGGCGGCGCAGGACCGCAAGCTGCTGACGATGGACGTCGTCAAGATGCTGCTGCCCCCCGAGGTGACCCGGATGCCGCAGACCGCGCTGGTGGTCTCCGACGCGGTTCGCCAGACCAAGGGCGCCCGGCTGTCGTCGCTGTGGCGGGTGATCGAGAACCTGGAGGCGAACGACGACCCGCACGGCCAGGTGGTCGCCAGCTACCTGCGGGACATGGCCGAGATGCCGCTGGCCCGGCTGTTCTTCCCCTGCCCGGTCTACATCGGGCAGCGGCTGCAGGCGGACCTGACCGTGCTGACCATGCCCGGCCTGATCCTGCCGCCGCGCGGCGTCCCCCGGGAGGCGTGGAGCACCTCCGAGCAGCTCGCCGTCCCGCTGCTGCACCTCTGCGCCTGGTACGCGACCCGGGCGGTGTACGGGCGGCCGATGGGCGACCGCAAGCTCATCGCCCTGGACGAGACCCACTTCCTGGGCGAGTGGTCGGCCGGGCGGGCGCTGTTCACCAGGCTGGGCCGCGACTCGCGCAAGTGGAACACGGCCGTGCTGGCGGCCTCGCAGAACCCGGTCGACGTGCTCGGCATGGACGTGGCCAACTTCATGTCCGCCGCCTTCGTGGGGCGGATCGAGGACGACGACGCCGCCCGCGACGGCCTGCGGATGCTCCGCGTACCCACCGGCGTCGGCTACGAACGCACCCTGGCCACGCTGTCGCCGCACGGGAGCGCCGCCGGGCACGGTTCTCCGGCCAACGGGTTCCGCGAGTTCGTCATGCGCGACGTGGATGGTCACGTTGACAAGATTCGAGTCGACCTGACCGCGCAGCCGGACCTCCTGGCCGCGCTGGACACCACGCCGCGAGGGCTGCCCGACGACACGCTCGACGGGCACGCCGCGATCCGGCCGGGCGGCGACCAGCCCGACCTGCACCGGATTCCCGGCGACCGGGACGCCGACGACGGGGAAGCGGTCGCATGAGCGACCGGAGCGAGGCGTGGAGACCGGCGGCGCGACCACGGGTCACCGCACCGCGGACCAACCGCACCCGTCCCGCGGTCCTGGGCGGGCTGCTCGCCGGGGTGGCCACGGTGCTGGTGATCTCGCTGGTGCCGGCCCAGGCGTCCGCCGTCACCGCCGACGACTCCCTGGCCAGCGCGGGCCGGTCCTCGGTGGCCACGCTGGACATGGACTGCAAGGAGTCACCGACCCCCGACCAGCCGGGTCAGGGGCTCGCGGCGTTCTTCGGCCCGGAGCCCGACGTTCTGCCGCCGGAGGAGGACCCGTTCGCCGACGACGCTACGACCACGGTGTACGAGCAGTACGGGTTCGCCGGGCTCCGGTGGAACACCTACGACCTGGGCTGCGGCCCGGACGCCGCCCGGGAGCCGGACGCCGTGATCGGCACGTCCGTGGGGAACTGGGTGATGAACCTGCCGGTGGGGCTGTCCGCCCTGACCGCGTCGCTGACCGAGGTGGCCTTCCGGCCGACGTTCCTTCAGATCTTCGACCCGCTGCTCATCCGGGTCTCCGACGTGCTGCACTCCCGGCTGTTCGAGCGTTGGGCTCCGGTGGTGCTGGTGATGGTCGGGCTGCTGCTGCTGGTCAAGGCCCGCGGCATGGCGATGGCCTCCTCGGCCGGCGCGGTCCTGTGGTCGCTGTTCGTGGTCGTGGTCGCCGCCGCCCTGTTCCGGTGGCCGGTCGAGGCGGGGCAGATCGCCGACGACACCGTCACCAACACCCTCGGCGGGGTCGTCCAAGGGCTGAACGGCGACACCGCCGCCGACCCGGCGACCGCCGTCGCGTCGAGCCTGCAGTCCTCGATCCTGTACCCCGCCTGGCTGGCCGGAGAGCTCGGCTCCACCGACTCCGCGACCGCGACGAAGTACGGCCCCGCGCTGTTCCGGGCCACCACGCTGACCTGGCGCGAGGCCCGCGTAGTCCAGGACGACCCGGAGGCCGGACGGAGGATCATCGACGCCAAGCGCGACGACTTCGGCGACCTGGCCGACCGGGTCCGCAAGGACGACCCGGCCGCCTACCAGTTCCTCACCGGGCAACGCTCCGACACCCGGGTCGCCTACGCGATCCTGGCTGCCCTCGCGACGGCCCTCGCGCTGCCCTTCCTGCTGGTGTCGTGCCTGATGCTGCTCGGCTCGTTCCTCGTCGTCCGGCTGGCGGTGATGCTGTTCCCGGCGTTCGCCACCCTCGGACTGTTCCCGGCCGCCCGCGGCATCGTGATCGGGGTCGGCCGCACCGTCGGCGCCGCGGTGGTCAACGCGGTGATCTTCGGCGCCGGCGCCGCGCTCACCGTGACCGTGCTCGGGGTGATCCTCGACCCCGCGTCCCGGCTGCCGGCCTGGCTCACCCTGGTCCTGCTGCCGCTGTTCAGCCTGATCATGTGGCTTGCGCTCAAGCCGTTCCGCCGGCTCACCGCGATGGCGCCGGGACGGGGCAACCCGTTCGGTGAGGGCGCCGGCGCCCTGGGCAGCACCAGCCGCGAGACCGCTCGCCTGGCGCAGAAGGCCGCCGCCGGCCTGGCCACGGCCTACACCGCCGGGACCGCGGCC
>JBIOUF010000125.1:0-3753 GCA_044866695.1 Nocardioidaceae bacterium | reverse complement strand
CGTTCGGCATGTGCTCGTCGTTGGCCAACCCTGCGGTCGCGTCCGCCACCGCGGCCGCGCAGGGCGTCCTCACCCCCCAGCCGTGCACCCCGCAGCTCGCGCCGTGGACGCCCGGGGTGCCCCTCGTCACCGTCGGTGGCACGCCGGCCGTCAACGCCACCTGCACGAGCACCTGCGCCTTCGGCGGGGCGATCACGTTCACCAACCCCGGGGCCACGCAGACTCTGGGCTAGGAGCGGCACGACCTCCAAGGTCATGCGTTCTTCTTCTTCTTGGTCGCGGGCTTCTTCTCCGGGGCGAGGACCTGGCCGCTGAAGTACACCGACGGGGTGCAGTCGTCGGTGTCGTTGGTGCACCGCACCGAGACGACGACGGGGTCGTCCTTGGTGAACTTCGCGGGCTGGATGAAGTGGTAGTCCAGGTCGCGGAAGTTCTCCAGGCCGAACACCATCAGCACGTCCTCACCGCGCTGGACCCGGAGCGTGCCGGAGTCCCCGGCCGGGTTCTGCAGAACCAGGTCGCTGACCCAGAGCACCTTCTTGCCCGGCGGCTCGACGGGGTCGGAGTCGCCGAAGCCGGTCTTCGGGGCCACCTGGGTGGTCACCCGGAAGTCGCGGGCATCCTGGGCGTCCAAGGTGCCTGATGCCGGCGCGCTGGCGCCGCCGCCGGTCGTGGTCACCGTCCCGTCCGGACCGATCACCTTGTCCACCTTCTGCTGGGTGTCGGTCGCGGCCTTGGCGGCCTCGGTGGACTGCTCGCTCGCGTCGTCGGACTTCTCCGCGGCCTGCTGGGACTGCTCCTGCGCCTTGTCGGCCTTGGCGGACGCCTCCTCGATCGCGGCGGCCAGCTCCTTGGTCTGGTCCTTGGCGACCGCCTCGGCGGTCGACTTCACGGCGGGCCTCAGCACGGCGAACCACAAGACCACGAGGGCGATCGCTGCGACCGCGGCCAGGGCCAGCGCCTTGAAGAACCAGGACGGCAGCAGCGACTGCTGCAGCATCGCCCCCGGCATCCGCACCGGCTCGGCGCTCGCCGGGGTGGCCGCGACCTCGAACGGCAAGGTGGTGTTGGCGCCCCGCCAGAACGTCCGCTTCGGGCGCGCCTGGACCTTGACGAAGGTCGCCGTACCGGGCTCGAGGGTCAGGTTGACCGGCTCGATCTTGAACCGCAGCTTCAGGTCAGGGTCGCTGGCGGCGATGCTGACCAGCTCGGGGTGGTTGCCCATGTTGTCCAGGGCGACCTGGTGCCGTCCGGCGCGCCGGCCCGTCGAGGTGCGCGGCAGCATCTCGCCGACCACCTCCGAGAACGGCCCGACCTCGACCACCGCCTCCTGGACCGACGACCCGGCGGTGTCCTCCCGCGACATCACCCGCAGCGCGTACGCCGCCGGTCCCTCGGTCACCCGGGAGGTGCGGGGCGGCTGGAACACGATCCGGGCGGTCGCCTCCTCGCCCGGCAGCAGGTTCACGGTGGCCGGCTCCACGTGCGCCCAGGACGCCGCCTCCCCGACCAAGTCCAGCACGAACTGGTCCACGACGGCGCCGGTGTTGCGGATGCGGACCTCGCTGCTCGCCTCCCCGCCCGGCGGCACCGGGTCGGTGGGCCGGGACATGACGACAGCGACACCCATGCCCGCCAGTGTCTCCGCGAGGGTGCGCCGGTCACAGCGAGCGGAGAGGAACCGGCCGGGGCCGAGCCGGATGCCCCTTGAGGCAACGGTGAGGCGACGATGAGCCGGCGGTGGAGCGACGGTGAGGTCCTCGCCACGGCCTCGGTAGCGTTTCGTACCGGCGGGCGCCGGGCAGGCACACGTCGACAGCACCCGGGAGGAGGCCCCCGTGACCGAAGCCCCGGACGAGCTCCCCGACTCGCCGACCGACCTCTCCGCTCGGTCCTGGGGGTACGTCCTGCGGCGTACCGCCCGGGAGTTCAGCAGGGACCAGTGCACGGACCTGGCCGCCGCGTTGACCTACTACTCCGTCCTGGCCCTGTTCCCGGCGATGATCGCGCTGCTATCGCTCGTGGGCCTGGCCGGGCAGGACCCGGAGACGACCGTCGAGACGCTGGTCGGGGTGCTGGAGGACCTGGGCGCGGCGGACATGGTCGAGACCATCCGGCCGACCCTGGAGTCCCTCGCCACGACCCAGAGCGCCGGCATCGCGTTCTTCGTCGGCCTCGCCACCGCGCTCTGGTCGGCCTCGGGCTACGTGGGCTCGTTCGGGCGCGCGCTCAACCGGGTGTACGAGGTCAGCGAGGGACGGCCGTTCTGGAAGCTCCGCCCGCTCATGCTGCTGGTCACCGTGATAGCGGTGGTCCTCGTCGCGCTCGTGCTGACGGCCCTGGTGCTCACCGGCCCGTTCGCGGAGGCGGTCGGCGAGGCGATCGGGATCGGCTCGACCGCGGTGACGGTGTGGAGCTGGGCCAAGTGGCCGTTCGTGCTGTTCGCGGTCTCCCTCGTCGTCGCGCTCCTCTACTACGCCACCCCCAACGTCGACCAGCCGAAGTTCCGCTGGCTCAGCGTGGGAGCGGTCTTCGCGGTGCTGGTCTGGGTGCTCGCCTCGGCCGCGTTCGGCTTCTACGTCTCCAAGTTCGGCAGCTACAACACGACGTACGGCGCTCTCGCGGGGGTCATCGTCTTCCTGCTCTGGTTGTGGATCACGAACCTGGCGCTGCTCTTCGGGGCGGAGCTGGACGCCGAGCTCGAGCGGGGCCGGGAGCTGCAGGCCGGGCTGCCGGCCGAGCGGACCATCCAGCTGCCGCCGCGCGACACCCGCAACATCGACAAGCAGCGGCGGCAGCGGCAGTCCGACATCGACCAGGCTCGCGCGCTGAGGTTGACCTCCGGCGAGACCGCCCACATCGACACGGACCAGCGGCCGGCGCCGACCTCCGCCACCGGCAACGACCACGGCAACGACCACGGCAACGACCCACAACAACCACTGGGAGGCCACCGGTGACCGCTGAGCAGCACCGGACGAGCACGTCCGCGAAGATCCTGTACCGCCCGGTCGGGTTGGTCGCCTCGCTGGCGGCCGGGGCGCTCGCCGGGATGGTGACCCGCAAGATCTGGCAGAAGGTGTCGCCCGGCGACACCTCGGAGCCTCCGACCGCGCTGCAGTCGGAGTACGACGTCAAGCAGGTGCTGCTCGCGGCGCTGGTGTCGGGAGCCATCTTCGCGGTGACCAAGGCTGCTGTGGACCGGGCCGGGGCCCGGCTCTTCGAGCGCTGGACGGGGGAGTGGCCCGGGGACTGACGGCGCTGTCGGCGGACGCGGCACCGGCGATCGCCATACCCGCGCGGTTCGTTCGGCCCTTGACCGGCGGCGCCGTGGCCGGTGCGATGAGCCGGTGACCACCTCAGCGACCCCCGCGCCCGCCCAGCCGACCAGTGCCCACCAGGCCTACCGGGCCGCCCGCGACCGGATGCTCGAGGTGCGGGAGGACTACGCCCGCGCGGCGGCTGAGCACACCTGGCCCGACGTCGGCGACCGCTTCTGCTGGGCCGTGGACTGGTTCGACCAGATCGCCCGGGGCAACGACCATCCCGGCCTGGTGATCGCCGGCCGGGACGGCTCGGTGCTGCAGCGCAGCTTCGACGACCTGGCCACCCGGTCCGACCGGCTTGCGGCCTGGCTGGCCGGCCACGGCGTGGGCGCCGGGGACCCGGTGCTGCTGATGCTCGGCAACCAGGTCGAGCTCTGGGAGACGATGCTCGCGGTCATGAAGCTCGGCGCCGTGGTGCTGCCCACCA
>JBIOUF010000124.1:0-2339 GCA_044866695.1 Nocardioidaceae bacterium | reverse complement strand
CACGTCCAGCGGCGTGCGAAGGGTCACCCGAGGCATCCCGGACGGGTCGAAGAGCGGGGAGGGGTCGGGCCGGCCGCGTTCTGGCGTCATGACCCCACTGTGGAACCGGTCGCCGGCTCGCGGGGGGAGTCGTCACCGGCCTGTGCACAGGTCGGGGGGTTCGGGTTCTGGGGACGGGAACCGGCCTGTGCGCCCGCCGTCGGTCCCGGCCTGAGGGCATGATGACCGGGTGCCGAGGGTTCGCGCCGCGCCAAGTGTGCTGCACCTCGACCTGGACGCGTTCTTCGCCTCCGTCGAGCAGCGCGACAAGCCGTCGCTGCGGGGCAAGCCGGTGGTGGTGGGCGGGGTGGGCGGGCGCGGGGTGGTCGCCACGGCGTCGTACGAGGCGCGCAGGTTCGGCATCAGCTCGGCGATGTCCACCGCGGAGGCCCGGGCGCGATGCCCCCAGGCGGCGTACCTCTCCGGCCGGTTCCACGCCTACCGGGAGACCAGCGCGAGGGTCATGGCGCTGCTGCGCGAGCTGTCCCCCCTCGTGGAGCCGCTGTCGCTGGACGAGGCGTACGTCGACCTGGCCGTCGCCGCGACCGGGGACGACCTCTCCACCGAGGCGCTGACCGCGACCGCGCGGCGCCTGAAGGACCGGGTCCGCGACGCCACCGGCGGCCTCACCGCCTCCGTGGGGCTCGCCAGGTCCAAGCTGGTCGCCAAGGTGGCCAGCGAGGCCGACAAGCCCGACGGGCTGGTGGTGGTGCCGCCCGGCGAGGAGCGCGCGTTCCTGGACCCGCGGCCGGTCCGGGTGATCCCGGGCGTCGGGCCGGCGACGGCCGAGCGGCTGCGCCGGGTCGGCGTCCACACCGTGGCCGAGCTCGCCGCGGTCTCGCTCGAGGAGCTGGTGGGGCTGGTGGGGCAGGCGAACGGCGGAGCGCTGCATGCGCTCGCCCGCGCCGAGGACGACCGGCCCGTGGTCGCACACCGCGAGGCCAAGTCGGTCAGCGTCGAGGACACCTACGACACCGACCTCGTGGACCGGCGGGTGCTGCAGGGGCTGGTCGACCGGCAGGCCGCCAAGGTCGCCGACCGGCTCCGCGAGGCCCGGCTGTCTGGCCGGACGGTCACGCTCAAGGTGCGGCTGCACGACTTCAGCACCCACACCAGGTCCACCACCCTGGACGCCCCGACCGACAGCACCCAGGTCCTGCAACGGCTGGCCCGTCGGTTGCTGGGCGAGCTGGACTGCACGGGCGGGGTGCGGCTGCTCGGCGTCGGCGTGTCGGGGCTGGCCGACTGGGTGCAGGAGGACCTGTTCGAGGGCGTCGCGCTCGTCGGCAGCGGACCCCTCGGCACGGGCCGGGGCAGCGACCCGGACCACCCGGACGAGCCGTGCCCCGAGCCGGCGGCCGCGCCGACCGCAGGCGTGGCGCGGTCCGCCCGCCGATGGCCTCCGGGGGCGGACGTGCAGCACGCCGAGCACGGCCGGGGCTGGGTGTGGGGGGCCGGGGCCGGGAGGGTCACGGTGCGGTTCGAGACCGCGGACAGCGGTCCCGGACCGGTGCGGACGTTTCGTGACGACGACCCGGCCCTCACCCGCTGGCAGCCGCCGGAGCCGGCCTGAGCGAGCCGGCGACAGCGCGGCGCCAACGATCACGGCTCGACCCCGCCGCTGGTTGAGGTGCGAGGTTGCGAGCCTCGAAACCAAGACGCTCGGCCCCCCTCCCCGGCTCGGCCCACCACCATTGCCGGCTCGGCCCACGAACATTGACGGCTCGGCGCACCAACATTGACGGCTCGGCCCACCACCATTGCCGGCTCGGCGCACCAACATTGACGGCTCGGCGCAGGAGAGAGGGGGGTCAGCGGGCGTTGGCGTTGGGACGGGCGGGGCGGAGCCGGACCGGGTCGCCGGGGCGGAGCTGGGCGCAGGAAGGCAGGTCGGCGGGGTCCACGACGGCGACCACGGGGTAGCCGCCGGTGGTGGGGTGGTCGGCGAGGAAGACCAGCGGCTGGCCGGAGTGCGGCACCTGGACGGCACCGAGCACGATGCCCTCACTGGACAGCTCCTCGCCGGGCCGCTCCTCGCCGGGCCGCTCCGCGCCGGGCCGCTCCACGCCGGGCCGCGCCGCGCCGGGCGGCGCCTCGCCGGGCGGCGCCTCGCCGGGCGGCGCCTCGCCGGGCGGCTCCTCGGTGGGCGGCTCCGCGCCGGGCCGCTCCGCGCCGGGCGGCGCCTCGCCGGGCGGCGCCTCGCCGGGCGGCGCCTCGGTGGGCGGCGCCTCGGTGGGCGGCTCCTCGCCGGGCGGCTCCTCGGTGGGCGAGGCGACCGGCCGCGGCAGCGGGGGGCCCGC
>JBIOUF010000123.1:0-4704 GCA_044866695.1 Nocardioidaceae bacterium | reverse complement strand
GATCACCAGCGGCAGCAGGAAGTCGTTCCACACCCACAGGCAGGCGAGGATGCCGACGGTGGCGTTCATCGGGCCGAGCAGTGGCCAGATCACCCGCCAGAAGATGCCCCAGGTCGACGCACCGTCGATGGCGGCCGCCTCCTCCAGCGCACGAGGGATGGAGTTGATGAAGGCGGTGTAGACGAAGATGTTGAACGCCAGGCCGTACACGACGTAGAGCAGGATCAGTCCCGCACGGTTGTCCAGCCCGAGCAGCGCCGTCTGCTTCGCAACCGGCAGCATGATGATCGGGAAGGGCACGAACAGCGCGGAGACGAAGTAGAAGTACAGCCCCTTGAAGAACGTCCGGTCCATGTTGCGCGCGATCGCGTAGGCCACCATGGAGTTGGTCAGCAGGGTGAGGACGACGGCGCCGACGGTGATGAGTGCGGTGTTGAGAGCCGCGGTGGGGAAGTCGGTCAGCGTCCAGGCGTCCTTGAAGTTCGCCCAGCGAACCTCGGTCGGCAGGCCGAAGCCCGTGCCGCCGAGCTGGTCTGGCGTCTTCAGGGCGGTGACCACTGCGAAGTAGAGCGGGACCGCGATCGTGAGCGACAGCACGATCAGCAGCGCGGTCAGCCACCAGTTGACGGGCCCGGACTCGGCCCGCTCCTGGCGTCGCGCCCGCCGCAGCGACCGTCGTGTGTTGGGATTGGTGACTTCGGTCCCGGCGAGGGAACCGGTCTCGGCAGACGAGGTGGTGGACATCAGACGCTCATCTCCCGACGCTGGAGCACTCGGAGCTGCACGATGGACATGGTCACGATGACGAGGAAGAACACCACTGAGTTCGCGCTCTGGTAGCCGTACTCGCCGCCCTGGAACCCGCCCTTGTAGATCAGCAGGGCGACCGACTCGGTGTCCGTGCCCGGGCCGCCGTTGGTGAGCGCGACGATGTGGTCGAAGATCTGCAGGAAGCTCTTGAGCGACAGCACCATGTTGATGGTGAAGAACCCGGCGATTAGCGGGAAGGTGATGCTGCGGAACGCGCGCCATGACGTGGCGCCGTCGATCGAGGCGGCCTCGTAGATGTCGGCGTCGATCGTCTGCAGGCCGGCGAGGTAGATGATGATGTTGAACGCGGCGGCCTGCCAGACCGCCAGGATGACAATGGCGATCCAGGCGGTGCTCGCCTTGCCGAGCAGCGAGGTCGACAAGGCGTCGATGCCGAGCTTGTCGCCCAGGGCTGGCAGGGAGTTGTTGAACAGGTAGTTGAAGATGTAGCCGATGACCAGGATCGCCAGCACGTTGGGGATGAAGTACACCCCCCGCAGGGTGGTCTTGAACTTGATCCTGCTGTTAAGGCCCACGGCGATCGCCAGAGCGACGATGTTGACCGCGACGGTGGCGACTCCGGCGATCAGGAAGGTGAACCAGTACGCGTGGATCACCCGCGGGTCGGTGAACAGCGCCACGTAGTTGCGGAAGCCGACGAAGTTCGACGGCCCGTAGCCCGGGGAGTCGGTGAAGCTGTAGTAGATGCCCTGCAGCACCGGCACGGTGTGGAAGGCGAAGAACAGCACCAGCGCCGGGATGACCATCACGTAGTAGGTGCGGGCGATGCCCTTCTTCCGGTCCGGTGGCGCTTCGGACGCGTCGTACGCCATCTGCCCCGTTCGTGCCGAGGGCGGCGTGGTGGCGGTGCTCATGACAGGGTGGCTCCTAGTCCCCAGGTACGACGCTGCGCGACCCGGTCCCAGTAGCTGTCGAGGTCGTCGAGGAACGTGTCGGTGTCGCCGTCGAGGATGAACTGCTGCAACAGCGGTGCCAGCGGGATCGCAGGGATGAACTGGTGGTCGGTGAACCCGACGATCCTGCCGTCGTCGATAAAGCTCTGGATCCCCTTCAGAGCGGGGTCCTTGTTCGTCAGCCCCTCCAGCGCGGGGATCGCGACCTGCGCCTTGCAGTAGTCGCTCATCACGTCCTTCTGCATGAGGAACCTGATCAGCCGCTCGGACTCCTCGGGGTGGTCGCCGTCCCGGCTCGCGGTGATGAGCACGTCCACCCCCGAGACCAGCGTGGTCTTCGCCGGGTCGTCGGTGGCCGGCAACGCCATGCTGCCGACGGTGAACTTCGGCTCGCCCAGCCGGATCTGCGGGACCGCGTAGCTGCCGAGCGGCAACATCGCCGACTCGCCCTGCGCGAAGGCCGCCGTGCCGTCCTCGTAGCCGTCCGACAGCGGGTCGGGCTGGGTGTAGTCGTAGAGCTCCTTCAGCTGGTCGGCGGTCGAGCGCCAGCCCTCGGCGAAGGTCGTCTTCTCCTGGAACCGCTCCTCGAAGAAGTCCTTGGGCTGCAGCTGGGCGGACAGCGGCGCGAGCGGTGACTGCGGCGTCCAGTTGTCGGCGAGCATCCCGTAGAACGGCACGACGTCGTTGTCCTGGAAGGTCTGGGCGGCGGCGATCAGCTCGTCCCAGGTCTGGGGCACGTCCACGTCGTACTGCTCGAAGATCTCCTCGTTGTAGAGCAGGCCGCTGGCGTTGGCCGCGAACGGCACGCCGTTGACCTCACCCTCCCCACCCGCGCCGAGGGCGCCGATGACGTCGATGAACGCCGGGTTGACCCCGTCGAGAGCGGGGTCGCCGGCGAAGTCGCGGAAGATCTTGGCGCTGGCGAACTCGCCGAACGTCCCGTTGGCGTTGAGGGTCATCACGTCCGGCACCTGGTCCTTGACGAACCTCGTGCGCAGGGCCGTCTCCGGGTCTGCCGGGGTGTCCACGATGACCTTGATGTCGGGGTTCTCGCGCTCGAACTCCGCGGCCAGGTCGCGGAAGTACTGCGCCGCCTCTCCCTTGAACTGGAAGAACGTCAAGGTGGTCCGGCCGTTGTCGTCGCCGCCACAGCTGCTGAGCAGGCTGGCGAGGAGGACGACCAGGACGGTGACCGCGCTGAGGCGCGGGTTGCCGGCTCGGCCGCCGGGTCGGGCTGTCTGACGTGGCATCGCCGCCCCCAGAAGAGCCGTAGATCTTTTCGGGCAGGATGAAAGTATCGGGTGATCGGCGCATCTGACAAGGGTCGTCTCCTAGCATGGAGCCGTGTCCGATATGCCATGGCAGGTCGGCGCGCCACTCTCGGGCCCGTCTCTGGCGGTGGCCCGCCGGCTGCTCACCCACGGTCCCGCCACGCGCGGCCAGCTCGGCGCGGACCTGCGCCTGTCCGACGCCTCGATGTCACGGGTTGCGCGGGCGCTGCTCTCCCGCGGCATCGTCACCGAACGGCTCGACACCGCCGCCGCGGTCGGTCGCCCCCGGCAGGTGCTCTCAGCCGTGCCTGAGGCGCATCAGGTCGTGGGCGTCAAGCTCACCGCGGACACGGCGTACGGCGTCGCCTGTGACCTCCTGGGCAACGTCGTCGCCACCGGGAGGGCTCGGCTTCCCGCTGCTGTCGACGGCAGCGTGCCCGTCCGGCCCGCGATCGGAGTCGTCACGCGGCTGACCCGCCGGCTCTCCCGAGGACTCCCCCGGCTGGACGGGGTCGGTCTCTCCGTAGGTGGAGTGGTGACCGGACGCAGAGTCGTGCACGAGGGCGTCTTCCTCGGCTGGACCGATGTCGACCTGGCCGGCCCCGTCGGGCAGGCGACGGGCGCGAAGGTGGTCGTCTCCAACGACGTCTCGGCGCTGGCGCGCGCCGAGCTCTGGTTCGGCGCCGGCAAGTCCCACAGCACCTTCGGCCTCGTCACCGTGGGGGCAGGCCTCGGGTTCGGCGTGGTGCGCGAGGGCCATGTGGTCGAGCAGCTCCTCGACAACGGGCATCTGCTGGGCCACGCCCCGGTCGACACCCGCGGGCCAGCCTGCGACCTAGGCCACCACGGCTGCGTCGCCGCCTACCTCTACCCGGACTGCATCGCACAGCGGATGTCCCATCACCTGGGCCGGCCCGTCACGTACGGCGAGCTCATCCGCCGTGCCGAGACCCGGGACCCATGGTTCGACGACGCGGCCCGCGCACTCGGCCACCTCGTCGCCACGTTCGCCGGAGCCCTGCAGACCGAGCGAATCGTCCTGGCCGGCGAGGACGTCGCACCCCTGGTCGGCTCACCGGTCATGAGGGAGACGCTCGACGAGCGGCTCCGCGACGGCCACGGACTGGCCCAACACTGCACTCTGGACATCTCCGCCGAGCCGCTCACCTTCACCGACTGGGCCCGCGGCGCCGCCCTGGTGAGCATCCAGCACGTGCTCGGCGCAATCTGACACAGGGTCCCGCCGGTCGCGTCGGGGACTGAACGGGTATCGCCGGACCGGAGCCGGTCATAGGGTCGGGGACGACACTCAGGCGCAAGGAGCGGCGCATGTCCTGGACACCCAACGTCCCGATTCCCGACCAGCAGTCCAAGGGCTCACCCGCGTTGGCGGGGTTCGGAGGGCTGCTGCACCTGGTCCACCAGGGCGAGTCCGCCAACGACCTGTGGCACAGCTGGTACGACGGCGCGTCCTGGCGGCCCAACGAGCGGATCGTCGACCAGCAGAGCAAGGCGCCGCCGGCGCTGGCGGCGTACGGCGGGCTGCTGCACCTGGTGCACCAGGGCGACAGCGAGAACCAGCTGTGGCACTCGACCTGGGACGGCCAGCGCTGGTCGGCCAACGTGAAGGTCCCGGGCGAGAAGGCGCACTCGCCCGTGGCGATGGCCGAGTTCGGGGGCCGGCTGCACATGGTGCACAACGGGGACAG